>JAJPZC010000117.1 GCA_021204585.1 Clostridia bacterium
TTAACATAATTCACAGACCGGAGCTTTCCCCGGAGTACGCAGAGCGTGCCCTGGGTGGGAAGAGGGACGTGCAGGACGAGTCCATGGACATCTTTCTCTTCCAGCAGCAGGCCGCTCATGAGAACGGCCTGAAGACCACCATACAGATTACGTACGCCTCTCTGTTCTCAGACGCCATAGTACAGATAGCCAAAGAGCACCATGAGCAGTACGGGGATGAGATAGCCCTTTCCCTCTTAGGCCTCCCCTGCAAGCAGTTCCGTGAGAAGTACAAGACAGAGGACTTCTGCATATGGATGTTTGACAACGAGACCAAGATGGCCATCATAGATGACTGTTTCTCTCTTTTCTATGAGAAGTTCGGCTTTTACCCCGAGTCCACAGGCTCATACTTTCTGGATGCCTTTACCATAAACTATATAAAGTCCAAATACCCCTCCGTAAAGTGCGCCGTTGCCACCTGCTGGGAGGAGGGCCCCAAGGCATACCACACCTGCAACAACTCCTGGTACACCTTCATGGACGGTGGATGCTGGAACCCTTGGATCCCTTCCAAAGTGAACTCCCACATCCCGGCAGAGTCCGTTGCAGACGATTCCGGCATAGTTGCAATACCCCATTTGTCCCGTGACCTCATGGCCTGCTTTGACGGCAACGGGTCCAACTTCGGCACCCATCCCCAGAACGTCCTCCGTGGCATGATATATTACAAGGACAAAGAGGGGACGGAGTACCCGTACCTGTACAACTTAATAGACCAGTACAGACACCTTGCAAAGTACAATGACGGCTTCTGCTACAACATGATGTTCGTAGGGCCCGGCTGGCTGAACCGCGCCGGCCGCTGGGAGGCTCCGTATGAGCTCCTTGCAAAGTCATACAAGGACGGCTGCCGCTATTACGGCAACCTCAAGAAGCAGGGCCTGGCTCTGGACCTCACCATGAGCGAGTTCGCGGATTATTACCGTAATACCCACAGGGATTACAAGCGCCCGGAGTGCGCCCTGTGGAAAGACATCCTGTACGGCTCCAGCAAGGAGTACTTCTGGTATGCAGACCCCTACATGCGCTGCTGCCTGGACTTCAACCAGGGCGGGGCAATGATAGACCTCCGTCCGTATGCCGCAAAGATACCCCAGGAGACGGGGATCGGTACGGAGAACGTATATGATGCCTCATACCCGTACCTCATCCAGGCCAATTACCGTGCCGGCTACTTCACCCATTACGCCGGCGCAGGGACGGTAAAGTCCTGCAAGGTTGCGTACCACGGAAAAACGGCAGACCTGTGCCTTACCAAGACAATGGCCACATTCCGCAAAGATCCTGAGGGCGTCCGGATAGTCTGTGACCCCGTGACCGTCTCCCTGGACGGCCTGGACATCCAGATCCGTTCCACCTTCCTCTTCCCGGAGGGAGAGGGAAAGATCATAACCCGCAGGGAGATCTTAAACGATCTCCACGGCGAGACCGTCCAGTTCCAGGAGTACTTCACGGCAGGCTTCGGCAAGAACGAATACCAGCCGGACATGACATCCATGACTCTCTCCGCCGGCACGGACACCATCCAGTACGGATACAAGGGCCGCAAGGTCTTCTGCACCACGGGTGCAGAAAAGTGCGCCACGGCCATAATACCGGACATATGCACCAGGGTGCAGATGGGCGGCATTGCGGATTCCGCAGAGGCGGAGGAAGGCATAGCCTTCTCCCCCGTATTCCATCTCGCGGTTACAAAGAACATTACGGAAGGAGGGATAGAGACATGGCTCAGGCTGGAAAAGGCAAACTGAACTACCGCTGCCCCAGATGCTTCATGAGGGACATAGACATAGACATGTTCTATGATTCTTCCTCCAAGCAGTATTACTGCCTCCGCTGCTGCTTCACCGGCACGGAGGAAGAAGTCCTTTCACTCAACGAACAGATAAAGGAAAAGTACGGCCGCTTGCGCCAAAGGGTTGTCTCCTTCGGCGAGGACAACGAACCTCCGGTCTTCGCCCCCCATATCCCCGGCCAGCAGTAATGCCGCCGCGCAGCACCAGACGGTGCTCCCCGCAGCTACAGCTGCCTCCTCAAGGCCATTGCCACTTACCGGACACAGCGCTCCTGCGCTGTAATGCATAACCCTTCCGGCACCGCAAAGCACCCGGACCGCATACACCCCATATGCCGCCTGTTCCGGCATCTGCACAGGCACCAGTCGCACCGCCCCGGATACACCTTCCGGCGCATATGCAAATGAAGCCCACACCAGGCAAGCATATCCTGGCTTTCACAGGCGCCCATATGCAGGGCACTAACAGCACGGGCTCCAGATACACAACCCAATCCCAGGCACCAATATAGCCCCTCATGTACATACTCCATATATGAACGGGCGTGCAAACATATATATAGAAGATACATATACTGCAAGACATTAGTGGAAGACATGCACTGAATCCGCTGCAGGCTGGAAGACCTGAACGGATTAAGACTCTCCCATATATCCCACACCCCTAGAAAGCACAAGGTTCCATACATACATCCTCCAGTTCCAGATCCGGAAAAGAGACCCCGTATCCGTTTATACATTATATATATGTAT
>JAJPZC010000064.1 GCA_021204585.1 Clostridia bacterium
CTGTATGACAACTTGTTCTACTCGAAAGAGGCAATCGATCGCACCGGAAACTTTAACAACGGAACGGTGTTTATGGACGTTGTTTCTCGGCCGGTGGCATATACGTATTCGCTTACGATGCGCGAAGATGGTCAGCCGTATATCGACTTTTTGCCGTTCCCTGCGGAGGATATCGGCGCAGGCTGTTCCGGATATGGGATTTTGAATGTGCATGCGGACGAAACGCAGGAAGTGGACGGTGTTACGAAGACCGTGAAAGATCTGTGCTGGGATTTCATTAAGTTCGTGATTTCGGAAGAGGGGCAGGAAACGACCGGCGCGGTCGGATTCACGCAACCGATTTTGAAGTCATTGGAAGAGAATGGCGCATGGAGAACTGCGATCAGCGCAAACTTGAATCATTCCGCTTGGGTTGCCGGCAATGAGCTTCGCTTGAATAGTTTCGATATCTTTGATGCGTCGGTACGCACGACGCTTCGCGGATATGTGTCGAATTTCATGTCGAACTTGGAAGATCAGACGGAAGGTGCGGCAGATAAACGCGATGAGTTGATTGAGAAGTATGCTGGGGCGACTGCTTTTGCAAAGGACATGGTGCTTATACAGATTTCCCAATTTGTAGAATATACACGGATTTCCAGGGGATTTATTTGGATTTTATTTACACGAATCAATCGCTTTGAGTTGGAGCTGGATCTTTCTTTGGACGGCCAACCGGCCGTTTAGGTTTTGGCTCCGTCTGCTCCTTTTTCGGACGACCGACGGGACGTTTCACACGTTGTTCGACAGGATATTTTCTGGGACGACCGACGTGGCGTTTTTCTTGCGTGGCAGCCGCAGATGGCACTTTTTCAGAGGAAGCAGTGCTAGAACCCACACTGTCTAGACTTTTTTTGGGACGCCCGACAGGGCGTTTTTCTTTTGTCTCTTGCTCGGCTTTTTTCGGCCGCCCGCGGGGATGTTTCGGCTTTTGCTCTTTCGGTTGTTTTTGTTTCTTAGCCTTTTCCGTGACTTTGAGAAGTGAATTCTCGGGGAGTGTAGGAACAGCCAATCCCAAAGTCTCCATGATACGCAATACTTCGTCTGAGGTTTCGACCCAGCAAGCGTCGTCCGTGCGCACATCATCCACTATGCCCTCTGCAGGGACTTTGCGCTTTGCGCTTCTTAGAGCCTCTCTTAAATCGCCATAGGAGTAGTCATTCAGCAAGCCGCTTTGGGCCATCAGCTTGGTAATGCGGTTTGTGGCAAGGGTTGCTATGAAATTGACGAACTCTTCTCCTTTAACCGAAAAATCCCAGTGGACATTCGTTGTGTCAAGGCACAGAGTGTTCTTGTATTCGCGAAACGTCAGTTCAATCAGCCACCGGCTTTTGTAATTCTCATATATGAGTTGCTCTGGAAGATCCAAATCCGACTCGAAAACAATCATCCCGGATTTAATATAGGTGTCATAGTAATCGTCGTAATCGAAAGCTTCGTTAGACTTGCTCACACGTGTGGTATAGCTCTTCGTTTGCGCATAAGCCTTATCCAAATCCTTAAACGAATACAGGAAATGCCCGTTTTCCATCTTAACCTTTTTGTGGTATATCTGCGTGTTTTTGAATACTCCGTCGAACTTTTCCATCTCGTATTGCTCAATTTTTTTGCTGTTCTTCTTGAGCGGAGAAATAAAATGCAGACCGAGATTCTCCTCCCAAATACCTTTCAGTGCGCTGGGGGCGAATGCCTTGTCGCCTATCAGAATTCCTGCCTTTATCTTGTTTGTTCCCACAAACGTCTTGTAGCACGACACATCCGGTCGATTCCCCGGAAACACCTGCGAGCAAAGAACCTCCTTCGCATCCATGTCATAGGCGTACAGAATGTTAATGTCCTTGTATCCGCGGAGACGCGCCTTGAAAGAATACCCGGCAAGCTCGTTGTCTATGCTGCCATCTTTTTTCAGTACCCCATCTATGGCGATGTGGTTTTCGGCGGAAACGCGGTCGATTCTTTTCTCAAAGAAGTCAATTCGCGCATCGCTTTTCCCCAGCCCGGCTAAAAATTCGAAAATCGTATTTTTAGATAGTGCGGCGCCCTTATAATAAATCGACAGGAACGTTCTTTTGTACTTCTCAGACATGTTGTTGTTTGTGACCTTGGGATAAATTATCTTCGTCCCTGCCATCGCTATAATTTTAAGCGCATCCGAAAGGTCAAAGCAACTAAGCAGATCCTCATAAATGTCGTCCGTTACCTTTTTGAAAAGTGCAGCCATTCCATAAGACAAGTAAGGGGCTTCAGCATACTTAGACTTCTTCATATCTCTGACAAACTTTCCGTCTATTATATGACCGACCACACGGCCATATTTTGGTTGCGGATTCTTTTTGCCGGGAACCCGTACTGAGCCAAAAGATTCACGCACAGCATAGCGCTTTGGACCGTTCGTCAAGGTATCTATAATCACCAAACCTTTGGGAATATCTATCGACCTAAATTCTTCCGGAACAGGCATGATTTCAACCTCCAAAAATCATGTGTAAATCAAAGAAAATAATTAACTGAAAAATATTTTCTATGTATATACAAAGTATATACT
>JAJPZC010000169.1 GCA_021204585.1 Clostridia bacterium
CGCAGGATGCCAGGGCCATGCCCATGACAAGGGCCGCCGCCGTCAGTGAGAGTATAAAGTATCTGTGATTCATTTTCATGATGTAGGGTCCTTATTTGTTGTACCTGATCGCGAAATATCCGAGACATGTCGGATTGCGGTATACTCCGACAGCGTCGCTGGAATACGGGGTAGAATCGGAAAAGTGACAGCCGGCGTAGGTCTGGTAGGTAACGCTTCCGCCGAGGTCGCAGGTCGGACGCAGACGGATGTAGACGTTGTCATGGCCGAGGATGTCCGTGGGGAGCTTGAAGTTGACTCCCTTGTAGCCCTGGACAGAGTATATGTTCGGACTTGACGAGAAGGTCGCGTCCTGTACGGTGTATTCCCCGATCATGTTCCACTGGTCGTCGTCCTCCTCCGCCTGGGAGTTGGTAAAGGACCATTCGGCGCACCAGTAGCGTGGCGTGACATAGCCCGAATCGCGGTTCATCACAGACAGCTGCATCGTGATGCTCGAAGTGCTGATGCCCTCCGTGGAGAAGTTGATAAGCCATGCGTAGGGGCGGTCGTTGTCGTAGTCCCACCAATGGAAATTGGTGACGGCGAGCATACAGCCGGCCGGGCACATTCCGTGGCCGCGTAAGGAAGAGGACTGATAGTTGATCTGGTTGACGTTGGTGGGGTCCTCGACCCAGCCGCCCGTGCCCTCGGCGACATACTCGTTGGCGGCATACGGGCCGCACCACTCGACGGTGCCGTCGGGATTGAAGCTGACGCGGTCCTCGTAGTCAGTATTGTAGGTGTCATGCCCTTCCGTCAGGTCGAGGACGATTCCGCAGCCGTTCTTGTTGCCGTAGTTCAGCCCGTAATACCAGTTCACATTGGAGCCGCACGGACCAAGATAGTCATACGCGTAGCTCGCCTCGCTCATGTGGAGGCCTCCAAACGCGGACCATGTCTGGGCCGTGTAGGTATGGTCAAGCCATCCGTTCGTCCCGTATGATGGCTTCAGGACCTTGTTCACAGTGTCGGGATTCACATAGCGGTACTCGCAGAGCAGGGCCGCGAAGCCGTCCTCGACGCTGTCCTCCATGTCTCCCCAGATGTCGTCCTTGGTCTGATGACGGATCTGGTAGCGGCCTATGTAGCCGAGGGTCTCGTCGGTCTCCATGTCGCTTATATCGGCCCCCTCGCGCCACTCGAAGCGGGAGTAGTGTTCGTGGACGATCACTCCGCCCATGGAGCCGGAGCCGTAGGGAAGCCTCGTCCCGTCCAGGCGGTAGGGGCACCTGTCGTTGGTCATAAGATATATGTCGTCCCCGTTGCTGTCAATGACGAGCAGAGGGAACTTCGGGACCATCTGAGAGTTGGCGGCCGAAGTAAAGCCCTGCTCCACGGGCATGAGACTTCCCTTGCGGATAGGGATCTCGACGTCGGTGAGCCGGACGTAGGTGTAGATGTCGTCGTCGGTAAGTTCGGAGATGGACTTCCGCTTGAGGGGCAGGTCTTCGGCGGTGCCGCTCGTGCGGGAGAAGATCATGCTGCGGTCCACGCCCGTGATCTCATAGCAGGCCGGATCCGTCTCCACGAGATCGGCCACGGCCCCGTGGAGCAGAAGCCCGACGTGGTCGTACTGCTCGAACACGTTCTCGTCCTCGTCCGTCGTGACGAGGGCCACTCCGTACTTCCCGTCCTCGGACTCGAAATAGACGGTCACCGTGGGAGGAGTGAAGTCTATGGATGAACTTGTGCTCTGGGTGGGTTCGCCGGCGTTGAGGCTCGCGGGATTGCTGACGATGTAGCCGTTGAGCTGGACATAGTCCTCTATCGTCTCACCGGTGACATACCGGCTGCGGAAATCCTCGAAGGAGATCACCTCGCCTCCCGTCTCGTTGGCGTTGCACTGCAGAATGTTGAAATAGATGGAGACGACGTCTCCCCAGCCGTCCGTGAAGGAAATGAAGACCAAGGCGGACCTCGGCGCGATCTCGTCGGTGTTCTGGTCGAGGGTGATCCTCATGGTGCGCTCGTCGGAGTCGCTGTCCTCAATCTCCAGGCCGGTGATCCAGTCGACGTTGCCTGCATCGGAGTAGGTGATGTCAACGGTCATCTCGCTGAAGTCGACGTTCGTCTGAACAGTCTCCTCGGAGACGCCGCCGGCTCCCGGTAAAGTTACGGAAGATTCGCCGAAAGAGATGAAGGCGTCCTCAAAGGCCTTCTGCTTCACTACCACGGTGTCCCTGCGGGTGTCGAGGTCGGAGCAGAGCACAAAGTCCACCCTGCGCTTGAAGCCGTCGTTCTGAGTGTAAGTTCCGGTGAGGACGGCCATCTCGTCGACGGGATCGGTCGCCGTCAGGGTAAGCCAGTCGTTGTCGTTGAGGTATTCTATATGGTAGGAGCTGTTGGCGTAGAAATCGATGTCAAAGGACCCGGCTTCCGGCTCAAGGGTTATCTCGCTTTCGAGGGAAGCCAGCTTGACTATCGGCACGATGGCGGACACTTCTTGGCACGCCGTCGCGACCGCAGCCGTCATCAGGGCCGCGCCCAACAGCCTAATAATAAAATTACGGTTGCTCATATTCAAATGTGTTATAT
>JAJPZC010000018.1:0-3112 GCA_021204585.1 Clostridia bacterium
ACCACCTTCTTGTGGACGTTCTTAGGCTTCTTCTTCCCCTTGGTCTCTTTAGCTTAGTCTCTGTGTCCGTCTTCATACACACCGCCGCATGCTTTCTCAAATCTGTTCATAAGCCCGGCCATGACCCCGTCCCTGCGGGATGGCGCCACGCCTATTATAATGTCCAGCTCCTTCTCCCCGCTCCTTAGCATCCTGTACAGATTCCGGGCTCCTTCCTCCGGAGTGGAGCCAATGTTCAAGCACTTTCTGGAGCCAGTCTTTTGTGCCGTCTCATCCAGGCAAATAAAGGATACTCTGGCACCTTTCGCATTCTCTGCATCATATCTTGCTATGGCTGCAGGGAGGTCTTCCTCCGCATACAGAGCCGTGCGGCACCTGGGGGAATAGTGGGAATACTTCATCCCCGGAGAGCGCACTTTCTCTCCCGCCACAGGCGTGTGCACCTTGCAGTCTCCGGCAACTGAAGCTACCATCTCACGGGTTACAAGCCCGGATCTCAAGACCACAGGAACGGGTCCGGTGCAGTCTAAGACGGTGCTCTCTATGCCTCCTGTGCACTCCCCTCCGTCCAGAATTAACGGTATGAGACCGTTGAAGTCCGCCAGGACATGCTCTGCGGACGTAGGCGAGACATGCTTGGAGATGTTTGCAGACGGGGCTGCTATTGGCAATCCTACGTATCTCAAGAACTCCTGCGCCTTTGGATTAGAGGGCACACGTATGGCCACGGTGTCCAGGCCGCATGAGACGGCAGGACATACAGTGCCAAGACTCTTGAAGACCATAGTAAGGGGCCCGGGAAGGAAAGCCTTGCGGAGGCGCCATGCGTACTCCGGGATGCCGGTAACAAGCGCTGAGATGTCATAATCCTTGTGCACGTGGACTATGAGAGGGTTGTCATTGGGACGGCCCTTTACATCAAATATGCGCTTGCAGGCCTCTTCATCCAGTGCGCTGGCCCCAAGGCCGTACACAGTCTCCGTTGGGAAAGCCACAAGACCGCCAGCCTGTATAATCTCCTTCGCCAAGGCGAGGGATTCTTCATTTGTCTGCATTATGCGTGTCTGCATGCCTTCCTGTGTCCTTCTGCGGGTGTTGAGATATGTTATGTTACGGCCCAAACAGGCCGGTTATGAGCGTTTACAGGGCTGTACGGGCGCCCTGGGGCGTCTGTACAGGTGTCTGTATGGAGCTGCTAGAACGGGAGCTCTTCGTCCGGGGGAAGAGAGTCCAGCTCATCCTCCGGGCCGGGTTCGTTGTCCGGCTCCGGGGGAGGAGTGAGCTCCTCACGGGACGTGTATTTGCGCGCAGGCTTGGGTGCGGAGTCTTCCGCACGGGTAACCATAGTCTCGCTGAGCTCCGGGTTGACGAACTTGGTGAGCTCTCCGCGGAAGCGCAGCTCTATCTTCTCGCGGGTCTCGCCGTTGCGGTGCTTGGCTATGGAGACGTACCTTATGTCTCTGCGGAGGTCTTCATCCTCCTCCGAGGACTTCTTGTCATTAGGCTCATTGTATATGAACATGACAATGTCCGCATCCTGCTCTATGGCGCCGGACTCACGGAGATCTATGAGGGACGGTTTTCCGTCCATGCGGCGCAGCTGGGAAAGGGCTATTACGGGCACGTCCAGCTCCTTGGCCATAATCTTGAGGTCACGGGTTATGGAGGCCACTTCCTGCACTCTGTTCTCTTCGTTCCTGCGGCCGGAGGACATGAGCTGGATGTAATCCACCATGACGAGGTCCAGGGCGCCGTAACGGGACTTTATGCGGCGGCACTTGGAAAGGATCTCCGCAGGGGTTACCCTGGAGGAGTCATCTATGTTGATGTTGGCCTCCCTGATGCGTGTGGCGGCCTTGGCAAGAGCCTTCCAGTCCATCTCGGTGAGCTTTCCCGAAAGAGCTCTGGACATGCTTACCTCCGCCTCTGAGCAGATGAGCCTCTGGACTATCTGTATCTCCGGCATCTCAAGGGAGAAGACGGCGCACACCTTCCCCTCCACGAGGGCTGCGTGCTCCACTATGTTCATGGAAAAGGACGTCTTGCCCATGCCGGGGCGGGCTGCGATGACTATGAGGTCTGACTTCTGCAGGCCGTTCGTTATGCGGTCTATCTCGTTGAACCCCGTGCGGACTCCCCTCAGGGCGTCCTTGTTGTCCTGGATGGTCTGGAACTTGGTGAGGACGTCATCCACAGAGGAGCTCTCCTTGATGTTGCGCATCGTGGATGTGTCGCTCTGGGCGGATATGTTGTACACGAGGGACTCTGCGTACTGCATGCTCTTGGTGGCGTCATCCGACTCCCTCGCATTCTTCTCTATGTCCCTGCCGGCACGGATGAGCTTTCTCATGGTGCTGTATTTCTTGACCATGTCCAGGTACTCCTGCACATTGGCCGAAGAGGGCAGCATCTGCGTGAGCTCCGTAAGGTATGCAAGGTCTCCAACCTTCGTGAGGTTGCCGTCATGCCCCAGGCGGTCATACACAGTAAGAAGCTCCACGGGGCGGGAGCTGTTGTACACCGCCGCAATGGCGCCGTATATTATCTGGTGCGACTCATGATAAAAGTCCTCTTCCTTGAGGTCTCCTATAACGTCCGTCACAGCGTCGCTGTCCGTAAGAAGGCACGCGAGAAGCGCCTGCTCCGCTCCCAGGCTGTGAGGCATCTCCTTCGTTCTCAAATCCAATCCGTCTGCCATAAACTAAGTCCTGTTATCTGTTGTGTGGCTGTATGTTATCCATCCCGCCAGCACCCTTCATTCATGCCCGCGCAAGGGCAAAGGTGCCGGTATATGTGCGTTTTGCAGTTTTGGAAATCGCATGAACATTTGTTCATAATCCACCCGCGCGCGCTAAAGCGCTGCGTCATGCCCGGATGCCGGACAGAGACTCTAACTGCACGAGGGTGTCCTCAAACTCCTTTGATGCGAACTTGTACGGCTCTTCCGTGGAGAGGTCCACGCCTGCAAGCTTAAGTAAGGACACAGGGTCTGCAGAAGACCCGGATGAGAGGAACTTCCTGTAATCCGCAACGGCAGGCTCCCCTTCCGTGAGAATCCTGTTGGCTATGCAGATGGCCGCCGTGATGCCCGTGGCGTACTTGTACACGTAGA
>JAJPZC010000018.1:3212-9535 GCA_021204585.1 Clostridia bacterium
CTGTTGGCTATGCAGATGGCCGCCGTGATGCCCGTGGCGTACTTGTACACGTAGAAGGCCCTGTAGAAGTGCGGGATTCTCATCCACTCGCATGAGATGTGGAAGTCATGCACAATTCCGTCCCCGTAATACTTGCGCCCCAGGTCTGCGTAAATCTGGCAGAGGACCTCCTTCGTGAGGGGCTCATCCTTCTCGGCCAAGCTGTGCGCTTCGTATTCAAACTCCGCAAACATTGTCTGGCGGTACAGCGTGGTGCGTATGGTGTCCAGGTAGTAATTGAGGAGGTACTTCTTGAGGTCATCGCTGTCCGCCTTGGAGAGCATGTCCTTTAAAAGAAGGACTTCGTTCACCGTGGAGGCCACTTCGGCCACGAAGATCTTGTAATCGCTCTTCGCATACGGCTGCGCCTCACAGGAGTAATACGTATGTATGGAGTGGCCCATCTCATGAGCTATGGTGAAGACCTCGTTCAATGTGGGCTGGTAATTGAGCAGCACATAGGGGTGCATTCCCTTGCAGCCAATGCTGTATGCGCCGCTGCGCTTTCCTTCCGTCTCCTCCACGTCCAGCCACCTTTCATCATGGCCGCGGCGAAGAAGGTCCTGGTACTCTTTGCCAAGGGGCGCAAGGCCCTCTATAACCCTCTCATACGCCTCATCGTATGAATACTTCACATCCACGCCTGCTGTCAAAGGCACGTAGATATCATAGAAATACTGCTTGTTGAGGCCCAGTATCTTCTTGCGGTCTCTTATGTACCTGTGCATAACGGGCAGGGACTCGTCAACGGCCTTCAAGAGGTTGTCATACACTTTCCTGTCCACGTCCTCGTAGAAGAGGGCCTTCTCCATGCAGGAGTCGAACTTGTAGACACGGGCAAGGAGCACGTCGGACTTTACAGAGCCTGCGTAGACGGAGGTAAGGGTGTTTATGAGGGACTCGTATGCCTTGTAATACTTGTAGTATGCCGTCCTGCGGGCTCTGCGGTCCTCCGAACGGAGCATTATGCCGTACAGGCCGTGGGTAAGCCTTGTCTTTGTGCCCTCGTATGTGACGTTTGTGAGCGGCAGATCCACGTTGTCTATCATGCCGAAGATCTCGTTGAAGGAGCCGAGAACGTCTCCGGACAGGCCAACTATCTTTTCCTCCGGCTCTGAGATGGCATGCGCCCTCTCTGCAAGGATGCGTGAGAGCTCATAGTCATAATCTGCAAAGTCCGGGTCCTGGATGAGACCCTTGAGGTAGTCCTCGTCCACTTTGGCCATCTCGGGGGTGAAGAATGCAAGCGCCACGCTGTACTTAGAGTACAGCATGTTCATTCTGGAGTACATTGCCGTGTACACAGAGTTGCCGGCGTCCTCGTCATGGCGCATCTGGGCGTACACTGCGAGGCGCTCACAGACCGCAGAAACTGCGTCATTGCGTATGAAGAACCTTAAAAGGGTGTCCCTGTCTCCAAGATGTCCCTTGTATGCGGAAAAGTCCAGCACACCGGAAAGGCGTGCAAAGTCCTTCTCCCACTCTTCGTCCGTGGGATATATGTCCTCTATCTTCCACTTTCTCTCTTCAGGTACTTTATCTCTCTTCATGGCTGAAACCTTCTATAAACTCGCATAAGCGGCTTCAAACGGCCTCAAGGGGCCTGGTTTGAGGCCCCCGCACGGGGTGCCGCACGGAGCCGCCGCAGCGGATCAGTTCTTGTTGGAATGGACGGGTGCCGGGATAAGGCCGCCGCGGGAAATGAATACGGCGGAACTCTCATTGTGCACAGGAATTATGGGGGCACGGCCTAAAAGGCCTCCGAAGTTTACTTCATCGCCCACTCCCTTGCCGGGCACGGGGATGACACGGACGGCCGTGGTCTTGTTGTTTATCATGCCTATGGCCGCCTCGTCCGCAATGATTGCGGAGATGGTTGAGGCCGGGGTGTCTCCCGGAATGGCTATCATGTCCAGGCCCACGGAGCAGACGGATGTCATTGCCTCCAGCTTGTCCATATTGATGGAGCCACGCTCTGCGGCCTCTATCATGCCTATGTCCTCAGATAAGGGAATGAAGGCGCCGGACAGGCCTCCGACCTTTGAGCTTGCCATGATGCCGCCCTTCTTGACGGCGTCATTGAGCATTGCAAGGCAAGCCGTGGTGCCGTGCGTGCCAACGCTCTCCAGACCGAATGTCTCCAGTATGGCGGCAACTGAGTCACCGCGCTCCGGTGTGGGAGCGAGGGACAGGTCTACTATGCCGAACTCTGCGTTGAGGCGTTTGGCGGCCTCACGGGCTATGAGCTGTCCTGCACGGGTTATCTTGAATGAGGTGCGCTTAACCACCTCCGCTATCTCGCCGAGGTTCTTGTCCGTGCCGGCCGCACGCACCGCTGCCTCCACCACTCCGGGCCCTGAGACGCCGACGTTTATTACGGTGCCGCTCTCGCCTACGCCGTGGAAGGCGCCCGCCATGAAGGGGTTGTCCTCCACCGCATTGCAGAATACAACCAGCTTGGCACAGCCATAGCCGTCCTGGGCGGCGGTGAGTCTGGCCGTGCGGAGGACGGTCTCGCCCATGAGGGCAACGGAGTCCATGTTGATGCCGGACTTGGAGGAGCCTACGTTGACGGAAGAGCACAGACGCTCCGTGGAGGCGAGAACTTCAGGGATGGACTCTATGAAGTCCCTCTCGTAGTCTGCCATGCCCTTGTGCACAAGGGCCGTGTAGCCGCCTAAAAAGTCCACGCCTACAGTCTTGGCTGCATCATCCAGAGCCTTGCCTATGACTGCAGAGTCCTTGGAGAAGGGTGCGCAGATGAGGGATGCCGGGGTTACGGAGACACGCTTGTTGACGATGGGAATACCGTACTCACGGGATAAGTCCGTAGCCACCTTCACTATGTTTTCTGCCTTTTGGCAGATGGTATCGTATACAAGGCGGGCGGTCTCTTTGGCCGTCCCTCTTATGCAGGGCAGAAGGGAGATGCCCATGGTGATCGTGCGGATGTCCAGGTGCTCCCTCTCTATCATGTCTATGGTCTCAAGTACTTCCTGTGTGTTGAACATAACGGGGCCCTCTCGTCAGACGCTGTGCATTGCGTTGAAAATCTCCTCGTGCTGCACGTGGATGGACATGCCTATGCCCTTTCCCATTGTCTCGCACTCGTCCGCAAGAACGGACAGCGCAATGGATGCGCAGGATAAGTCCACAAGCATTATCATGGCGAAATACTCATCCATGATGGTCTGGCTTATGTCCACAATGTTCACGCCCCTCTCCGCAAGAAAGGTGCTTACCTTTGCTATGATGCCTGTCTTGTCTTTGCCGACCACAGTTACCACTGCACGCATATGAATGTCTCCTTGTTTCAGTCTGTTATGCATCTCCCGCCCCAAAGGGCCGGGTTATTTTCGTTTGTTGTGCACTTTGCACATACACCCCTCCAGGGGGCTCATGTGAGCCTCACAGAGGCTCCGTACGGGCTCCGTACGGGCCGACATCAGGCCCTGCGGGACTTTACCCTAGAAGTGCAAAGCGTTGTATATGGAGGTTGTGAAGCCCTTTATGGAGATTGCCCACCGGGGCACTACGCCAAGCACGGAGTCTAAGCTGAAGTCCCCGTTCTGGCGGCTGTCATTGGATATGTCCCTGTTGTCTCCGAGGCAGTATATGCAGCCCTCTGCGACAGTGTGGGCTTCCTGTGTGTTTATGTCAAGCGTGGGCGTACAGTTCTCTGCCGCCACGTAATCCTCTGTGAGGGCCGTATACTCGCCTGTGCCTGCGTACTGCACGTACACCGTGCCCTGCTCCATGTACACAGAGTCTCCCTCCATGGCTATGACGCGCTTTATGATTACCTTTTCCTCTGTCTCCTGGATGATGACCACATCCCCGTACGTGGGCTTGCGGTACTTGTTGGCGTATACGTAATCCCCGCCCTTCTCTTCATTGGACTCCGCGCCCGTCAGGGTCGGCATCATGGAAGTGCCAACTATATACACCCCTTCAAAACATATGGCAAAGGCCACAATGAGCAGTATTATAACAATGATTATTGCCAGCACAATGCCAAGGACTATGCTTGCGGCCTTTCCCCGCTTCTTTTTGTCCTTGGCCTTGCCTTCCTGCGCCTTTTCCTCCGGTACAGGCTCCTGGCTTTGTACGGGCACCAGCTCTGCAAACGGCTCTGCCACAGTGTCTGCCCGTGCAGTCTCCGGCTCCGCCCTGGTCTCCGTCTGCGTCTCTGCCTCCGTGGGTGCCACCGGGTCTTCCCTGGCTTCTTGCTGCTCTTCCGGCTGAGTTTCTGCCCCCGGGACTACAGGCTCTTCTGCCTGCGGTTCTGCTTCCTGTTCCGGTTCCGCTTCCTGTTCCGGTTCTGCCTCTGGCTCTGTTCCCGGGTTCCGGGATGTCTCCGTGACTGTCTCACGGACTGTCTCCAGCTGCTCTTCTGCCGGCTCCTCCGCCTTAGCAGCGGGCGCAGGCTCTTCCTGCGGCTCTGCTTCCGGGGTCTGGGGTTCTTCTGCGGCCTCCGGCTGGGGTTCTTCCTGCGGTGCCTGGGGCACGGCAGGCTCTGCAGGCTCCATGTCTGTCTCTACGTCCAGAAGGTGCACAAGCTCCGGATCATACAAGGGCTTGTCATGGGGGTCCAGATGGATGTGGGCATGAGGATGCGTGTCCGGTGCGGGATGTTCAGTTGTACGGGTGTCTATGTTGTCTTCCACAACGCAAAGCTCCGTTAATATGGTGCATTTGATGCTACAGCCACATGATGTTGTTCACGGCGTACAGACCCTCTGCACGGATGGTGAGGACTGCCTCGCGGCAGAATGAGTTGAGAGGTTTCCTGCCGCACTTGAAGGTGCATGCGGAGAGCTTGAGGCTCTGCCACAGGCCGCCGGTGAGATAGTCCGTGAAGACATAGTCCTCATGGGTCTTGAGGTCTGTTATGGTGATGTATATGTTGGCGTCGTTGACGGTGTTGATATCCAGAGACAGGATGCTCTTGTCATCCGGGGCGTACCTGGGCTTTGATATGCGGTACGTCATCATGCCGTCCGGGGCGTATATGCCCTTTATGCCGTCCAGCTCTATGTTCTCCGGCGCAGCAGAGACTCCCTCTTCGAGGATTATGCCGCCTATGGCCTTCTTCTCAAGGCCGACGGATATGAAGCCGTCATTCTGGAGGAGCGATGAGTATATGAGCGGGCTTCTGTGCAGCATGTTGCGGAAGCGGCCGGATATGGTCTTGACCGTTACGTTGGACCATGATGTGTAGCCGTTGGTGTACTCTGCCGCAGCGATTACGAAGACGGTCTTTGCGCCCTCGTACACGTTGAGGCTGTACTCGTTCTTTGCGCCGCCCTTTATGGGCTCTGCGTTTATCCATGTGCGGAGCACCGGGTTCACGGTGTCCTCTGCGTAGTACACCCTGAACTTCTTCACGACGCCTTCCTGGTCTGCCATGACGCGCGCCAAGAGCTCCTGCTGGCGTCCTACGTCTATGTCCACGGCAACCATCCTGGGCTGGAACACGTGGTGGCCCATGAGGAACTTTCTAAGGAAGATGTACATGTCCGCTATGGACTCCTTGTCTATGAACGAATTGGAGTTCATGGCATATGAAAGACCGCTCTCCTGGATGTAGTCCGGGTTGATGCGAAGATAGGTGTCATACGCCCTGTCATAGTCGAACCTGGGGTCGTTTACGCTGCAGAGCATGAGCACGGGGCACATTACGTTCGGCGCATACGCCTGCGAGTCCACTCCTGCTATGAAGTTGTAATTCATATGGGACTCTTCTTCCTCTGCGCGGGCGCCCTTCTTTTCCTTGCCGTGCCTCTCCGCCTCCTTTGCCTCAGGCCTTGCTGCCTTCAGCGGAGCGCTTACAGGCTTTTCAAACTTCAGCTTCCCGGCAGAGGTCTTAAAGCCGGCAGCGCATACCGGGATGGCGCATCTGAACTGCCTCACGGCCGCCATCTTCCAGATGACCTCGCCGCCTTCCCTCACGCCCACCAGGGCTATGTTGTCATTTCCGGTCCTTTCCTCTATATACTTCCTTGCGTACAGCCCCACGGCCGTCCACTCATACCAGCACGTCTTGTCCGCTCCGTTATCCGCAAAGCACAGGTTGTCCTTGCATATCTCATAGTTTGCGTACTTTATGCCATCCGGGTACACCGTGTAATACTCTCCCGGATGGGGCGGCAGGGGCTCCTCTACTATTATCTCTTCATACTCCGGCTCCGGGGGCTTCACCGGCTCCGGTTCCGGCTCCGGCTCTGCCGGCTTCTCTTCCTCCGCAGCGGTCTCCTCTGCGGGAGCCTCTCCTTCTGCGGGTG
>JAJPZC010000018.1:9635-10892 GCA_021204585.1 Clostridia bacterium
CTGCCTGCTCCACAGGCTCTTCCACAGGGGTCTCAATGTCTTCTGCGGGTGCCTCCGTATCCTCTGTCTGGGGCTCTGCATCCTCCGTGATGTCTTCTGCGGGTGCAGCTGCCTCCGGCTCTTTTGCGGCCTCCAGGGCTATCTCTGTGGGCACAGCGGGCTCTTCTGCAGGCTGTTCTTCTGTATCTTCAGCGGCCTCCGCAGGCTCTTCTGCGGGAACTTCTGTGCCTTCCACAGCTTCCGCAGGCTCTTCTACTGGCTGCTCTTCTGTATCTGCTACAGCCTCCACAGGCTCTTCCACAGGGGTCTCTGCATCTGCTTCTGCTTCCGCCTCAGCTTCAGCTATTATGTCCTCTACGGTGACCTGCGTACCCGTGTCTTCTGCGGGCTCTGTCTCTTCCGTGGGGGTCTCTGTATCTGCTGCAGGCTCTTCTGCAGGCGCATTGTCTGCAGACGAGTCTTCTGTTTCCTGCGTGGAGACCTCTTCTGATACGGGCTCCACAGACTCTGCGCCCTGTGTATCTGTACCTTCTGCAGGAGCTTCCGGCTCTGCTGCAGGTTCCGTTTCTGCTGTCTCTTCTGCGGGCGCCCCTGCTTCTGTCTCAGCGGACCCTGCTGCGGCTTCTGTGCCCTCTGCAGAGGTCTCTTCTGCTGCTGCGGATTCTGTATTGAGCTCTTCTGCAGGCACCTCTGAAGGCTGTACGGGATCCTCTGCGGGTGCTTCTGCCGCAGGCTCCTCTGCGGGAGCGGGCTCTTCATGCACTACAAGACGGCGGATGATTTTGGGAGCGGGCTTGCGCCATGCGGGAAGAAGATCCGGCTCATATCCGCGGTAATCCACCATGAGGACGTTATAGCCCTCTGAAACAAAGCGCATCATGAGGGCGTCCTCCACGCTGCGGTTTGCATCCGGAAGGATAAGTACAGTGTGCGTGGAGTGCTTTTGGGGGTTGGTGGCATATTTTGCATACACGCGGACACGCCCCTGCCCGGTCTCGCGGCCGTCAAAGGTTACCTTCTCTATGCGCAGGCTCTCCTCGTCCGTCTCTATCTCCGAGACGGCGTTCAAAGGCAGCGTGTCATCAAAATTTTCCCACAGCTCCTGCGGGGTCATTATGCCGTCCATAAGACTCCTTCTGTTGCGGCACAGGGCCGCGTTTAGCCCGTATGCACCGGTGTATCTGTGCGGCCTCTGAAGGCCGTACGATGCGTTATATGCTTGATTTGAGTAGCTTTCCGGCTGATGCCGGAGGATCA
>JAJPZC010000143.1 GCA_021204585.1 Clostridia bacterium
GCAACAAAACAGCAACAATAAAAATCTATGACAACATCAAAAGACCCAATCAAGCTGCGGAGACGGAAAACGTCAACAGGGCTGACATCATTGTATCTTGACATCTATCTGAAAGGCGTGCGCACGTACGAGTATTTACGTCTGTATCTCGTGCCCGAAAAGAGCCGTGAGGACAAACGGAAGAACCTTGAGACGCTGAAACTCGCCGAGACTGTTCGCGCGAAGCGTATTGTTGAATTGCGCAACGGCTTTTACGGGTTCAAAAACGTGACAGGCGGGAACACCCTGTTTTTTGACTATTACGAGAAAATGAGGCTGAAACATGTCAAGAACAGTACGGTCAAGAACGACAACTGGTCATCTGCACTTTATCACTTGAGGAATTACGAGCAGAGAAAGAACATCACGTTTGCCGGTATAACCACGGTGTGGATTCAGGGCTTCCGCGATTTTCTCGTTGAGAAAGCCCGGACCCGTGCCAACAGACCGTTGGCGGCGAACTCGGCGAGCCACTATTTGTCTATTTTGCGCACCTGTGTAAATCAGGCACTTAAAGAGTGTGTTATCACCGAAGACCCTTTCCGTGGCGTTACAGCTATCAAGAGGGAAGAGACGGAAAGA
Organism: Clostridia bacterium; assembly: GCA_021204585.1. GTDB lineage: Bacteria > Bacillota > Clostridia > Christensenellales > Borkfalkiaceae > Coproplasma. Next base: position 622 of record JAJPZC010000143.1, read on the forward strand.
GCATACTTGACTGTTGATGAAGTCAGACGGCTGACCGTCACGCCCTGTGAACACGACAGGATAAAACGCGCGTTTCTGTTCTCCTGCCTGACAGGTCTGCGGTGGTCTGACATTGTGAAGATGACATGGGGCGAGGTTGAGGAACAGTCAGGGTTCAGGCGGATAGTATTCAGACAGAAGAAGACGGGCGGGCAGGAATATCTTGACATCAACAGTCAGGCGGCCACGCTGATGGGTGTGCGCGGCAAGCCGTCTGACAGTGTTTTCAGAAACCTGCACGCACCTGCCACTGCAAATGAAGTGATTAAGCGGTGGGTGCTGCGTGCGGGTATTCAGAAAAATATAACGTTCCACTGCGCACGCCACACATTCGCCGTGATGATGTTGGATTTGGGCGTTGACATCTACACGGTCAGCAAGCTGCTGGGGCATCGTCTTGTGCGCACGACACAGATTTACGCGAAAGTTCTCGACAAGAACAAACAGGCGGCTGTCGCCCGCATACCGCAGATATTGGAAAACACAGATGATGAAGAAAAGAGCGCAGAGCCGTTATGACTTTGCGCCCCTTTTGTCTTTTCTGAATTTCAAGATGTCGCCACGCCCCGTCAGGAGCCATGTCGCCGACACGCCGTAATCATCGACAAGGTACGTGAGCCATGCGACCTGAAACATATCACTTGACGGTTTTTTCCCCACCGTGTTCATGTTCCAGCGGTTGATGCCGTGCGCCTGTGTGAACGTCTGTTTGCCACGGATCACTTTCTGTTCTTTCAGATACTGGAGAGCCTGAAAGAACCTTTTTACTATTTTCTGGCTGTCCTCTGTCTGCATAGCTGTCTGTCAGATTTGGCGATTGCGGCCGCGAATTTCGCGTTTATTTCCATTTTGCGTTCATCTGCCCGCTCGTTTAATTTCGTGAGCATGTCGGGGCTGAACGGGCTTTCCGTGGCGTTCCCCGACAGCCATTGTTCAAACTTGTGGAGTTCCTCTGCGGTCATCACGGGCACGAGCCGTTCATAATACATCAGCCTTTCGGCCCGGTCAAGGGCTTTCAGGCGGATAACGGTCTGACCGTCATCGGTCAACATCTGGCCCTCGCCCGTCAAGAGCCAACGGGCGTTGAGTTCAGGCAGAGCCTCTACAATACGAAGAACAGGCTGCAGCCCGAAATTCTCGCCTTTCAGAAGTTTGGCGAGATACTGTGGCGTGCAGCCGAGCAACTCGGCAAAAAGGTTCTGCCGGCCGCCTGTCTTATAGTTTATGATTTTCTGTAAACGTGTGTTCATGTCATCTCAATATTTCGTTATCTTAAATTCTGACTGACCGACACGGACTATCCGGCAACGGCAGAGCCGGCACCGCCGTCCTGACGGGCATTGATTTTTTTGCTTTCATCCGTCTGTTCTTTCAGAAGCCTGATAAGGCTGTCGATTTGCGCATCACGTGCCGAAAGGCTCTCGGCCTGTTTCTGAATGACCTGCCAGACGGCTCTCGGCACACGTATTTCTTCACTGTTCGGGTTATCATAAAGAAACATGCTCCCCTCGCCCGTCTGTACCCAAACAATGTTTATATTTTCATCAAGGCTGCAGAGCTTGCCAACGAACTTATCAGAAAGAGGCACCTTGCCGTTCACAATCTGTGAGAATGAGGATTTTGTATATCCCAATATATCAGCTATTTGTTTATAGCTCTCGGCGATTTCCGTGTATATAAGCCAGTTGATGACTTTCTTTATTCGATGAAGCTCTTCCATTATACAAAAAATGTTAAATTACAAAATTAATTTCGATTTATTCTTTTATAAACGACACTTTATTTATATTTGCAGCGTCTATTTTAAAAGCTGTTTGCAAATATACGAAAAAATATATGAAAAAAGTAATTAAACGATAAGTTAATTTTTTAAAAAGTTGAAGATATGAAGG
>JAJPZC010000168.1 GCA_021204585.1 Clostridia bacterium
AGCATATCTGGAAGGAGCCGTGAGGGCCGCAGTCTACCTTGCACACGTGCAGGTGGGTGCCTTCCACGGGCTCACACTCCGTAACCTCGCCTACGACAACGCCTGAGATGTCCTTGCCGAGGTCTATGACCTCCTCAACCTCAAAACCGCAGCCGAAGAGCTTTTCCGTCACGACGGAGACGGGAACGTCTATGTCCACATAATCTTTAAGCCAGCTTAATGGTGCTTTCATATCCGTACCTCCATGTCAGCCCTTGAACTGCTTTGAGAAGCGGGTGTCGCCCTCAAAGAGAAGCTTCATGTTGTTGATGCCGTACTTGAGCATTGCGATTCTCTCTATGCCCATGCCGAATGCGAATCCTGTGTACTCATCCCCGATGCCGCAGCCTTCCAGCACATGTCTGTTTACCATTCCGGCTCCGAGAACCTCTATCCAGCCCGTGCCCTTGCACAGCCTGCATCCCTTGCCGCCGCATGCGAAGCAGCTTACGTCCACCTCCACAGAGGGCTCCGTGAAAGGGAAGTATGAAGGACGCAGACGGGTCTTTACTTCCGGCCCGAACATCTTTCTTGCAAATTCATCCAGCATGCCCTTCAAATCGCAGAGGGTGATCCCTTTGTCCACGACAAGGCCCTCCATCTGTGAGAACATGGGAGAGTGGGTGGCGTCATCATCGCTCCTGTACACCTTTCCGGGGGAAAGGATCTTTATGGGCGGCTTCTTGTTCTCCATTACCCTTATCTGTCCCGCAGAGGTCTGCGTTCTCAGGAGCAGCTCATCTGAGATGTAGAAGGTGTCCTGCATGTCTCTGGCAGGATGGTCTGCAGGGGTGTTGAGGGCCGTGAAGTTATAGTAGTCATTCTCAATCTCCGGGCCCTCGAAGACTTCAAAGCCCATGCCGGAGAATATGGCCACCAGGTCATTTATAACGAGGGTATTGGGATGGTATGCGCCCCAGGGAGCGGATATGCCGGGCATGGTGACGTCCAGCTTCTCTGCCTCAAGTTTTTTCTGGAGCTCCTTGTCCTTAAGCAGGGCCTCAATTGCCTTGAATGAAAAGTCTGCCCTCTCCCTGAGGAAGTTGGCCAGCTTTCCAAGGGCGGGCTTCAGCTCCTGGGATGCCGTGCGCAGGTTCTTCATAAACCCTGAAAGGGATCCTGCCTTGCTTAAAACCTTGTTCCTTATTTCATTGAGGCCGCTCATGGAATCCACGCCGGGGACGGAATTGTCCACCTGGCTTGCTATCTCAAGGAGCTGGGCCTTGGCAGCCTCCGGAATGACTACATTGTCTGCGTTCATCTGGCTGATGAACTCTTCCAGCTGCTCCTTAATACTGGCTTGAGATGCAGCGGAACTGCTTTCCGCCGTGTCCTGAGGGACTTCGTTTTTCTCATCCATACGATGCTCTCCTTAACCCGCTCATGCTTGCCTTTTAAGAGCAAACATGCCGTAGTATGCTTTGTTCGCAGCCGTTTGGCTGTCCTGTGTGCTTGCATTCTCCCGCCCCGCAGAAGGGGCGGAAAAACAAAAAACGCCCTGCTTAAGCCGTATAACTTAACACAGGGCGAATGTATCGCGGTACCACCTGATTTCACAGCCGCAAAATATGCGCGGCTGCCTCATTTGCTCATTTACGCAGAGTCACGGGGCACATTACTCATTGCTTTTCACATGCCCGGCTCACAGGTGAATAACTGATCCGGCCTCATAGGAAACCTTGCAGCCCGCGGAGTTTCCCTCTCTGTACAAGACTCATTGTCTCAGTCTGTCCTGGTCATCGCCTTTGACAGTCCAAATTATATCCAACCGGGCAGGGGATGTCAAACGATTTGACGCACATGTATGGCGGTATACAGCGCCAATGCAATGCATATGAGAAGCCGCTAAGCTTGACACATTCTGTGGATTTGTCTACTATGAAGGCATAAGTTACGGGTTCGGCAAAGGAGTTTATATGAAAAGGTTATGCATTGAGGGCGGCAAGATGAGAGTCAAGCTGAGTGCCCTTTTGACTGAATATGACTGCAGGGATGACCTGCAGATTGTATGCAGAAAGAACTCTGATGGGACTCTCACGTTCTATGCAGCATGTATCTGGAACGTTCCCACATCATATGATCACCCTACCGAAGATGACCTCAAATATTGCAGTGAAGGCATGTTTATCAAGTGCACAGGCACTCTGGATGTAATGGATGTTGAGGATATTCTGGGCATGGATAATCTTACGGATTATGTCCGCGCCAACTTTAAGCGCCTGGATCTTGGTCAGTTTGTTAACAAGGATGGCTTGTATGAAGTTCCGTTGATGGCTCTGTACTGCGAAATATGTGATGAGTTCATTAAAATGACTTCGGATATAGCGCACACAGTGTATGTCAAAGACTGTATGCTTGACATAGAGGTTGTCTCCAGAGAGGAGTACAACAGTGTTTACTATGCTGCTTTTGAGGAATAACAAGCAGCATGCGCAAGAAGATGCGCATTACATCATCAAGAATTGCTTCATGTAAGAAAAAGGGGCCGGCAGATATCTGCCGGC
>JAJPZC010000146.1 GCA_021204585.1 Clostridia bacterium
CATGGCCACCAGGGAATGCCCTCTGCCGAAAGATTACACGATAATCACGGACAAAAAGCAAAAGAGCTGCCTGGAATACCTCCGCTCCGTCTACTACCGCCTGCCGGCCAATGATTACTACATCGCAGACGGCACCTGGTGGCACAATGACCCCCATGCACCTGAAGCCAGCTAGAGCGTAAGGCCCCGCCCATGCGGGCATCTGTCCGGTGCCCGGACACAGCATAATACATACAGAATGACAGCCTGCATTGCGGCGCTGGGAGCCCCTGGCGCCGCTGTGCGGGAGAATATATACATTACACAAGGATACCGTCTCATTATGGCAAAGTCCACAACACAGTTCGTGTGCTCCGAGTGCGGAGCCACCACTCCCAGATGGATGGGCAAGTGCCCCTCCTGCGGGAAGTACAACACGCTTATAGAAGAAGTCATAGCCCCTGTGGTTCCCGCAAAGGGGCCTGCGAAGTCTACGGTAATAAACAAGGCAAGGCCTCTGGCCTCCATCTCATATGAGAAGACGGACAGGATCTCGTCCGGCATATCCGAGTTTGACAACGTGCTTGGCGGCGGCATAGTAAAGGGCTCCCTGGTCCTCCTTGGCGGAGACCCCGGCATAGGCAAGAGCACGCTCCTCACGCAGATTGCAGCCCATCTTTCCGAAAGCGCAAGGGTGCTGTACCTTTCCGCCGAAGAGAGCTGCTCACAGGTGAAGATGCGCGCAGAGCGCCTGCACCTGGACTCTGATGACCTTCTCGTCATGAACGAGACCTGCCTGGACACCCTGGAAAGTGAGCTGGAGGGCGTGGAATACTGCGTCATAGACTCCATCCAGGCCGTGTACACGGAGGACCTCTCCTCCTTCGCAGGGTCCGTGAGCCAGGTAAAGGAGTGCGCCTCCCGCCTCATGCGCATAGCCAAGGGCAAGGGCATAACCTTCTTCATCGTGGGCCACGTCACAAAGGACGGCACCTTGGCCGGCCCCAAGGTCTTAGAGCACATCATGGACACCGTCCTCTACTTTGAGGGCGAGACGCAGGAGAACTACCGCATCTTGAGGGCCGTGAAGAACCGCTTCGGCAACGTGTCCGAAGTGGGCGTCTTTGAGATGACATCCGAGGGCATAATACCCGTCACGGACTACACAGGCGTCTTCCTCTCCGAATCCCGCGGCGAGGAGCCCGGCTCTGCCGTAACCCCCACGGAGAACGGAGCAAGGTGCATGAACGTAGAGATCCAGACCCTCGTGTCCAAGACCTCCTTCGGCCTGCCCCGCCGCATGCCTCTCGGCATCGACTACAACAAGCTGGTCCTCATGATAGCGGTCCTCGAAAAGAAGTGCGGCCTCAACCTCTCCTCCGACGACGTCTACGTCAACGCCATGGGCGGCATCCGCCTCACCGAACCTTCCTGCGACCTCGCCATCTGCGCCGCCCTCGCGTCCGCCTACTATGGAAAGCCCATAGACATGTACACTGCCGTCTTCGGCGAAGTGGGCTTAACTGGCGAAGTCCGGGCCGTCTCCTACTGCGAGAAGCGTGTCGCCGAATGCATCAAGATGGGCTTCAAAAAGGTCCTCATCCCCGCCAAGAACATCAAGTCCGTGGCCAAGTACGCCGGCCGCATCCAGATAACCCCCATCCTCTACGTCAACACCATGATCAAGAACCTCTTCCGCAACGATGACTAAGTCATAAGTCACTTCCGCTGGTACCCTGCCTATCTGCTCTTGCAGATGATCCAGAACCGACGCAATGATGACTAATCCGCTTCCGCCGGTGCCCTGCCTATCTGCTTTTACAGATGATCCAGAACCGACGCCAGGATGACTAACCCTTGTCCGGTCCCAGACAGGGCCACCCCAGCCAGCAATTATGAAAACAGGCAGACGGTTTGTTCCATCTGCCTTTTATATTGTCTGTATGGTATATGCCTGCATGCATATATGGTTCCGGCGTGGGAATCATATCATGGCCTGCTCATATCAGAATGTAGCCGGAATCTGCACATGCAGGCTCCTGCTCATACGTGGCTTCATACCCGGAGCCGCTTATAGCAGACTCTTCGTCATCATCATCGCTGCAGTTGCCGATGGTTGATACCAGGGTAACCACTACTGCCATTATTACAAGTACGGCCACTACGGCCCACATGAATTTCATATTCCCCTCTAATGCTCCACACGGTGTCTATATACGCAGTATACCAAATCCCTGTAAGAAATTCAAGGATTATGACAGGAAAATGCGGCTCAGGTATAGCTCCTCAGGCATAGCTGTTTGGCGTACCTCGTGCCTCTGTCCCATATAAAAACATCAGGCAGGCGGGATATCCGTCTGCCTTCCGTGTAGAAAATAAATCACCTTTAGGAGTGTCTTGTAAGCTGTTTCATGTGCCCGCATCATACGAATCTTTTATGGCGCAACAGCTGCGCCGGGGATGTCTGCATCCAGAGGACTTCATGGAGCCTGGATCAGAAAAGCTTCAGGTCCGGGTCATAGTAGTAGTA
>JAJPZC010000081.1 GCA_021204585.1 Clostridia bacterium
GGCCGCATATTGTATAATATCCCCAACAAATGTGCGTGGATTAAGCCAATCTGCGCATTTTTCATACCTCACGCAAAAACGGCGCAGACGGCATCATCCGGCCTGCGCTTTTGCTTTTCCTACGGTACACAACAAAACGGCACCCCTCTGTCCGGGCACCTGTGTCTCATGATTCTTCCGTTGTTATGGTGTGTCTGTGTGCCTGCCCCTCCGCAATGGTTTCTTGTAAAAGCTCCTATGTTGTTCCTGTGGCCGTCAAGCTACGAACATGCCACCGGGGTAGCTTATCTGAATGGCGCTCTGGATGTACGTAGAGACCGAAATATCCGGTTCATGGTCTAAAAAGAACGTCTCCATCTTGCCCAGCTCTTTGCGCATGTGCTCCATAAGGACGTGTGTGTACCGCTGAAGGGTTATGCTTGTGCTGCTGTGGCCAAGAATCTCGGACGTGGTCTTAACATCTATCCCGCACTCTAATGCGCGGGTTGCGAAGGTGTGCCTGAGGGCATGAAAGCCTCTGTGCCGGATGCCATGCTGTGAGAGAAACCTTGAAAAAAGTGCCTGGTATGTCCTCATCTTAACCGGCTTTCCGCGCCGGCTTATTACGTGCTTGCAGTCTCTGTTCTCATACAGTTCCTTTATGTACGGATACAGTATGTCCGGTATTGGAATGGTCCTGGCAGACTTGTGTGTCTTGGGAGAGGTCACTATCCTTCCGTACACGCCGTTTCTGTCCTTTGCGTAATATGAGGTCTTGGATATGCGGATGGTCCTGGAATGCATGTTGATGTCATCCCAGGTAAGGGCGAGGAGCTCTCCTATCCTAAGTCCCATGCCGGCGGAGATGAGGATTCCGTACAATCTTAGGTCACTGCTTCTTTGCACGGCCTGTACAAGTTTCCTTTGCTCCTGGACTGTAAAGCACTCCGCTTCCCTTTCCGCATGCTCCGGCAGATGCATGCTGCCTGTGTTGTCCACGTCCGTGACCTTCATGCGCACGGCCTCTTTAACTGCCATCTTAAGCGTGGAGACTATGCTGGCTATGGTGTTGTACGCAAGGCGCTTCCCTGCAAGGTTCTGAATGAAGTCCTGCAGGGCTTCTGCAGACAGCTCATCCAGATCCTTTTCCCCTAATGACGGGCAGATGTGGCATCCGGAATTCTCCGTGTAACGGATTATGGTGCTCCATTTGAGCCTTGTGCTGCTCTCTTCCAGCCAGCGGTTCATCCATTCTGTGACTTTCATGCTGTTCTTTCCTCCCGTTGCATAATGGGTGCATTATACAACAGAGGCAGGCCATAAGGCATGCCTAAGAAACCAGGCAGGGTGCATAAAATAATATAGAGTCATTGAGAAGCTTTAAGAGCAACATCACTCTCACAGGAATAGGCTTTGGTGAAATAAACTAACGCCCTCAGTGAACGCCCTGCTTACGTGCAAACGTACAGAACATATCTCCGAACGGACGCCGGATGCTCAATTGACAGCTGTTCGAGATATTGGCTGAAACCGCATCAAAAGCGTGCCTCAAACGAACGGTATCAATTTGTAATATCATGGGCATCCGGGACATATGCGCTCAAACCCCGCATATGTCTTTTCTTTTTCCGCGCCAAAGGCAATGCACCAGCAGAAAAGGACCTCTCATTAAATGAGGTCTTTATTTCTGTACGATTAAGTTCAGTACATTGGCATAATCCGGTATTGTATCAAGTTTCAATTTTAAAGCTCCACCCTTGTTTTGTCCCAGAAAAAGCGGGCCATACCGGAGGAATACACCAAGCAGTATTCATTTTAAAATCATGATATGAAACGGTTTGCCCTTTGCACTAAAAAACAATTCTCGGATTTTTAACAGGATTTATGCAGATTCTCCTATTTTTTATAGAAGTATTTCCGCAGATTCTCCAAATTTTTAAAATAATGATATATGTCAGACGGATTGACAGCCGTTCGCAATATTTGCCATAATCGCTTCAAGAATGTGCCTCAAACGAACGGTATCCATTTGTAATATCCTGGGCATCCGAAACATATACGCTCAAACCTCGCATATGTCTTTTCTTTTGCCGCACCGAAGGCAATGCGCCAGCAGAAAAGGACTCCGTACAGGGGTCCTTTCATATGTGCCTTTACGTTGGATATAATGGGCTGTATCAGCCTTCTTTGCCGTCCGTGGAAGTCTCGGAGAGATCGAAGATGTCGTCTGCAGAGGCATCTGAAGCCTCTGTGGAGGTTTCAAGGGGAGCCTCTGTGAAGTCACCAGCGGAACCGGATGCTGCGGCGGCTTCAAGGGCTTCCTGCTGGGTGAACCTTGCGGCAAGCTCTTCGTTCTGCTTCATGTGGAGCTCATACTTTTTGAGGCCCTTGAAGATAAGGACTGTGAGGATAATGGTTACGATGATGCCAAGGAAGTCGGCCGCAGGGGCTGCGAAGAGCAGCCAGAAGATGCCGGAGCCCTCTTCCATCTTCTCTGCTACAACGGGGATGATGCAGACAAGCGGAATGAAGAAGACGATGTCTCGTATGAGAGAGGCTATCATGGCGTGGACGGGCTTGCCCAGGGACTGGAAGAAGATGGACGAGATCTTTATGACGCAGGTGAAGATGATGAGGGACAGGAAAATGCGGAAAGTGTATACGCCGTACTGCATGTAGAGGCTGGCATCATACTGTTCGGACTCCGTCCCGGTGCCGAAGATGGACACCACTCCCTGCGGGTACGCCTCGAAGAGGATGGTCACGGCGGCGCCGACGATAAGAGTGGCAATCAAGACTATCTTGTAGGTCTGCCGCACCCTGTCAATCTTGCCGGCGCCGTAATTGTAGCCTATTATCGGCTGGCCGCCCAAGACAATCCCTACGACTATGTTGATGACTATTGTGAAGACCTTGGTCTCTATGCCGATTATTGCTATGGGAATGTCCGGGCCGTATACGGACATGGCGCCGTACTTTGCCAGCATGTTGTTGCAGGTCAAAGATATGGCCACAATGGAGATCTGGGTTATGAATGATGAGACGCCAAGCTTTATGCACCTCCACATGAGCTTGAAGTCCGGCACGAAGAGCGCAACGAAGCTTAAGCGGAACACCTTGGAGCGGCAGAAATAGATGATTGCCACAACGAGGGATACAACCTGGCCCATTACGGTGGCCCATGCGGCGCCTATGACGCCCCAGCCGCAGCCGTAGATGAATACGGGGTCGAAGATGATGTTTATGACGGCTCCGCCGGCCATTGAGATCATGGACCATGTGGGGCTTCCGTCCGCACGGATGACTGCGTTCATCATGTTCATCAGCATGAACACAGGGAAAAAGCCTAAGATTATGGTGAAGTAGTCCGTTGCATAGCCTATGGAGTTCTCAGAGGCGCCGAAGCCGTACAGTATCTGCTCCTCCAGGGGGTAGAATACGAGAAGGATTACGAGGGACATGACGAAAGTGAGAAGCGTCATAGTCCCAATGGCCCTTGAGATTTTGGACTTCTTGCGGGCCTCTATACTCATGTCCTGGGCCTCTTCTCCCTGAGCTATGCTCATAAAGGCGGCCGTGCCGTCTCCGAAGCACCAGGCAAACGCCTGGGCTATTATTGTGAGCGGGAACACGACAGAAGTGGCTGCTATGCCAAGCATGCCCACTTCGCTGTTGCCGATGAAGATCTGGTCTATGATGTTGTACAGTGCGCTTATGAGGAGCGAAAGCACACAGGGGATTGAGAACTTTAAAAGAAGCTTCCCTACCTTCTGCTCTCCCATAAAGCTGTTGTCTGACGCCATGTGTTTTTACCCGTCCGATTATTCTCTCCGTCCGCCTAAAGGGCCCAAGGTTTACTTCCATGCAAACAAAAAGCAGCTTCCGTATAATCCCTGGATGTCAGAATTATACGTAGCTGCTGAAAGCCCTGGCTGACGTGAACAATATTAACATAAACAAAACTTTTTTGCACGCATGCGCCCCTCATGCGCGTCCAAATGTTACGTATTAACACGCACAGCGTGTTAGTTTTTAACATTCATGTTGTGCATTTTGCACATACCCTGATGCGGGTCTACCGCTCTTCCGTGCGGTCTTCCGCATAAAGGCCATTTGTGCCGTCTTCCGTAAGCGAAGCATCTGTCTCAAAGGGGTCCTCTGCAGATATGTCTGCGGGGACGGTGCTGTTCTCTGCGGACGGTGCCTCAAGGGGTGCGCTTCTTTCCGCCCGGAGCTCCTTCTTGCGGATGCCCCTGAAGATTATGACGGACAGGATGATGCATACAATGATGCCCAGGATGTCTGCGCCCGGGGCGGCGAAGAGAAGGGCCTCCACTCCCGTTCCGGGGTAGTACTTCTCTGCCACAAGGGGCAGGACTATGACAAGCGGGATGAAGGTTATGATGTCCCTTATAAGCGAGGCTATCATGGCCGAGACGGGCTTGCCCACGGCCTGGAAGAAGACGGAGGACATCTTGATGACGCCGGTGAAGATTATGAGGGAGAGGAAGATGCGCAGGGTGTATACGCCGTACCGGATGTACATGGTCTTGTCATAGTCTGCGGAGTCTATGGTGGTGCCGAAGATTGAGATTATGCCCTCCGGGCAGGCCTCAAACAGAATCGTGGCAACGGCTCCCACTATGAGCGTGGAAATGAGGATGTCCTTGTAGCACCTGCGCACGCGGTCGAACCTCGCCGCACCGAAGTTGTAGCCGATGATTGGCTGGCCTCCGAGTACTATGCCAATGATTATATTGTTGATTATTGTGAAGACTTTTGTCTCTATTCCGATGATGGCGATCGGAATGTCCTGTCCGTATGCGGATATGGCGCCGTATTTGGCAAGCAGGATGTTGAGGGCTATGGTTGTGGCGTCTATTGCTATCTGGTTTATGAAGGACGATATGCCAAGCCTCATGCAGGACCATATGAGACGGAATTCCGGCAGGAATGCCTTGAGGGACAGGCGGAACATCCTGGAGCGGAACAGATAGACTACGAAGATTACAAGGGACACGCTCTGCCCCATTACGGTTGCCCAGGCGGCACCCTTTATCCCAAAGTCGCAGGCATATATGAAGATGGGGTCAAAGGCAATGTTTATGACCGCCCCCGCAACAGAGGCCGCCATGGCGTACCTTGGAGAGCCGTCCGCACGGACAACGCCGCTGAGCATGTTCATGAGCATGAACACAGGAAAGAATGCGACCACTACGTTGAAGTAGTCCACGGCAAGTCCCAGGGAGTTCTCTGAGGCTCCGAAGAGGTTTAAAATGGGCACTTTGAGAGGAAAGGCTATGGCGAGGATTATGACGCTGCAAAGAACGGTCATGACAAGAGAGCCGCCAACGGCCCTGGAAAGCTTGCTTTTCTTGCGGGCCTCGGGTGCAATGTCCTCTTCACCCTCTCCCTGCTCTATGCTCATAAATGCCGCAGTGCCGTCCCCGAACATCCACGCAAAAGCCTGAGCTATGATTGTGAGCGGAAAGACCACCGTGGTGGCTGCGATGCCGAACATCCCCACGCGGCTGTTGCCGATGAAGATCTGGTCCACGATGTTGTACAGTGCGCTGATTACCAGCGACAGAATGCAGGGTATGGAAAATTTCAGAAGCAGCCTGCCTATCTTCTGTTCCCCAAGGTAACTGTTGTCTGTATGCATATGATTTCTCCTTGCAGCATACGCAGCTCTGTTTAGTTCCCCTTCAAGGCAACGGAATCCGTACGGCGTACTGCTTCTGCAGTTATTGTATTTTATCCGGCATTGCCGGGTGTATCACTGTTCTCTGCGGCTACAGATTTATCCGGCATTGCCGGGTGTATCACTGTTCTCTGTGGCTACAGATGCATTGAACTTCTCTGCAAGCCCCAGGTTGCGGTTGTATGCGGCCTCTTCTTTTCTTAGGCCCCGGAAGATGAAGACTGTAAGTATGGCTGCCAGGACGCACCCTGTGAAGTCTGCCGCAGGCCCTGCATACAGCAGGGATATTACGCCGGAGCCCGGGTTATGCATCTCTGAGATGTACGGAATCAAGATCACAAGCGGTATGAAGGCCACAATGTCACGGACGAGGGCCACTGCCATTGCCTTGCCGGGCTTGCCAAGTGCCTGGAATGCCACTCCGGATATCTTTGTGACGCCGTTGCAGATAATGAGCGCCAGGAAGATGCGCAAGGTGTATACGCCGTACTCCGCATAAAGGGCCTGGTCATAGCCGGATGAGTCTGTGGAAGTGCCGAATGCAGCCAGGATGTACTGCGGTATGGACTCTATAAGAATTGTAGCCGCAGCGCCCACAATCAATGTCCACAGCAGAATCAGTTTGTAACAGTGCCGGACTCTGTCAAACTTGCGGGCCCCGTAATTGTAGCCGAGAATCGGCTGGCCTCCGAGAACCAGGCCTGCGAAGATGTTGAGGACTATGGTGAACACCTTGGTCTCTATGCCTATGACGGCAATCGGTATGTCCTCGCCGTATACGGACAGGGCGCCGTAGCTCTTCAAAAGCACATTAAGGGATATCGCCATTATGTCTATGGCTATCTGGTTTATGAACGAAGAGATGCCAAGCCGTATGCACTTCCATATGAGACGGAAGTCCGGTATGAAGGCCCTGAAGCTCAAACGGAACATCCTGGAGCGGAACAGGTATATGATACAGAGCACCAGAGACACAACCTGCCCGATAACTGTGGCCCAAGCGGCTCCCTTTATGCCCCATCCGCAGGCGAAGATGAACACGGGGTCCAGGATGATGTTGAGAATGGCGCCGGAAAGCGACGCCGCCATGGCGTACCTCGGGGAGCCGTCTGCCCTTACCACTGCGTTGAGCATGTTCATGAGCATGAACGCAGGGAAGAAGCCTGCGATTATGTTGAAGTAGTCCACGGCATACCCTATGGTGTTCTCCGAAGCCCCCAGGGCGTTGAGGATGGGCACTTTAAGCGGGAATGCTATGGCCATTATGACGGCGCAGCATAGCACGGTCAGCGTCAGTGTCCCGGCCACGGCCTTTGAGAGCCTGGAGTTCTTGCGCATCTCAGGGGTCATGACTCCTGCGTCCTCACCCTCTGAGATTGCCATAAAGGCTGCCGTGCCGTCTCCGCAAAGGTACGCGAACGCCTGGCCTATGACGGTTATGGGGAATACAACTGTAGTTGCGGCAATGCCGTACATCCCCACAGAGCTGTTGCCTATGAAGATCTGGTCTACAATGTTGTACAGTGCGCTCACAAGCAATGCCAGCATGCAAGGCACAGAGAACTTCACAAGAAGCCGGCCTACCTTCTGCTCTCCCATGTATGCATTGTCATTCTGCATAAAAAATCCCCCCTGAATCCGTCTCATTCCGGCAGCCGCACCGGAAAAAGAGACCGCCCGTACGCCGTGTCATGGCAAAAGGTCATGGCGCGACCCCGCCCGGGGAGGGTGCATGATATGATATGTCTTTGTCTGTATATATGTGCTCTGCAGTCTCTGCAGGGATAAACGAAACCGGATGAGCTGTGCTTCAGTACAGCTGGAATATGTACAGGTTGAGGAACAGGTATGCGTAGTATGCCGCAAAGCAGCAGAGCATTATGATGCCCGCCACGCGGCCTATGTAATGCCTTCCTCCTGCCTCCCTGGCCCTAGTGAACGAGGCCAGGAAGATTATAAGCGCAGCTGCAAGGCCCACAATCCCGCTTACTATGCCCTCATATGAGAATGAAAGAACCGTTCCTGCGGAGGCAAGCGCGCCGACGCCGCCAATTAGCAGTATGTTGGCTATGTTGCTGCCTATGATGTTACCTGTTGCCAGGCCTACATTGCCCTTCCTTGCGGCCACAACGGAGGTTACAAGCTCCGGCAAAGAAGTCCCCAGGGCAACTATTGTAAGGGCCACTATCTCTGCGGGAATCTTGAAGATGTCCTCTGCAAGGAACTGGGCGGTGTCTACTACGAATATGCCCCCTACAACCACACAGCCAAGCCCTAAGAGTGTCAGCAGAATGAGGAACCAGACATGCTGGCTCATGCCGTTGTACCAGGCCGTGAAGCGGCCCGTCTTCTGTATTATCTTTGCCCTCTTGCGGGGAGCCTTGTGCTGCTGTTGCAGAGGAAGCTCTTCCGGCTGCGGATGCTTGTGCTGCCTGCGGGCCAGGAGGACGTTGTACACCATGAAGGCCACGTACAGGATTACGAGGATTAGACCCTCCCACCATGCGAATGACCAGCCTATGCAGCCCAAAACGATGAACAGGACTGAGACTATTATGAGGAACGGGACGTCTATGAACCTTGTGGACGTCTCCACGGGAAGCCGTGTTATGACGGCCGAGAGCCCTAAGATAAGCAGCACGTTAATGATGTTGCTCCCTAAGACGTTGCCTATTATTATGTCCCCGTCTCCCGTCACTCCTGCGGTTATGGACACGGCAAGCTCCGGGGCTGAGGTGCAGAAAGCCACAACGGTGACGCCGATTATGAAGGCAGAGATCTTAAGCTTCATGGCTATCCCGGACGCGCCGTCCACGAGGAAGTCCGCGCCCTTCAGAAGAAGCACGAAGCCTATTATTAAGAACAGAACCTCAAGCAAAGCTTTTCCGACCATTCTACCCCTCTGCCTTACAAACTAAAAGACTTCCGGCAAGCGAAAAAATACCGAAAGTCTTGTTACCATATCCAATGGATCCCTATGGTGCCAGGCTCCAAGCCCTCTGGCTGTGATGACGAAGCCTGTCTTGAACTACTCCCTTTCCTTAGGTTCAATTCTAGCAACAACTGGGGAGAATGTCAAACGCCTCACCCCTCTTTGAAAAATTCTGGGCACAACTCCAGGGCTCCGTTTGGAGCCAGTTATGCAGAGTTAGAGGCTCTGTATTGCCTGCGGGATTGCCATCTCTACGTCCTTTGACGTAACACAGTATTCCGTCCAGTGTTCAGAGGCAATCTCTGCTGCCTTGCCCATAATGTAGCTGGAAGCCACACAGGCATCATATGCATTGAGGCCACGGGCAACGGAGCCTGCAATGAACCCTGCCAGCATGTCCCCGGAGCCACCCTTGGAAAGGGCACTGTTGCCGGTGCCGTTTATGGCGGCCCTGGTGCCGTCTGTTATGATGCTGGAAGAGCTCTTAAGAAGGACTGTGCATCCGTACATCCCGGCAAGGGCCTTGGCGGCCTGGACAGGGTTTGCAAGGATGTCCTCTACAGCCTTGCCTGAGATTCTGGAGAACTCTTTTATGTGCGGGGTTAGTACAACCTGGCAGGAAGCCTCCGGGAGGGGCGCTATGCCGTACTCCGCCAGGGTGTTGAGGCCGTCTGCATCTATGATAAGCGTTCCTGTGTATGTTGCGAGAAGGCTGCATATGATGGCGTACAGGTCCTTGGACACGCCGCACCCGCAGCCAACGAGGATGCTTGTAGCCTTAGAGTCTATATCATCCATGTAGATTGCCTGAGGGAGCTGGCCTGCTATGGCCTCACGGACAGCCTTGGTTGTTACGACCTTTGTATATCCACACCCGGAACGAAGGGCACCTGCAGTGGCAAGAGCTGCGGCGCCGAGATATTTATCTGACCCCACTACAAGGCATGCCGTGCCATATGTCCCCTTATGCGAGTTGCGTCTGCGGGGCGGGAAGAAGGCCTTTATGTCCTGTGGCTCATACAATGAGACGGTGTCCCGTATTATGTTGCTCTTTATTCCAATATCCCTGCGGACAATTCTCCCGCAGTATTCCGGCCCGTCTGCAAGGAATTGCCCTGCCTTGTATTCTTGGATGGTTACGGTTAAGTCTGCACGGACGGCGCAGCCTAAGACAAGTCCGGAATCTCCTGAGATGCCGCTGGGGATATCTGCGGATATGACATATGCCCCGCAAGAATTTATGTCCTGCACGGCCTGGGCGAAAGTGCCCTCCACGGGTCTTGAGAGGCCGGTGCCGAAGATGCAGTCTATTATAATGTCCCCCTGGCTCTGGATCTTGCTTGCAAAGGCGCCGGTGTAACGGGTCCATTCTCGCTCCAGATCCTGTGAGAACCTGCCCTCCAGCTGGTATACGGAGCATTGAATCCCACGGCGCAAAAGCTCTGTTGCACAGACGTACCCGTCTCCTGCATTGTTGCCCGTGCCGCAGACAACGAGTACGGACTTGAGGTCCTTCTCTTCCAGGACACGCTGTGCCTCGTCTGCTATTGCAGTGCCGGCGCGCTTCATTAACTTCTCTGACGAGATGCCGAAATTGCGTATGGTGTGGGTGTCTGCGGAGCGCATCTGCTCATTGGAAAACAGCTGTATCATGTATGTCTCCATGGACCATTATGTGGGCCTGTATATGCCCTGTACGGGGCTTATTTAAGGGTATGAGTACTATGCAAATGCAAAATTACTGTGTTTTTTTCTTAAATTTCATAATCTGAGAGTAACTTCGCCGTAGCTTAAACGCACTGCGGAGCCGTTCCGGATAATCTTGAGACGGCCGTCTTCCTCTATGTCCACAGAGCGGACCTTAAGGGTTTCCGTGTCTGTCTTTATAACGACATCCCGTCCCAGCCAAGGCATGTAGGACTTGTACTCCGGGATGCTGTACTCCTTCTGCAGAGCCTCAAATAAAGAGGCCTTGAACTGGCTGTAGTTTATAGCCTTGCCTGTAACCTTCTTAAGGGATATGGCTGTGTG
>JAJPZC010000070.1 GCA_021204585.1 Clostridia bacterium
TGCGGGGAATTAACCCCAAAAAGCGCAGTTTTTTCAAAAATACATAAGAATAAGTAACATTTGGCGGTTTAAAAGTGCTTGCCACAGACGGACAAAAACATGAGTGTCCGCCACACACGGACATTGGTATCAAAAATCCCCGGGGTTATACCCGCCGGAGACCGGAAGTGTCCGCCACACACGGACATTCCGGTGAAATGTGTTTTTAAAAAAGGGTACCACCCCCACATAGAGTACGGGGGACATATTAAGACGGGGTTACAGAAATGTTACGGGGATGTTACGGAGAAAAACATTTTTGAAATAGATAAAATGTTTGTTTGCGAAAACATTAAAGAAAATTGCAAATTTTGATTTATAAGAAAAACCCGTGTTTGTCCAATACCTTGGAAAGCCCCCGCCCCCACGTTTCAGGCATGGGACGCCCCCTGGTGTGTGGGTTTGGGCAGGTGGACGCACGCGCCGGGGTTAACCCTCTCAGTACCCCAAAGCCAAAAAGGCACTTACCAAAGGAGAAGGGGAGAAAGCATATGGATTACAAAGAGCTTAAGAAAGCCATGCGAAATCCAGCATTTAAGCAAATGATGTAGAGTATAAGCCAAGATCATGCACTTGGGCAAAATAAATGGAGGAATAATGGCAATCACATTGAACCTGGAACCATACTGTGAGGGCTGCCTCCTGTTTGAAAGCAAGGACAGGGAAGTCTATACAGACGGTAAGCATAGCGGGACGGAAGTTACCTGCCAGAGTGCGCAGCTGTGCAGCATACTGGTTGATTATTTGCGGCACAATGAGCGGATGTCCCTGATAATGGATGTTGATTTTGACCGATATTGCCAGAGCTGTGCGCATTACACAGAACCATATGAGAAATATAATACGTGCAGTTTTTGCAAGAAGGTTTACACGAACTATGACACAGACCAACCAAAATTATACAAAGAGAAGTGAGTACCATGCCACGGTATATAACAGTAGACAAGAAGAAAGATAGCATTGTGAAGGTGCGCCTTAGCCCAAAGTACCGGGAGTACATAGAGGAAGCCTCATATGATGCAGGGATGAACATATCCGAGTATATCCGGCGGCTGATCTGCGCCGATGCACTGGACAACAACGAAGATTTAGAGGAGGACTGAGCCATGAAGAGATACATCTGCACGAAAACGTTTGAAACTTTTACGGAAAACAAAAGCCATTTGTTTAATGTTCCGGAGCGTAGTATCTGGACGGAGATTGATACCAATGGGCATTTCTGCACCATCGGCAACGGCGACGGTATGTGTATGACCGTTGATTGGCTTACCATGAACAGGCATTTTGTGGAAGAATCTGAGTGCAGACCAAAGGACTTGGAAAAAGTCTGCGAGGAAGAAGACAACGCCGAAGATGAGGACGATTCCATGGTAAATGACTTCATTTCCGCCACGCAGCCTGCGGTTGACTGGATGAATGAGTACGGTGACCCGCACGGGAAGATCATTGTCACGGATGAGGGCGCAGAGTACCTTGTCGGTGAGATCGGCACCGGGCGCCATGAAGAAGAATAATGTCTACTACGTTTGAAATGGACAAGCTGGCGCAATACCTGGAAGCCCACAATATCCGGTATAAGCGCAAGCGCAGGTTTGATAAGCTCACTGACGAAGAATTTTTTGCGAATGGCATTGATGGCGGCGAGATTATCATTGTTTATGATAGCTGCGGCAAAAGGCAGTGGGATGCAATCTGGGGATATGGCTCCTATGGTTATATCGACGGTCTCTTGGAAATCATGGGCAGCATTGTGAAAGCAGATGATGCAAACGCCGTGGAGGGATGGCTTACTTCGGAGGACATCATAGATAGATTGGAGGACATGAGATGCAGATAAAAGATTTCACAGAACTTGCGATAAAAGCCGTAGTTGACTATTTCAATTCCGAGTCGGACAGATCACGGACAGGCAATCACTGCATCACGGCAGAAGGAGTTTACGTTGTCTGGCAGTGCAAGACATTACAGAATTTCAAAGCGATGCTGAGCACTGTCATGCCGGACGGTATGTATTATGAGTTTACCTGGAACGGCGATAAAGCCGAAGGGTATTTGGATGCATACAAGAAATGGAAGAATGTTGTTGTGAAGTATTAAGTAACTATGCGCAGCCTAACAATCTGCGTAAAAGCATAACAAAACAGAAATTCAACAGGAGGATTGAATAATGTTAGTAGAAATCACAAGAATCAACAAGGAAGAAGTAGCTACATGCACAAGCCTTGATGTCGCTGATACGTTTGGAAAAGAACACGCAAGAGTCTTAAGGGACATTAGAGACATGGAATGCAGCAGTGAATTTCGAGTCGGCAATTTTGCCGAGTCCTTTTATACCAATTCGCAACATAAGAAACAGCCAATGTATGTTATGACGAAAGACGGGTTTGTTCTTTTAGCTATGGGCTATACGGGTGAAAAGGCTATGAAATTTAAAGAAGCTTATATCCATCAATTCAATGCTATGGAA
>JAJPZC010000191.1 GCA_021204585.1 Clostridia bacterium
TTATCTGGTTCTGGACGAGGATGTTGTACCACTGCACGAGCTTGCGGATGTCGGACGTGTGGACGCGCTCGCGGTCGTATGTGGGCAGGGCTTTGGCCATGAAGGCGTGGAGCTGCTCCCCTAATTCTGCCTGATCCAGAACTTAGGCATCTCAGAATTAAACTCTGGATCGATGAAGTGGCATTGCTCTTTTATAATACCGCGACTTCGTATTGCAGGCTGGAGGCAGTATTGGTTGAATTGTGTAATGTTTACCTGTTCAATCTTCGTCCAGTGAGGGAATAGCAGTTTCATATATCCAACAGTTACCTTTTTTACGGCTTTAACATCTCGTGTATCTGCACATTTATCTTTGCTCACAAGATTGTCATATATAAGATCGTAAACGTTTTGGGTACGCAGTTCGTGAAGTAATTCAGAGAAATACTCTACATTTAATGTCCATCCTTTATATATTATTCCCTCATTAATGCGTGGTAGATGCCATCCTTCTATAAAGCAGTGGAAACGATCAAGTAACGCTGACTCTCGGAATGACTGAGGAAGAATGTCAAAATAACGGTAATTTATCGGTTGTTTCTCACTATTAAGAGGGATGTTGCCCATAATCATGAGCCCACATTCAGAAGAGAATTCATTATTGTCTATTGAGGCTTTTCCTGACTCTAAATACGATTTTAAAGCTGCTTGAATCTCTGATGGCTCCTGAAAAATGATAGTTTGTATCTCGTCGAATGCCACAAAGTCGTGGTTCTTCATTATTCCATTTTGTTGGCGGGTCTTATCATAGAATAGTTTAGCTCGAGTAACTTTGCCACCACTTACAAGCCAGCCATATTTTGAGAGATTACCGAACACAAATGACTTGCCAGTACCTTTGGGGGCTAATTCTATTGCATTAAGTCGTGGTTCGACAAAGATAAGTAGGCGTGTTAGAAATTCCAATTTCTGCGTTTCTGTCTCAAATCCATCAGCGTCATACTCCATAGCCGAAAGCAATGTGTCTATCCACTCTTGAGTTGTAAATGAACTCCTAACATTATGCAGATACTCTATATCAACTGACTTGTATGGTTTAAAAGGTTTATAGTCAACCATCTCTACATGGTTCTTCTTTCCGTCATCATCTGGCAAGATCGACAATTTGATGATACCCCACTTCTCTCCATCGACCAGCTCCCCTGGATACTTAGAATAGACATACTCGGGTATTATACCCTCATTTGTCTTTATTCCAAGATCAGGTATTCCAAATCTGCGCATTCCACGTACCAAGTCTATATAAATCTGGAATCTACATAGTAACACTGTCTCTTTCCCTGTACCAAGTTTGTCTTTCACTTCCGTGTGTTGTTTTGGAAGAACCATGTTGAGAAAGGATACTAATCGTTCACTATCAATACTTCCATCCGTATTGATATAACGTTTAAGAAGGAAATCCTTAACGAAGGAAGGTAGATTACGTCCTGCAAACAAACTATTAGTTGAAATGGGATCCTTATAGATTACCATTGCAGGAAAATATTCCCGTATTTTATTAGAGAGTGATGTCTGCATATTCCCAGAATTACAAATCTCCGAACAAGTCATCCTCTTGGACTCCTGTCGATGTTTCTATATTGAAAGTGCGGTTAAAGTCACCTATATGGAGGGTTATCTTTGTGGCAGTATCAACAAGACAAAGTCTTTCACTGACAAAGATCTCATCAGATTCCCTCGTTAGACTGCATATAGCATTATTGTATTCTATTGTTGGTGTATCAATTGAGTTCAATCCCCTAATTCTAAAGCGTGCTTTCGGATCTAAACTACTAATTTTGCGGTCTAAGATTTCCACGTTGTAATTACTCAGATTAGGTTGGTTTGAAACAATGATGATAGGGGCCAGTGCTTCCTCTGGGGTTGCCCCGCCATGTGCTCCATGACCTCTGGGTGTTTTTGCCGTTAACGAATCGTAGGTTAGCGAACACATGGTTTTACCGTCGTCGCACACGATATATTTGTTATCATTGATGGTTTTGCCATTGTCTCGGGTTGCCACACGCCCCTCATGGTTGCTTTCGACGCCAACCAAATTCAATCCTATACCATATTGCGCAAGGTATGTGACTCCGTGGTCAGAAACAAATGCGATCTTCTTACCGGAATACTTACTAAGAGCCGTTTTGATTGCCTGTCTAACCATGTTAAGTTCTTCAACGATGTATTGCGGATATTCCTTGTTCGTGTGTGCGAAACTGTCAAGGTCGCCTATTTTTTGTAACCTGTCTTCATCTATGGCAAGTTCTTTCAACTTGGACTTATTTATATTTGTTGTAGTAGGTAACTCCGAACATGCTAAGTATACCTCGTTAAGATACATATGTTCAGCTTCGCATTCTTTGACGATATTTGTGATAAAGGGAATCCAGTCAATGCCAAGACCATCAATCCAGTAAAAGAGATCTATGTCTGAGCGTTCGTGTAGAATGGTTTTCACAGTCTGGAAGTTGGCGTACCATTTCTGGAAAGACAGCGCAGAAGCATTAATCTTGCTAATTAGCCCTTTAGCTTCACAGACATCATCCTTAATTTTAGACCTACGATATTCGTCAATATAGCCTGAAAGCCACTTCTCGCTGTCCGGGAGTTGTAGGCTAAATCTTTCCAAGTAGTGATACAGATCAGGGTAAATGACCTTTAGGTCTGTGTCTGTGATTGCGCCTTTATTATATAGTTCAATTGCGAGTCGACGCTCGCTGTCGGTTAAGTATGTCAAAAGACGTATTGCGGTATTTTTGCCCCCAGCTTCAGAAAAGGACATTGTGCGTAATTTATCATATAGTAAGTCTTCAGCTCCCCTTGTGATATTGGCATTTAGGCGTGCAGCCTCATTCATCGCTGTACGGCGTTCGGAGATATCCCCATCATTTACTTGAATGTCAAAGATATAGGTAGCAATGTTCGATAGAAGCTCAGAAGCGTTTGAGCTTTCACAATGGTTCAGAACTTCACTTATATAACCAGCGTTATTGGTCACCTTCCTGTAATATATGGTGAGTAGGCAATAGTCAAAATCATTTTTGTAATCCAACAGCGTTTTGGTAAAAGTCTTGCTTTCTTTGAGGTCACGTATATTGAAATGCTCATACACAAAGTCTCGTAGATTAAACTTTTCCGTATCAACGTATGATGCAAGCTTTTCCCACATAATGGCATCTTTTTCGTTGTAAGGTACACCTCCCAGATCTATCTTCAACCCTCCCTTAAGGAATTCAAAAGCATTCGAACATCTCTTATAGCAAAATACGTTGTCTGGTTGGATGTTTTTACTATTTACAAAAAGATTCTCTGATGTGGAAATTATGTTGTTTCCAACTTCCGATCCTTTTTTCCATAGATTTAGCCATTCTCGCAAGTTTGACACTATAGTATAGTTACTCGGAAGAGCCTTAATTCCATAAGTAGTGCTTTTGACTAAAACCAGATTATAAACCGCCCCTGATGTGGCTCGGGGTTTATATGCCCATATAAGACTCTGGTAAGGGTCATCTATTAATTTTCCGAACCTCTCTTCCATTCCTATGATGGGTATGTATATGCGTGTATGCTTGGCTTGTGCATCTTGAGGTGATTCTGTACCACATATTGTTGTTAGGAGAGAAGTAATGACTGCCTGTTCGTAAAACCTTGTTAGTTCGGAGAATGAATATATCACGCAGTCTCTCGAACGTATTACCTTAATACATTTTTCAGTGATGGCGTTTGTCAATTCCTTATCTGTGGGGAAGATATCAGGCTCTTTTGCACTAACCAAATCATCTATTGAATAAGAAAAAGAGTCGGTTTGTGATTCGGAAAAATTTTTCAAGTCTTCGAAGCTTTCAAACATAATGAAGCGTATTGGGTATCTGTTGCCTGCTATCGAGCCGCCTCCTCCTTCCTCTTTCTCTTTTTGCATATAGCTCAGGAGGTCTTCTTGTGATGTGAATATTTTAAGCATTTGTTTCTATGCGCTTTAGAATTGCGTCCAATATAAAATCGTTTCCCACATCAACTATATCGCTGAGTATCATCTTCAATATTTCTGCATTATCAGTATTGCTAATGAACCCGCGAACTATCTCTTGTTTCTTTGCGGTAGTTTCTGCACCCTTAGGAGTAGTTGTGTTTGTTTTCCCGGATAGATATTTAACACCTGTTTCAGTTTTGCCACTATCGGTACCACTCTTTTGCTTCGCATCATCATTACTTGCTATGCGCCATAGAAGAAGACCTGTCTTCACTTCTTCTTCAGTCCAATAACCTACATCTGATTGAAGGTTCTTTTTTATATATTCAAAGGCGTTGCCAAATTCCTCTTCTTTTATTTCTATTTTGTTTTGTTCGCAGAGAAAGCGAAGAAAGGCGTAAAAGCCCTGGTCGAATGCCTTTGGTGCGGTGAGGATGTTTTTGAAGGAATCGAAGTAGCTTGTTATTAGCTTATTCGTGTCTCGTATCAGCTTGGCATTTGTTTGCCCGTTATTCTGACAGATGGTCACGATGTTATCAATTAATCGTTTGATTTCGTCACTCACGTTAAGAATTATCTGGTCAGAAGAGATGGAATCTATATATTTAAGTGACCATAGCGGATAGCCAACATTTTTAATGTACCCTCCAGTAATGGCGAATTTGGTATCTTTCAAACTTGATATGTCAGAATAATCTTGCAACGAATTTAGCTTAAGCAGGTTTATGAGTGATTGGCTTAGCTTACGCTCCTCTGCTGTCTGCAGTGTATAGGTTAAATCTGGCCTTCTGTTCCCTCTTTCCCAATAGTTAAGCAAAAGGGCAATGTCCTCTGTTAGATTGTCAATTGTACGTGGTTTACCCAAGGAGTTATATATTTTATTTATCCATGGACGCATAGCGAAGGCCAGCATCGCTCCTGAGGCATAGTTAGCATTAAAGCCGAAAGGGGCTTTCTAAAAATATCAAATCGCTCAACAAGGTCAAACTCTGTCTTGCCTTGTTGAATTGAGTCTTCAATACTTGAATTTACAGAATCATATACCGCTCTTAATGGATGCTCTTGTGCGCTATCAGTTTTCCAGTTCAGATTTTCATCAAGAACCTCTTGTATCAAGTAGTATACTGGTCTCGCAGCTCCATTTATGTTTAGCAGTTCCTCTTTATTATTTACCGACAGGAATCTTCTTATTATATCTCTTGAGACCTGAGGTCTCCAAAACGTAGCTGCGGCATTTCTTAGGCTTTCCAGCGAATCTGCGCCCTTGGGGAAAATGGATGGTCCTATCTCAGAATTAAGTTTATTAGCAAGATCATTGATGGAAATCTGCAGTTCCCTTCCATTTATGTAAATTATGGCATTTCCACGCTTCGCACGTGTCATCCATTCGTTAATAATAGAAAGTGCATTTTCCTTGTGTGTTCTTGCCTCTTCAAAGTGACTATAGGTTGTTGCAGCCTCCGCGAGAGCCATATATTCTACGAATCGCTCGTAATTCTTATCTTCCCAAATAGTGTTTAACACGACATAGATCACATCGCGTAAATCTGTATCCTCTGCATTTCCTGCGTTACTACAGTTTTCGGCAAGCTCACGAAGATGAGATAGTTCTTCTACGTTGCGTGGATAGAACAATGCAAGGTATAGGTCGCAAGGCCGAGTGCCTCTTTTGTCTTTTCTTATATTGTTAACAAGGATTGAGACGTTTGTATCCTCCGAGTAGAAGTTGAACGTGCAAGGGCGAATAACATTTTGTATATAGCTTTTCCTGAAAAAGGTGCGTGCAGTTTCCCCCATATTCAAAACTTGGGAAGTAAAGTGATACTCCTCTTCTTTGAGTCTACTTTTTTTTTCTCTGTCTCATGCGCCGGTAATGCACTGAACTGCACTGAGAAGGCCCCCATAGGGGACTTTTGGATTATACCATTTTCGTTAATCCAATTTAAACAGCTTGCCACTTCTTCTTCGTATTTCGTACCCTGAAAGAGTAGTGATATATTGACTTCAGTAGGTGCCACACTTTTATCTGCGGCCACATTGTTAAATGCGTTAAGAAGAAGTATTGCTTTGAAAATTGCTGTAGCGGCTTTGCCGTGTTCTTCAACAGTTTGTCTATATGTGTTGAAACGCTCAGTAACGGGACCGTAGTTACCTATATCATCCTGAAACTCTTTGAGGACGAAATCCCAAAGAAAATCTGCTGTTATAGTTTCTTCCTTTGTGAACGCTTGCTCATTGTTCAGGAACTTGCTCATTGCCTCGTTGCCACCTATAAACTCGAATACAGAACGGCTTGACGAGCCGACAGTGGTGGCATAATGGGTTGCCAGGTTAGCAGTTCCTGGGTGTAGAGGGAAAAGATTAATAAGGTCACGTTTCGTCTCTTCTTTGTCATTAGACTTCTCTGTGTATAGCTTAAGAAGATTATCATTACGACTATAAAATGAGTCTTGTGCCTTCTTATATTGTTCCTCGTCTGTTATCACGAATTTGCGTGACATTATCTTGAAGGCAGATACTGACTCCATATTGTATTTCATACGATGGTATCTCCCATCAGTTTGTCTTGTCGCTTCTGTACCGAGCGTGTTGAAAGCAGATGGATGAGAAATAAGGAAAATAAAGCTGTCATTACTCTTAGTCATAAATCTTTCTGCCACAGTTTGAAGTGCCTTCAAGACAGGTATCCCTATTGCATCTTCCATCACCTCAGTGAATTCATCCCACATGATTAACAGACCTTTGTACGTAGTAGCTTGCCTGAGTTTTTCTTGGATGTCGATTAGCCAATTTTCAAGGTTTTCTTGCTGGAGCATTATTTGTATGCCTGCTTTACGTAAAGCGCTCCTGGCTTTTTGGAGGATCGATGAGTCTCTTCCCCGCAGCTTCTTTATCAGTTGCTCTTTATTCCCGGCAAACGTATGCAAGTCAGAATCCCTTTCTATCAGAGGTGTCCAAATATCCGCATGGTTATTAATGTGTGTTATAAGGTTGTCGTAGTCGGTTTGTACTACTATATCTATATTGTGCTGTTCAAGTGACTTTGTCACCTTGGTCTGAATTAGAGATGCTAATTCTGAAACGTGGGTAAGATTTTCTCTCCCTTTTATCCTCACTGGAAGCAAGCGTTTTTCCTTCCGTAAAGAATAAACAGAGTTTCTGATAAGCTCATATTCCTCTTCCCTATATTCATAGTCGACCCATTCCCGGATCTCCTCCACAGAATCTCCGAGCAGGTGAGCTATTACTGAGGCTGCGTGACTTTTACCTGTTCCATAGGTGCCATTTATCCAGAAAGACTTGTGGAGATCGATTTTTTGGCATCTCACAGAGTCGAGCACTATTGAAAGAACCTTATTAAATTGTTTGTTGGGGATAAAGGTTTTCCACTCGCTTTCCTCCTCGTCAATAATGTTATATGCGGGCTTTCCTTCTCTTATCTTAATGATATCTGCATATTTGTTAGCCATAATTACATATAGTTTAGTGTATTAGATTGGTAGTATGTATTAAAAAGTCCTATTTTGACATAACTTCAAGAAGATCTATGGGAGAAATTTCTTTGTTGAGTGTGATATGGTCAAGCCCCATATTAAGTTCTGCGGTAAGTACTCGCATCGGGGCGATGGAAATCGAGCGTAATATCTTCAATAAATCATTCTTTTCAATGCCAAACTCCCTGTGGATTCCATTGTTCTCTTCTGTCCTATACAGGTCTGAGACCCTGAACATCCCCAGGTCGTGGAAGCTTGCATATTTGAAGATTGAATAAGCTGTACCAGCTTGCGAGATGCCTTCATAAACATTTCGCTTATATGTGGGACCTTTGGGCTCTATGACTTCCAGCTGTCTAAGTTCGGTGCCAATTGGAGAATATTTTAACACCTGCAATAAAGCCTGTAGAGCATATGAAATTGAACTCTTGGCGAACTGGCCATCATAATATTCGTGGATTAGAGCTTCTATTTCTTTACGTGTGAATGGTTTCCCAAATGGAACCTTTTGGGCATACCATCTCATTAGGGAATTGTTATAGCAAAGGTTGATATACACTATTTCCCAAATTAGTTTATGGTCAGTATCTTTCTTTCTATGGCAAAAGTCACCAAGCTGGGTGAGCCTATTTCTCTCGTCTATTATCTCCGCGTCTCTAAGCCAAGCCTTAAAACTTGGAATCTGCTTTACTCCAAGAGTGTTTCTCTCCCAAAATCTATCAGGTTCAGCAAGGAACTCTTCCGCCCATGCTTCTTGTATCCCGAACGTGCCATACCGGGAAATGACGTTTGTACTGTTTGTATTATTCATCGTTGTAACTAAAGAATCTGCAACTATACATCCATATTGATGGTAATCAACACATTTCATGCAATGAATACATTTCTTTGTGTCTATTTCTACTTTTGGGTATACCGTGAGTGCGCCTGTGGGACATTCTACTTCGCACGATTCGCAGTTGATGCAATAGGCATCCTTGTGGACGATTCTTTTCAAGAAATATCTTAGGCGAACGTTATTCCCATCCACTACTGTAAGAATTATATTCTTGGCACTCTCCTTAAACTCAAAGTTATATTTCTCTTTCTCAAAAGTAAGTATGCCTATACCACCTCCTGCAGCTGTTCGTTGAATAACTATATCTCCAATGGTCGGCAGCCAAAGCAACACGCTGTTTTGAGGGTTGTCCACGCTTATTTCAATGCTGCTTGCCGTGGGAGTGACTTTAACTATAGTCTTATTGCCTGTGTTTGTTCCGCTTGAGCGTAGTTTCCACAAGCGTTCTTTTATGTATTCTGTTGAGTTGGGAATCTTTCTCTCCTCAACAATTTTTTCAATGCGTGACAGGAATGGAGAAAGCTCTTTGCCATAGGTTCTCTCTACTATCATGTCATCCCATGGTGAGCCAAATGGGCAAAGTATGCAACCTACACGTGGCTTGCCTATACGATATGCTTCATTGATGGGCATATTGTGGGAAAACAGGTATAAGAACACTTCTGTGGTATTCCATCCGAATATAGGGCGGGCGTTCACCACAAATGAATGCTTCACGCCTTTTCCTATCCTGCTATATCCGCTTCGGCGTGAGGATTCTTCTGTGCGTACCCCCTCGAACGCTAAAACTCGTGCCTGTTTGTTCCCTTCAATTTTGAGACAACGATAGAGAGGTGCCGTTTTCATCACAGAGCAACACCATCGATGTGTGTCTGACGGGGTACCTATCTTATCCCAATAGTTTAGAACCGACTCGTGATTTCTCGCGATTGAGAATTGTAGAGAAGGGAAGCGTTCCTTATAGTAATTCTGCAATTCCTCATATAGCTTGAGGGAAGGGGGAAGCTCATAACCAGTGTCTGAGTATATGACCTCAAACTCGTAAGGTGGTATGGCTCTGGTGCAGAGGTCGAGGACAACTTGGCTGTCTTTCCCGCCGGAAAACGAAACGATGAATTTGTCGATATGAGTGGCGTATAGCACCCGTTTTCCATTAAGGTTCGCATAATTGAGTGGTACGATGTCGAAACTGTCACAATCCTGCTTAACCACAGCCATCTTCGTCTTGACTTTCTTTTCTATCTTTGCTGCTAGTTCAGCATAATCAACGTCTTGGTTGGTGTGTATAGCTTTGTATGCGCGGTTAACTCCTGCATAGGTCACATATTGCTCACGAATAAACTCTACCGCCTCGTTTTCGATCAGGAACATTTGGTTGGCATTCTTCTCCAACATCAATCGCAAATCTATGGGAAATAGTTTTTTCGGCTCAACACCTTTTGCATATTCTGTGGTTGGCAAATCATAGATACTCGCACCCTTGGCCTCGAAAAGCATAATGCCACGATACCAATACTGCTTGTTTGTGGCCCACATTATTGGAGTTGTGGAGTGTGGGTAATCCCAGCCTTTTTTGTCAAGTCCCAATAGGTCAAGCTCTTCGTGGAAAACTGGACGTGGAGAAACTCCCAAAGTGTTTTCAGTAACCTTTGGGGTAAGGAGGACACCCCCGCTCTCTTTATCCCATTCTACTTTAAACATCAGCTCACTATAGTATCACCATCTATTACAAGTGTGATTGTTTTTCAAGCGGAATTATTACCAGCGGCACATAAACGGTTGCAAGTTAAGAAAAACAAATGTGTTTTCCGAAGTCCTAACTAAAAAATTGAAAAAATAGAGGAAAGGTGACCTTGCCCTCGCCAATTGACGTTCGCCATAGATAGTCACGAAGGGGCATAACAAGCGTAGCCGGGGGTCGAGCAACGCGACACCCCCAGTTCAAGTCGTGAGCATTATTAACCCCGAACGCTCGTGCAAGCGAGAGCAATGGAGCTTGCTCCGATTGCCGAGCGCAGCCGAGTGTCGCCGCAGGCCACGCTCGTGCAAGCGAGAGCAAACGAACTTGTTCGACCAGAAGAACGGAGTTCTTCCCGAAGGAAAAGCATTGCTCGCGTAAGCGAGCGCAGCCGAGCCTCGCCGCAGGCCAGAGGTTGCCCATATCTGCCACGTTCATAGGCTGCGGCAGATATGGGTTGTACCTGGCCTTCGGCGACACTCGCTTCGCGAGCAATTCTTTGTTTTCGGGAGAGCTT
>JAJPZC010000034.1 GCA_021204585.1 Clostridia bacterium
GCTGTACCCGTCTGCGTACTCATATCCGGTCTGCCTGTTGAAGCCCATCCGGGATGAATATGTTGACATGTACGTCAGAAAGCACAGGACTGAAACGCTGCTGAAGACGGACCTTGCGCTGGCGGCCTCTATGACCGAGGTGTCCGAGGAGCTGCTTGCGCTGAGGTAGTTCAGGTATTCCTGAAACTGGTCTTCCGTCATGGTGTAGTAATTGTTGCTGAAAGTTATGTTGTTGACAATTGTTGTGTCCCCGGATTCCGTGCTCTCTCCTGAAATGTCTGACCCTGTGGAGTCTGTCTGTGTGGTGCCTGTCTGGGAGCCGTTTTCGCCTGTGTCCGTGGCATCCGTGTTTTCCTTGTGCTTGGAAGAGCATGCGCCAAGGCACATGACGGCCGCCAAAGCCGCCACTACGGCAACAAGCAGTATCTTCTTCCCTATGCCCTTCATACCTGTCATTTACCTGTCCTTATCGCTTCTTCTGTCCTTTGGACAGACCTTCTCCCACAGCCTAATTCTAGCACCCCTTCAAGGGGGTGTCAAACGCAAGGCAAACAAAAAGGTTATTCTTAACCAAAATATCGTTTAAGAATAACCCAGTTTTCACAATTCTGTTCATATGCACAACCAGCGGCCGGTTATGCGTTACAGGCGGCTTATGCGCACTTGCAGGCCCTGCCGGCAGCGGTCTACAGCTCCACGCCGTTCTTTTTGAGGAGCTCCCTTGCAGACTCCACGCTGTCCACTCCCGCGGCATTCTTGACGGGTGCGAACTCCTTCTCCCTGTCCACCTCGTACGCAAGGCATGAGCCCATGCGCTTCACCATGTCCACGACAAGGGTCTCGAACTTGTACCCGCACGGCTCTGTGGGCTTTACCCTCTCGCCGTTCTCCATGTGGGCTATGGCCTTCTCTGCGGCATGGTACGGAAGACGGGCACGGATGGTGTCATCCAGGATCTCGACGTCGAAGAGGTAGTTGAGTATCACGCCCCACCTGTACACCAGCTCACCGCTTCCATCCGTGAGGCTCTTGAGGTTTTCCGGCATCTCGTAATACTCTATGATGGCCGGCTTGCCGTTCTCCAGGCACAGCACTCCCACCTTCTCGTCCGCCCTGGCCTTCTTTACAACCTTGGCGCCGCACTTGACGCCCTTCATGACGGTTGCGCCTATGAAGACGGGGTCGCAGATCTTCTGCAGCACGTTGTCCACGGCGTACACGTTGATCCACTCTATGCCGCTGCCGTGTATGATGTCCCCGAGGCCGCTCCGGACAAGGGATGAATACCATCCTCCGTTGCCGTTGGGCGAGAGGGCCACGTGGCACTTGGTGTCCAGGAACACCTTGCGGTCATAGCCGCATGCAGGGGACACGTCCTGGATGTAGAAGTGTATCATCTCCTCCGGGTACCCGAAGAAGTTCACAGACTTGAAATACTCCACGGTGTCATCATGATTCTGCCTTGAGGTCATGATGAAGATGTGGAACGGGGCGGTCTCCTTTGCCACTTTGAGGATGTTCTCAAACTGAAGCTCAAAGATGGTGAGCTCCTTTGTGAGGCCCATGTTGTACATGCCCTTCGGCTTGCTGAACCCAAGCCTGGAGCCCTGGCCGCCGGCAAGGAGCACTGCAGCCACCTTGCCGTCCATTATGGTCTTTCTGCCGGCCTCGTAAAACTCGTCCCGCCTTGCCGCTATGTCGTCCATTGAAACGGCTTCAACGGGGCATATGTGCCCGCGTATCTTCGTTTCATGGGGCTTGTCGCTCTCCACGATGCTGAAGTTAACATGGCCTATGTCCGCTAAAAGCTGCTTCCTTTCTGCGTCATTCAGTTCATCATAATACTGCAGCAGCTGCTCCTGGCCGTGCTCCCTAAGCAGCTCCTGCGCTTCATCATAATTCATGCCAGATCCCCGGGCCCTCAAACTTTTCCTACAGCCAAAAACGCCCGCTCTCACACAAAAACTATAAAATCGTGCACCCTCTGCACAATTTCATAACTTCATTATAACCAAAAGGGGCGCATATGTCAATACTTTGGCAAGCGCCCCCTCTTCAAGTCGCGGACTGGCTTTAAGTCGGCTAAATAAACCAACCCTACCTCCTGCATGTTGAATCTCAGCAGAGATAATTATCTCTTCCCATAATTCTACTAATGTCCTGATTTTTCCCAAAGAAGTGCAGAACATCAATAAGGAACTCTGAATCATCCACCTGGTAAATCATGACATGCGACCCAATATTTGCATGACGAACCTGTTCGTCTAAAATATTGTAGACACGACAATTCGGGTACATGTAAGGATATACACAAATCCTGTCTAGCGTACTATACAGTCTTGAATACAAATCATTGACTGCACCTTGATTGTCAACAATACTGGAAAGATAGAAACAGCAGTAACTTATTTCATTCTTTGCCTGTTCAGAAATCACATATGTATACTTACTTGACATATTCCTTCTTTAGCTCCTCCATAAATGAAGGTCCATCGACGTACTTTCCTTCCCTGATCTGCTGCTGACCATTCAAAATCTTGTCGTGAATCTCAGATATCCTCATATCTTCATAAGTCTGCATGCTCATAATAACTAATTCACCATATCCATTCTTTGTGACAAAAATAGGTCCATCAGCAGCTCTGCACATCTCACATATCTTATTTGTGTCCCTCAGATCCTTCATTGGTATAATTTGTGTCATATGCTTTCATCTCCTTCCTGTAGCATAATTGTAGCATAATAAATCAATAAAGTCAACCTTTACTTCGTCTTTTTAATGTCTTTTTTATGACTTTTTAATGGTTGAATTATGTAATAAACATGAATTAAATAATAATCTTCGTTTTGCTTTGGAGGCAAATTCCCTCATTAAAATAACATTCCAATTATGATAGAGCACTTTGCGACAAATTAGGCTTGTCTTGCGATTTTGGCAAAGAAAATTTGTTTGAGCTATTGAAATCGCTTATATGTGAGAGTATACTGTTTAGATAATAGAAATGAGAGAAGATACGGCCCGCGTTTTTTGAGTGAGTGGAGCGGCCTGGCGGGCGTTATGGAGGATACGATGTTCTGTACAGAGTGCGGCGAGAAGCTGTCATTGGTATACGCCCCCGGGGAAGGGCTGGTGCCTTACTGCAAGAACTGCGGCGAGTTCAGGCATCCGCAGTACGGGGTTTCCGTGTCCCTTGTTGTGACCAACAGGGCGAAGGACAAGATCCTTATGGCCCGTCATGTGGGACAGGAAGACTACATACTCTTTGCAGGGCATGTGAAGAAGGGCGAGGTTCCGGAGAAGACTGTAACCCGTGAGTTCAAGGAAGAGACCAAGCTGGATACGGTGAAGTACAAGTACATGATGTCCAAGTACAACGAGGACAAGAACATGCTCCTGCTCAATTTCTTAGTCATGGCCGAGGACGGCAACATCGTCATAGATGAGAAGGAGCTTTCCGATGTGCAGTGGATGACCTTCGATGAAGCTTTAGGAGCTGTGCAGAAGGACTCATATGCCCAGACGTTCCTGAAGAATGCCCTGGGAGAGATCAAGAAGTTCTAGCCATGTGCCGCCTTACGGGCGGCATATGCTTCTCATAAACAAAGCAACCAGGAAATGTCTATTGAGCCACAAGCGGCGGTACCGGGGAGAATAATGAGGAAAGTCAAAAGGAAAGCACTATTTAAGGCCGCATTGGCGATTTTTGCCGTTGCGGCTGTCTTTGTGCTTGTTTTCATGAGCGCCTGCTCAACGTCCGGGCGCAGCACGTACGAGATGGAGTCTGACACACATGTGGACAGATACGACATTACGTACGACATAACGTCTGACAGACGCATAAGCGCCACTGAGCGGATTGAAATCTACTTTGACGGAGACCCTGCCTTTGAGCGCCTTTTAGAGATATCCAACGGCGAGATGGTCCGCAACCTCAAAGCAGTGGAGCTTGTGGAAGGCACGGACGGGGAAGAGCTTGAGCAGGAAGTCGAGTACCAGGTGGCTTCCACAAGGTATCATGACTTTGCCGTGGAGATTGGCGGCGAGACCAACAAGTACGGCACCCACACCTACCTGCTCACGTATGACTACTGCCTGACCCGTGCGGACAACAACTACACCCTCACCTTCCGCGCCTTTGAGAAGAAGCAGGAGTTCGTGAGCGACAAAACCAGTGTAAGCATCACCTGCTATCTGCCGGACGGGTACCAGAATGATGCCGCAAGCTACCTCGTGTCTGACGATGAGTCCGAAGAATTCGCCGAATGGACACAGAACGAGGTGGACGGCAGAACCGTGATATCAACCTCTTTCTCAGACTATGAAGAGGGCATGGATTTCGTCATACGGATGACCTTCAGGGACGGCAGCGGCAGCGGCACCCTCACCAAGTTCCGCGACAGGTCTCCGCTGTGGTTTGCAGTGGCGGCCGCAGGGCTCATCGTAATAACCCTCATACTGAAGTTTACCGTCTTCAGAGGCGGACGCAGAAAGAATGCCATGGGCCTTGAGGCCATGAAGCGCATGGATCCCATGCTCATGGGCAAGTTTGCGGACAACCGCGTAGGCAAGGAAGACATCTCCTCCCTCGTAATGTACTGGGCCAACATGGGGTACCTGAAGATGGACCTTACAGACCCGGATGACCCCGTTCTCGTGCGCACCGTGCACTTGCTGCCGGAGACTGAACGGGAATACGAGAAGTACCTCTTCTACAACCTCTTCAAGGAAGGCAAGCGCATAAAGCTGAGCTCTTTGAAGAACAAGTACTATGTCCTTGCGGACGCGGCCGCAGAGCACGTGAACGAGACCACGAGGGGCCTCTATAACACGGCATCCATAGTCGTGTCCCTCATAATAACCCTCATAGGCATAGTGCTCCTGGGCATCGCACCCCTCGTCGTGGCCCAGATACAGGTCTCCAGCGCCGTAACATACTACATGTCCTTCATTGTAATAATCCCGGCGCTCATAATCTACGCCGTAATGGAGACCCTCGTATACAACAGCTTCAAGTCCGGCAGAGTCATGAACGGATGCCTCATAGCCGCAGTGATCGTAATGTGCGCCTTGACCGTCATTGCCTACGTCTTCCTCATCCCTTCGTACATCGTAGGAAACTTGAGCAAGGAAGTCATCTCCGAGGCCTTCTGCATCCTGTTCATCGTAGCGCCGCTTCTCATATGCAAGTCCAGGAAGTACTCCTCAGAGCTGGATGACATAACAAGCTTCAAGGCAGCCATTAAAAAGTCCACGCCGGATGACATAGAGGGCTGGTACGCCGCAGACCCCCAGCTGTACTACAAGATAATGCCGTACGCGCGCGTCATGGGCCTTGCGCAGTACTGGGAAGACAAGAACCAGGGCATGCCCATCCCTCCCGCAGACTGGGCAATCCTGCCTGCCTCCCTCGGAGACAATCCCGCCTTTGAGCAGGCAGAGCCTCTGCAAAGAAAGGCCTCCGAACAGCTCTACAGCGTCCTCTCATCCCGTCCCGCACCCCGCGAAGAGGAGCGCAAGAAGGAAGAGCACGAAAAGCACGATGAAGGCCGCAAGGGCGCAGAATGATGCCCTGCAGCAAACCTCCAGAAGTCCAAAAGGGAGCCCGCTGTGAGCTCCCTTTTCTGTGTCTAAATATATGGTATCTGAAGGATATATGGCGGCGTATGCCGGCACGGACCGCTTATATGCGGCCTGCATGAGGGTCCTTACTCTGCCACCACGCTGATGATGATTTTAGTCTGGATGCCGTCCATGAACTTAAGGTCTATGGGATAGTCTCCGATGACCTTTATGGGCTGGTCCAAGACAATCCTCTTCTTGTCCACGTCATATCCTGCGCTAGCTAAGGCGTCTGCTATGTTCTGGGACGTTACGGAGCCGTATACCTTGCCCTTGAGGCCGGCACGGATCTTTACCTCGAACGTCTTGCCCTTCATGTCGGCTGCCATGGCCTTCGTTGCAGCCACTTCCTCTGCCCTGTGGAAGTCCTTGGAGGCCTGCTTCATCTTCATGTCATTGAGCTTTGCAGCCGTAGCCACCTCCGCAAAGCCCTTCTTCACAAGAAAGTTACGGGCGTAGCCGTCATTGACGTCCAGCACATCGCCCTTCTTACCCTGGCCCTTCACGTCCTGCAACAGTATAACTTTCATAACCTGCTCCTTCCATGCGGCCCTAACACCGGGTCCGCTCTATATAGATATTGTAATGCCGCAGGGAGGAATTGTCAAGGCCTCCGGCGGGCTGTTTAGAAACATTTGTTTGTGCCATTTCCATCCGCATCAAATTGATCTGTCCGGCCCCCTGGCGGAGCCTCTGCAAAGGCCCGATTTGGAACATTGCGGCAACCCCCAAGAGTCGCTCCGGAAGGCTCATATGAGCCTTGGAGGCGCTATAAGTGCGCTGTTTTGCGTGGGCAACTCAAGTGCTAAGGAACTCTTTAATTGCCGGCATGGCGGCTTTGGCGTCGTTGTAGCCAAGCCAGTAGAGGGCGCCCAGCTTCTCCATGTCCTTTTCCAGGCGGGTTACCGTCACGTGCTCTGAAGGCCACAGGATGAAGATCTCGCCGTTGTCTGCCATCTCTTCCATGCGGGCGCAGGCCTCGTTGTGGCGCTCCTCAGTGGTTGCCAGTGCCTTGGCAAACTCCGGATACTTGCGGCCGTAGAAGCGGTACGGCATCTTGGAGGGCTTTTCCTTTATGGTGTAGCGCCATCCCCTCTCGCGGGTGCGGATTATGACCGTCTTGTCATAGCCGTGCTCCTTTCCCCAGTCCACGGGCACCTTGTATGCGCAGCCGCCGTCCAGGTACGGCTTGCCGTCCACCATGACCTTCTTGGAGACGTACGGCATGGACGAGGATGCCCGCACGGCCTGCCATATGTCCGTGCCGGAGTTCTTCTCCACGTACTCTGCCTCGCCTGTTTCCAGGCTTGCCATCTGGGCGTAGAACTTCATGGGACGGGCGTAGAAGCGGGCTTCGTCGAAGTCCTCCACGCCCTTCATCTTTCCGTATATGAACTTGAAGCCAATGACGCCCTTGTTCTGCACGAGGGCGCGGAATCCGCAGTAGCGGCCGTCATGGCGGTACTGCAGGTTCATCCTCGCGGAGCGGCCTATCTGGCCGGAGATGTAGTTCATGCCGTTCAAGGAGCCTGCGGAGATGCCCACGGAGCAGGACATGTTGAGCCCCTCTTCCATGAAGGCATCCAGTGCGCCTGATGTGTAGAGGCCTCTGAAGGCCCCTCCCTCCAGTATGAGGCACCCCTCTGTTATGTCATCTGACGCCGTGCCCGTGCGGAGCGTTGAGACGCCGGAATACTGTTTTGCCATTGAATGTTACCTCTATTTAAAAGGACAGGCTCATGAGGCCTGTCCGGGTTGAAAGCAAGTTTTGTGTGCCTGCGGACGGCGGGAAGTTAGCCGAGGTATTGTGAGAGGTCTATCGGCATCCAGCCCATGGCGTTCAGAATGTTGTCGGAGTAGAAGTATCTGCCGACGCCGCCCTGGAGGTAGGAGCCGATCTTGACGAAGATTTCGGGCTCATGATTGATGCCGTCCAGCGTTTCAAGCATTCCGAAGAGGAACAGCAGGATGCCCATTACGATTACGAAGACAACTATTGCGCCCAGGACGCCGTCCACTGCCTTGAACACTTTGGCCTCGCGGGCAGCGTCTATGGCCTTCGGAATGAAGATCGCCAGAAGGATTATGACAATCATGAAGATGAGGCCGAGGCCTATCGTAAGGATTATCTTGGAGATTGTGTCGCCCATGCTGAGGGTGTCGGACAGGGATGCTATAGCTCCGTCGAATGAGCCGTTGGACACGATGAGCCAGGCTACGTAGAAGCCGAGAACGACAAGGACTATGGAAAGCAGAGTCCACAGGCCTGAGAAGAGGCCGCTCTTGTAGCCTCTGCGGACGCAGGCGCATGCGGCGCCGACCAGGATGAAGTCCATGAGGTACGGCTGTACGAATACCCAGGCATCCGACTGGTATATGGATGAGAGGTACGTGTCGGTTATGGCTTCATCGTTCACAGTGATGCCGGTGAGGTCAAGAACGATGAGGCATGCAACGAGAATGAGGGCCAGCACGACAAAGTACTTAATGGCGCCCGTTATGCCTCCGAAGATCCTGTCTGCAACTCCCCAGCCGCCGCGGTGCTGCTTGAACTTCCTGCGGGACTTCTTTGTAAGCTTCCTGTACTGCTTGAAGTTCTTCTTGGAGAGGGCGGCCACGATGTCCTCGTCAGCCTCCTTCTGGGCATCCATGTTCTTGTAGCCTATCTTCCGCCTGTGGTTTGCTATGCCCTTTTCGAAGCCCTTTCGGAATGATGCCGAGATTATCATGAAGACAATCATGAGGACTATGGCGCCGCCTATTACCACAACGGGTCCAAGCCATGCGTTCACGTCCGCCAGCGTGTCTCCGGCATACACTCCCAAAAGTATGGCTCCCAGCGCTGCTATGACGTATTCGTTCGCCCATGAGCTCACTTCCATGAACCCCTTGCAGAGTCCGACGATGAGTCCTATGAGCGCTGCCACGCACAGCACTATGAGCACTATTAAGCCAATGTAATCTGTCATACGCACCCCGTTATCATATGCCGTATGTCTGTATTTGCCGCCGCCCGTTTCCTTGCGGGCTTTATGTGCGTCTCATATCCGGCCCTTGGCCGCATATGTTTGGTTGCTTTTCGGTTGCTTAGGTTACTTGCTGTTGAAGCTGTCCTTCAAAGAGACTATCTCCGTGAGTACCAGAGAGTCTCCCGCCTTGTGCCTGAAGTAGCCCTCGCGCATGAGCTGGAAGGAGCCCTCCGTCTCGGAAAGATACGGCTCTGCCTTGCCGTAGAAGTCCTTCTCGCTGTCCGGGTTGAGCCTCTCGCCGTAGTCCTGGTCCGGATACTGCTCATCCAGAAGAAGCGGCTGGTACTTGCGGAACTCTGCATCCAGGCCGTACTTTGCGTCCACCCACTGTATGACGCCCTTGGCCTTTACGGCTGTGGGCAGGTTTGTGCCGGACTTTGTCTCCGGGAAGTATGTGCAGAGGAGCTCTTTCACCTCGCCGTCCTCATCATAGATGACGTCATCGCAGCGCACTATGTATGCCCCTTTAAGGCGCACCGTGCCGCCTAAAGTGAGGCGCTTGTACTTCGGCGGGGGCACGAGGGCGAAGTCGTCGCGCTCTATGTACACGGAGCCCGTGAACTTTATCCTGCGCGTTCCCATGTCCTTCACGGGGTTGCGCTCAAAGTCCAGCTCCTCCTCACCTTCGTAGTTGGTTATGGTGAGCTTCAGCGGGTTTATGACCGCCATTGCGCGCTCTGCGTTCTCGTTGAGGTTGTCCCTTATGCAGCTGTCCAGCTGCGCTATGTTGACTATGGAATACACCTTCGCCACGCCTACGTCCTGGCAGAACTTCTTCAGCGCCTCAGGGGGCACACCCCTCTCGCGAAGGCCCATTATGGTAGGCATGCGGGGGTCATCCCATCCGCGCACGTAGCCCTCGTCCACAAGCTTCTTGAGATACCTCTTGGACATGAGGGTGTTGGTTATGTTGAGCCTTGCGAACTCTATCTGCCTGGGCACGGGCTGAGGGAAGCCCGCCTTCTCAATTACCCAGTCGTAGAGAGGCCTGTGGTTTTCAAACTCCAGTGAACAAAGCGAATGCGTTATGCCCTCTATGGCGTCCGATAAGGGGTGGGCGAAGTCGTACATGGGATATATGCACCACTTGTTGCCGGTCCTGTAATGCTCCACGTGAGCGATCCTGTATATTATGGGGTCTCTCATGTTTATGTTGGGCGAGGACATGTCTATCTTTGCCCTTAGAACCATGGCCCCGTCCGGGTACTTCCCGGCCTTCATCTCACGGAACAGGCGGAGGTTTTCCTCCACCGGTCTGTCCCTGTACGGGGACGGAGTGCCGGGCTCCGTCAAGGTGCCCCTTGTGGCCGTAATCTCTTCCGGAGAGAGCTCACAGACGTACGCGTTGCCGTCTTTTATGTACTTTTCCGCTATCTCGTACAGCTGGTCATAGTAGTCCGACGCGAACACCAGACGGTCGAACTCGAAGCCCATCCAGCGGACGGCCTCCACTATGCTGTTCACGTACTCGTAGTCCTCTTTGGCGGGGTTGGTGTCATCCATGCGGAGGTTGAGCTCCCCGTGGTATCTCTCCTTCACGCCGAAGTTTATGCACATGGCCTTTATATGCCCTATGTGCAGGTACCCGTTGGGCTCAGGCGGGAAGCGGACCATTATCTTGTTGCCCCTTCCCTCGTACTTGCCGGTCTTTATGTCTTCGTTTATGAACTGTTCTATGAAGTTCGTAGGCTCCGGGAGCTCATAATCCTTCTTCGTATCTTCTTCTGCCATATTATCTTTATGCCCGTCTGGCCGTCCTGCGGCCGCATGTCTTGCATCCGGCCCCTCAATCCGGGACCTGTATATCCTGCCAGCAGCCCTCTGTGGGGCTGTACATGTCTTATGAAAGCCCGGAAATGACGCCGTCTTCGGAGATGTCTA
>JAJPZC010000089.1 GCA_021204585.1 Clostridia bacterium
CAGTATATGGGTTTTATGACAACTTGTCAACTTTGTAACATAAAATTATGATAATTTTCACAATCTGATCATGAAAAAGTTGCATCTCACCTTTGGCACAGGGTCATATTTGGCCGATTATGTGCGGAAAACGGCTCTTTCCAATGAATCATGCCCCTTGCCGGATTTGTCATATTTTTGTCATATAGACTTTGACAGGATGTGGAAAATATTGCAGCGAGTGCATTTGGGACGGGCCTTAAGAGGGCCCCGTTTGGATGAAGTGCAATAAAATCACCTTTGAGAGCCTGTGGAGATGATAAGTCATGACATCCTCAGGGCATCCTGCAGGACAGCCGCAGGGCGGGCCGAAAAGAGTGCCGAATGACGGCCGCTGGGAATGCCGATGATGGATCCGACGGGGCAGCCGATGAGGGATGCCGATGGGTCAGCCGATGGGTCAGCCAATGGCAAGGCGTGAGGGCGGTTTTAATTGACATCCAAATGGATTGCCATTATACTTGTACGTAGATTTTATGAGAGGCAGCTTTAGGATGCTTACACTGGACAAGATATACCATGCGCAGTTCGTGCTGAAGGACGCAATCCGCGAGACGGACATAATACACTCCCCTTCCCTTTCCGAACAGACCGGCTGCAACGTCTTTTTAAAGACGGAGAACCTGCAGGTTACGGGGTCTTTCAAGGTGCGCGGCGCATATTACAAGATATCCCAGCTCACGGAGGCCGAGAAGGCCAAGGGAGTCATTGCCTGCTCCGCGGGAAACCATGCGCAGGGCGTGGCCCTGGCGTCCCAGAAATTCGGCATAGACGCTAAAATCTGCATGCCGGACGGGGCTCCCATATCCAAGGTGGAGGCCACGAAGCATTACGGCGCAGAAGTGATATTGGTGCCAGGCGTGTATGATGACGCCCACAACGAGGCAGAAAGGCTCCGTGAGGAGTACGGCTACACCTTCATCCATCCCTTTGATGACGAGTACGTCATTGCAGGCCAGGGAACCATTGGCCTTGAGATACTCAATGAGCTCCCCAAAGTGGACGCAGTCTTCGTGCCCATCGGCGGCGGCGGGCTTGCCTCCGGCGTGGCATACGCCATTAAGAGCCTCAAGCCCTCCGTGAAAGTGTACGGCGTGCAGGCCGCGGGTGCTCCCTGCATGGCAAACGCCATGGCAAAGAACCAGCTGGTTGCCCTCCCCTCCGTGAACACCATAGCAGACGGAATTGCGGTAAAGGAGCCCGGCCCCTTGACATTTGACCTCTGCTCCAGGTACCTGGACGGCGTGGTGACGGTTACGGATGAGCAGATCTCCGCAGCCATACTGGCTCTTATAGAGAAGCAGAAGATGATAGCCGAAGGCGCAGGCGCCGTATCCCTTGCAGCAGTCATGTACAACAAGGTTCCGGATCTTGCAGGCAAGAACGTATGCTGCCTCATTTCCGGAGGCAACATAGACGTTACCATTCTTTCCAGAGTCATAAACCGCGGCCTTCTCATGTCCGGCCGCACATGCGACCTCACCATAGAGCTTGTAGACCGTCCCGGCCAGCTTGTCGAGGTGTCCCAGATAATAGCTGCCTGCGGCGGAAACGTCACCGGCGTCCTTCATGAGCGCTCCAACGAGGGTACGGACATCAACGGCTGCTACCTCAAGATGGACATCGAAACCCGCAACTTTGAACACATCAACGAGATAAAGACCAAGCTCCAGGAAGCGGGCTTCAAGCTTGTATCCCGCAGCTAATAAGAAACCGCCCAAACAGGCGGTATTTGCAGCATATAACGGCACGTATCCCCTTCCAGCGGCCCTTTATACGGCCTTGGACAAGTTGTGCACAGTGCACAAACGGAGAACACAGAGCCCTGTGCGGGCTCACAGGAGACAAAGCATATGAAGTACATAACAACAGACAAAGCACCGGCGGCTATAGGCCCTTACTCACAGGCCACAATATGCGGCAGCCTCGTATTCACATCCGGCCAGATACCCGTAAACCCTGCCACTGGGAAGATAGAGGCTACGGACATAGCAGGCCAGACGGAGCAGGTCTGCAAGAATATAGCAGCCCTTTTGGAGGCAGCAGGCACCGGCATGGAGAAGGTTGTCAAGACGGTATGCTTCCTTGCGGACATAAAGGACTTCGGGGCATTCAACGCAGTATATGAGACTTATTTCGTGTCCAAGCCCGCAAGGTCCTGCGTGGCCGTGAAGGACATCCCCAAGGGATGCCTTGTGGAGATAGAGACCGTCACGGAGCTGTAAACAAAGGCGCGTATGGCAAATGCCGGGCAGCCGGAAGCTTTTGCCCGGACATTGCATGCCGGACAAAAGATTGCACCGGTTGCCGATCGTGAGAAATTTAACGACACTTGGGCAAATTCTGTTTACTTTTCCCGCCAGGGTAGTGTATAGTGTTTGTAATCCAACCAAAGGAGTGTATTTATGAGCGTAGCAGTTGTTACGGACAGCAACAGCGGAATCACGCAGGCTGAGGCCAGGGAACTTGGGATAGACGTCATCCCCATGCCTTTCATTATAGACGGAGAGCCGTACCTGGAGGACATCAACCTCACGCAGGAGCAGTTCTATGAAAAGCTCAGGGACAAGAGCGTAAACGTCTCCACAACGCAGCCCTCTCCGGAAGACGTTGCAGAGGTCTGGCTCAAGGACCTTGAGACCCACGAGGCCGTAATACATATTCCCATGTCATCCGGACTTTCCAACACCTGCGAGACCTTAACAAACTTCGTGGCCAATGATGAAAGGTTCAAGGGCAAGGTCTTCGTCGTAGACAACCAGAGGATATCCGTTACGCAGAGACAGTCCACGTATGACGCCATAAAGATGGCCG
Organism: Clostridia bacterium; assembly: GCA_021204585.1. GTDB lineage: Bacteria > Bacillota > Clostridia > Christensenellales > Borkfalkiaceae > Coproplasma. Next base: position 2,854 of record JAJPZC010000089.1, read on the forward strand.
CAGAGGGCAAGTCTGCGCAGGAGATATATGACTGGCTCATGGCCACAAAGATGACCTCCTCCATATACATCATGGTAGACACCCTGTATTACCTCAAGAAGGGCGGCCGCCTCACTCCCGCCGTTGCCATGATAGGCACCATCCTCAAGCTCAAGCCCGTCCTTCAGATCCAGGGCTACAAGCTTGACACCTACAACAAGTCCGTCCGCAAGCTTGTGGATGCCAAGAAGGTCATGATAAAGGCCGTTCATGATGACTTCGATAAGAGGTTCGCCAAGGAGCGCGAGGCAGGCAAGATGGTACTCGCCATTGCCCACACGGACAACTATGCCGAGGCAGACAAGTTCAAGGGAGAGCTTGAAGCAGAGTTCCCGGATGTGCCTGTAGTCTTCGTAGACCCCCTGTCCCTCTCCGTCTCCTGCCACATCGGCCCTGGCGCCCTCGCCGTAACCATGGCCATCTCATACTGAGCCTCAAAGCCAGGAAAGATACCACCACTTAACAAGACTATTATTCTTCTCTTATAACGTACGCAAGCGGGAGACACTTTTGTGCCTCCCGTTTGTCTTATGCTGTACCGGACGCATGCACCCCTCTGCCCGGTCCCGCCCCGGCGGCCTCGCAGAAGCTGCTTTGGACGAACTTACGAACAATAGTTTATTTTGTGCACTTTGCATAAAAGCGGTGCTCCGGAGCCGTAATGACAGCGAATGCTGCCCGTGTGGGCTCCGCATACAGACTGTGAGGGCTCCGCAGACAGAAAGAGAGGCACCTCTTTGAGATGCCCCTCTTCCTTGTTTATAAGAAGGTAATATATGATATCCTCCGGCAGTTTGCTTTGAGAACGGAGTATGAACAAGCATGGTCTTGTATCAGCTGTACTTCTCCGCTATCTCCACGAGAGCCTCCAGGTTCTGCTTGCCGAAGTAGGTGTCCGTGCCGTCCACGATAAGGCAGGGCACTGCCATGATGTTGAACTTTGACTTGATGTCCGGGAACTTGGAGAGGTCATACATCTCTGCCGTTATATTGGGGTTGAGGGCTGCGATGCGCTGCGTGCCCATTACCACGTCCGGACAGTTGGTGCAGGACAGGGTAGCCATTACGGAGAATGTATGCGACCCTTGGAGTGACTGGATGCGTGCCTTGAGCTCATCTCCTATGGGCTGGCCGGGGCCGGCTGCGTTGTACATGCCTATTACGAATGAGTTGAACTCATGCCCGCCGGGAATGCTGTAATAGCGGATGCCGGAAGGGCCGTCCTCCGTGCGGATGTCCAGGTATGAGTTCCCATCTTCGAGGGTCTCCTCCCCGCCTATCTCCAGCATGGGATGGATGCCGACGAGTTCTGATGCGAAGCCGGAAAGCTCTGCGCCGGCTGCATCGCCGGAGTTCATTACCACAAGGGTTACCTTGCGGGTGAAGCGGGACAGGATGGCCTTGAGCTGCGCCTTTATGTCCTCTGAGATGAAAGCGTCCGAAGAGGGCTCTGCCGTGGATGCGGGAGCGGGCTCTGCTGCGTCAGCGGGTGCCGGGGTCTCGTCCTTTTCCTGCCTCATGGGGCCTATGCCAAGCTTCTCATGCATTGTGGAGACGTGCTTCTCAAGAGACGTTGCTGCTGTGGCGCCATCGGATACGGCGGTTACAACCTGGCGGAGATTCTTTATGCAGACATCGCCTGCCGCGTATACGCCGTCTATGTTGGTCTTCTGGTTTACGTCCGTTATGATGTATCCCTGCTTGGAGAGCTCCACCTGGCCGGCCACAAGATCTGTGGCGGGTGCATAGCCTACGAATACGAAGATGCCGAAGGCGCCGCCGTCTGCGGCCTCGTACGTGTATGTCTCATCCGTCTCGTTGTTCTTGAGGGTTGCGTGGGTTATGACACCGGGGCCTCCGGCCTCCACAACCTCCGTGTTGTAACGGACCTCTATCTTAGGGTATTCTGAAAGCTTGTCCACGACGGACTGGGCGCAGGAGAACTCACCCTTGCGGACTATAATGGTAACCTTCGTGGCGTACTTTGTGAGGAACATTGCTTCCTCTGCCGCTGCAAATCCGCCGCCCACAACAAGGACCTCACGGCCTGTGAAGAACTCGCCGTCGCAGGTTGCGCAGTATGCAACTCCTCTGCCCTGGAACTCCTTCTCTCCCTCAAAGCCAAGCTTCCTGGGGCTGGCGCCAAGGGCCAGCACGATGCCCAGAGCCTTGAACTCACGGCCGGTGTCCGTTATGACGGTCTTTACATCCTCATTGAGCTCCACCTTTTCTGCCTTGGCGATAAGGTACTCTGCTCCGAAGGCCTTGCCCTGCAGTCTCATCTGCTCTGTGAGCTGCTTTCCGGACGTGCGGAACACGCCGGGGTAGTTCACAACCTCTGAGGTTATGGTGATCTGTCCGCCAAGCTGTGCCTGCTCCATGACCAGCACCTTGTACTTGGCCCTGGCAAGATAAATGGCTGCGGAAAGCCCCGCCGGGCCTCCGCCTATGATGATTACGTCATACATGGTGTCTTTTCCCATATTCATCTCCCTCTATGCAAGCACAGGCCGCAGCAATTAGGCCACGGCCTGCAACAACATCTGCATATGCTAATGCCCGCAGGGAACGGACACATGCGTCCGCCCTTGAACGGGGCCCTGTATTAAAGGATGCCAACTAAGTCTAAGCTGGGCTTCAATGTGGCTTCGCCGGGCTTCCACTTTGCGGGGCATACCTCGTCCCCGTGTGCTGCCACGAACTGAAGGGCCTGGAGCTTTCTGAAGAGCTCATCCGCATTGCGTCCTACGTTTCCGGAGTTGACCTCGTATGCAACGATCTTGCCCTCAGGGTTTACAACGAAGGTGCCTCTCTCTGCAACGCCGTCTTCTGCGATGAGGACGTCAAAGTCCTTGCAGAGTGCATGCGTGGGGTCTGCAAGCATAACGTACTGGAGCTTGGAGATCCTGTCTGAATGGTCTGCCCAAGCCTTGTGTACGTAATGGGTGTCCGTGGAAACGGAATAAATCTCGCAGCCTGCCTTCTTGAAGTCCTCATACTTGTTCTGAAGGTCCTCAAGCTCTGTGGGGCATACGAACGTGAAGTCTGCGGGATAGAAGAAGAACACGGCCCACTTGCCAAGAACGTCCTTCTTGGACACGGTCTTGAACTCTTTGTTCTGATAAGCCTGCACTGTGAAGTCACTGATCTCTTTGTTGATTAAAGACATTCTCTTTACCTCTCTATAAAATTCGCTATTGATGCACAAATCTTTCCACTCAGCGCCCAGGCGCTGCACGTCAATAAGTTCCTATCAATATCACTTCCTTAATTATAAAGGGCAACACCCTTTCTGTCAAGGTGCTTTTAAAACCTTTCACGCCCCTTTCACGGCACCCCCATATAATGAAAATGCTATACTTTCGGGCTTTTCACTGTAAAACCACCCATTTACCTGATCTCTTGGACCCCTCGCGCGCAATAGACCCTGATTCCTTTAACTTTGACAAGGCATTTGAAACTGCTACAGTAGTCACGCCTGTGGATTTTGACATTTGAACGACTGTAATATTCGGATCAGCCTTTATAAGATTAAGGATCTTTTCTGTCAACGGAATTGAACGTTTAATCTCAGGTGCTGTTTTAGTGCTGGACGGTTCCTCTGTATTTGATTCATTCCTGTCTGCATACCCGAATTTATGAGTAAACGGGATTGTAACAGTCACTGAATTCTCATCAATCTTAAAAGCATCCCTGCCATATAGGCTTTCAATAACTTCAACTCCATGTGCTGACTGTTCGATAAATCCAAGTTGGATCATAATCATCTGAAGTTCAAGATTAATCGGCCGGCTCATTCTGCTGAAGAAATCTTCAACAGAGAAATCCGGAGCCAACCCTCCAAATGATTTGATTTCAATCCTGTCATCAAACATAGCTATGGCGGGCGGAACCTCTTTAATCCAGCAAGTATGAAGGCAAGCGTTGAACCATGCCTCGCGGAAAGCATCTATACTAAAAAGAGTCTCTTCCTCTCTCTGCGCTCCAGATATTTTTACTTTGGTTTCATTCAGCGCTCCAACATAATCAAGGACCTGACTCATCGTCACAAGCAGACACTTGTAACCAAATTCTTTGCGTATGTCCATTGATTTTCTGTCTGTCCCTTTAAATCTGGCCACGCCAATAGAATAAGCATTACTGTCAGCAAGAATATAGGCCATCAGATTGAACTTGCCTTCGCTTGTGAGCAGATAAGCATTTTTCTCAAAGTTATCTTCACTGATATGAATTCCTCTTTCAGTATAAAGTCTCTTAAGTTGAGAAAAAGACAGGTCTTGAATGCTAGATTCAGTAGTTACAAGCAAATGCGATGAGGAAAACTGCATTGCCTTTCGCAAATAAGCCGGAGACATCTCTTTATCCTCATCACCAGAGCGTATATAGTATTTGCCAAACGCAGAATAGGGAAAATCAGTCCCTTTAACCTCAATTCTCAAGACATTCTTGCCATCAATATATTGTGAAGAGATTTCAGGAATAACCTGTGGTTTTATATTATCAGTAATATCTCTGGAAACCTTATTCATTGTTGCTGTGGAAATTTGCTGACCTAACACTGTACCATCGGGTGACACTCCCATATATACAACACCATGACCATGCTTATTCAACATTGCAGATAAAGACTTTACAGCTTCATCTCTTTCACCTGAGCTTTTCTTGAACTCAAGCTCTTCTGTTTCGCTAGAAAATGGCATCTTTGACCCCCAAAGCAATCTAATAACTACATTATATCATTCATTGCCTGGGAGTCAATGTTTTTATTAAAGTTTTATTAAAGTTTTATTAAAGTTTTATTAAAGTTTTATTAAAGTTTTATAAAACCAAAGTACAAAATATGTGAAAATGATCATTGTATTCCTTTATTACAGTTCAAGGTATACACACGGAGCCGTATGGCGTGCATATTACAGAAAGGTACGCCAATATGGCGTGTTTAAGGCCATTTTATAAACGCCAAAACGTAATCCCACGGCAAGAAAAATGGGGCTCTGAGGTTGACTGTATACCCTGAACAGTCATACAATATATGCGGTAGGCAGGCGTCATCCTGCCGGTGAGACTGGCACCTAAAATCCGAAAGGCTATGCAGCAGAACAGCCCTGCCCAAGGGCCGGATGGAGCTGAGTGCTGGCGGGCAGCAGAAAAACCCGAAAGCTATGCAGTAGAACGGCCTCCGGGCCGGAAGGAACTGACAGTTGGCGGATCAACAGAAAAACCAGTCAACCGAGGGGATAAGCCGGGCAGCGTTGCGGCGCTGCAGACTTTCCCCTCATTTTATACAGGAGACTTTTGTCATGAGCAAAAAATGGATATACTCCCCGTACCTTATCAACCCCGTTGTAAGATGCGCCAGGGCATATGAAAAAGAGCTTGATGGCAATACCCTGCTTCTGGTATGCATGGACAAGCACAGGCACCTGTCATATATGGAAGTGTCCTTCCACAGCCGGAACTTCCTGCACTTAACAGGCACCAGGCTTAAAGGCCCTATGTCCGTCTCTGCAGAAGACCTGTACAATAAGAGCATCAGCCACAATCTTGCCTTCAAGGACTTAGTCCAGGCGCCGGATAGTATCACTCCCTCCAAGCTGGAAACGCTCCCTTTTGTGGCATACGGATGCCTTTGCGCCAGCATGGTTACAGATTACAGCACAGACAGCCCAGTGATATACACGGAGAAACTCCCCGGGGGCTTTAAGGGATGCATACAGCTTGCCAGAGACGCAGAGACAGGCCTCTATGTGCCTTCGGATATGCGCAAGGTAAATCTGCACAGGCTCTCCAAAGCCTTTGTACGGGTTATAGCCACGTACCGGAAAGGCGCTGCAGATGAAAGGTACAGTGAGATTGTCCACACGGCCAAGGACATAGACTGGAACAGGATTCAATTCTCCAGGGAGTACTCATACCTTCCCAAGCCGGTATAGTGCAGAATGGACAATAGCCACAGCGTATACACAGCACAATAGGAGCCTACAAGGCCAGATCCGTGGTGTTTCTGTTAGTATAAACAGAGACTGTTTGTTTATACAGATGTGTTCATTTTACACTTGCCAGTTTAAACAGAAGTGTCTATCATACCCTTGCCACTTTGGCAAAAATGGCCGTATATATGCACGCTTAGAGACATATGCATGCGGAACGAGAAATAAACATACGTTTCTAATAAACATATGTTTGCAAGATTTCTCGAGACAGTTCGAACATTTGTTTATCTGCAGCGCGGCCCCGCACATGTGTTCTTAAAGTTGCAAAGCGTCCAAAGGCGGTCTTGCAGGGCAGAAAATAAGCCACCCGTTTAGGATGGCTGTTTTTGCATGCTGTTGTGCGGTGTGGGCGTGTCAGAGGCTTAGGATTATGTCCTCCAGCTCCCTGTAGTTTTCTGCGAAGAGATTGGCGCCTGCGGCTATGAGCTCCTCCCTCCCTCTGTACCCCCAGAGGGCTGTTATGCATCGTATGCCTGCGTTGCTGGCAATCTCAACGTCTGTGTCCCCGTCTCCCACGAACACACACTCATCCTTTGAGATGCCAAGGCCCTTAAGGATAGCATATATGGCATCCGGAGCGGGCTTTAGAGGGTAGCTGTCAGACTGGCCAATCATATAGGCCCAGCGGAACTCAGACAGAAGATCTGCGCAGACGTTCTCCAGGGCGGCCTGGGGCTTGTTGGATACTACGGCAAACTGTACGCCCCTGGACTGCAAGTCCAAAAGGACCTCCCTCTCCCCTTCATAGAAGGCCGTGTGGGTGTTGTCACAGTCTGCAAAGTGCTCCACGTAGTCAGCAAGGACGGCATCAAGAAGGTCTTGCCTGTCCCCTATGGATATGCGTATGAGGTTCCTGGCCCCGTTGCCTATGCCACGTAAGGTTTGCTCCAGGGTGCGGGGCGGAAGGTTGAAGCGGGCCAGAGTGGAGTTCAGGGTTATTTGTATGTCCGGAGAAGTGTTGAGCAGCGTTCCGTCCACGTCAAAGATAACAGCCTTAATCATTGTGTCTTTCTTCTCCACGTGTAAGCGTGCATATGGCATTGTATAAAGGATATGTGGGCATGAATGAGATTATGTGAAGCCCACAGCGGAAAGCCATGCGGGCTTTTGTGAGGCCTGTATGAGGCTCTGGTGAAGCCTCAGGTGTGGTCTGGCACCCGGAGGGTGCTACATCCTGTCCGGAACTCCAATGCCCAGAAGGGTCATGGCGTTCTTTAAGGTTATGAGCGTGGCTTTGGAAAGGGCCAGGCGAAAGGCACGGGTGTCCCCGGTCTCGGTGAGGATCTTGCAGTCTATGTAGAACTTGTTGTACTTCTGGGAAAGGTCTACGGCATAGCGGGCAACGTATGAGGGCTCATACTTCTCTGCGGCATCCTTTATGGTCTGCGGGAACTGTGCAAGGGCCTTTATGACCTCAAACTCAGAGGCGTTGGGTGTGTAACCATCCGGGATGGAGAGCTGGATGCCGGACTCGGAGGCCTTGGAAAGGACAGAGTTGGCACGGGCGCAGGTGTACTGGACGTAGACGGAGGTTTCGCCCTCGAAGGACAGGACTTTGTCGTATGAGAAGGTTATGTCCTTTATGCGGCTGTTGTACAGGGCGC
>JAJPZC010000059.1 GCA_021204585.1 Clostridia bacterium
AGACGAATAATCCAGCCTAACAGATTTGTGCTATGACTCTATCCGGGAGTTAAGGATAATACAGGTTGTTAGCACTCACAATAGTGCTGGTATAAATAGAAGCAACATAGACTGCATAAAATAATTCAAAGCGCAGATAATTTTATGTAAATATCCAAAGGGGTACCCCTTTGGCATGGACTATTGCATAGTCCATGCATACACTCTTATAGCCTTATAAATTCTAGGTAACATTTGAGAGTAGGGTATCCGTGAAAAAGTGAAAAATTGTTAAGTACAAAAAAATAGGCAATATGATAAACAATATCACAGATATCTACACATATTTTAAACATCTTTATACCTGCAGACATAAGTTAATAATTATTTTGTCCGTTAAGGACACTCCTGGGTTCAGCTATAATAAAAGGCTGGATAAATTGCTCCATAGATTAGGTTTGAAAGAATCTCTTATCAACAAGCATTGGCATGCTTATGGGGCAGTTATTAACGGGGGGCAGGTTACTGAAGAAAAAATCAGCAAGGATGATGAACCTGTAATCTTTGATTGTAAAGCAAGTGACACAACAATCAAGGTGGTCAGCATGTCTTATAACAAGGGTAATTTGTCCGAGATTTTAATCAATGGGACTAACTATTCCCAAAATGAGCGTGGCCTTAATATTGTTCTGTTAGATAAAAACCTTAATACTGTCGTTGATTCTGTATGTTTTGATACACATGACCCGAGTTTCAAGAGCAATAGACATGATGTAGGAATAAATCATATAGTCGAGAAACAGCTGACTTCTGTTTCTTCTTCGCAAAAAAATGATTCGTTGGGACAGAAGGGTGCACCCGTTCCTACTGAATCATCTTCAGGATCAGCCATGCCTTCCTTGGATGCATCTTCTACGTTACTGCCAGAGCACAATATAATGCTACATGGTGCATTCTATGCCTCTGGGTTTGGCGGGTCTTATTTGGATTACTTTGTAGATCAAGGTATAAGTGAAGTTGCAATTTATGGAACAGATGTTTTCGTTGGATGGCTGTACCAGCAAGCTTGTGCTAAAGGCGTGAAGGTTTTGTATCTGCTCAGCAACAGAGAGATGGATGTATCTATCAGAATGCCAAAGGTTGGCACTATACATCTGCAGGACATAAGAAGTGTTCATTTAGATTCATCAATTCCTGTAGTGGTTGCTGATACAAATATTCCTTTGACACTAAGAGATTGGCCGGGTGTATATAGGATTACAGATTTGAATTTCTATTCAATGATTAAAAGATGCCTACTTGATCCAGTACTCGAATATGCGAATGCGCACACCGAGTTGAAAGTAGTTGTCTTGAACATGCCGCATGCATATGATGTTAAAAATCCTTCCGAGATAGAAAAGTCCATAATTACGAATAGGCGTAATGTCCATGATATAATACATAAAGTATATTTAGACAGGGGATTTACTCAAGATTATGTTCACTCTGTTCTTCCTTCCATAAAGATTATCTCGAAGAATGGTGCAGATTTTGTCGCTGATGAGTGTAGTAGATACAGGAATTGTGCAAGCGGATATCGTTGTACTACTGATGTTCCTGTAGATTTTTTAAATACAATATATGTTTTTGGCAATAGTGTCGCATTTGGAGTTGGGACAGATGATGAACACACCATAGAGAGCACTGTCCAAAAGGCTTTAAATGTATATTATAATGGCAATTCTCCATATGCTGTTCTAAACTGCGCCAATGGTGGGAGTGTAAATATTCTGGCCCAGTATAATTCCTTAAAATATCATGCACCTTCTAATGGCGATATTGTTGTGCTTTGCATGGGATTTGGCAAGCTGTTGGGTAAGGTATATAAGGATAAGATGATCTGGGTAGAAACTGCCAACTTGTTTGCCAGGCCACATGATTTAGGTGAGGTATTTTATGATAGCGACCATATGAATGCAATTGGTTATGAAACATGCGGAAAGGAACTGGCTCATGCTATTATATCGAGTGGTTTACCTACAAGGGATGAACTTGAATCACTGGCTTTAAATAAATCCTCGGATTCTAATCCGCTGCTATCAGTTGATCTTTCCCCTGAGGAAGAAAGTGAGCTGAATGCATATATTTCAGATTCAGTCAGGCTTTATAAAAGGGAAACGGAAGGTCGCGTAGGCGCTATAGTGATGAATTGCAATCCTTTCACTTTAGGGCATCGTTATCTTGTGGAGTATGCTTCATCTAAAGTCGATTTGCTTTACCTCTTTGTCGTTGAAGAGGATCGCAGTGTTTTTCCATTTGCTGATAGGTTTGAACTAGTTAAGAAAGGTGTAGCTGATCTTAAGAATGTAGTTGTTTTGCCTAGCGGTAAGTTTATTATCTCGCAGACCACATTCCAGGCATATTTCACAAAGGAAGAAAAGAATGACATTACTGTTGACCCATCCAATGACATAAATATCTTTGCTTCCCGTATTGCCCCTGCATTTGGAATAACAGTTCGCTTTGCTGGAGAGGAACCAATTGATAATGTAACAAATCAGTATAATGCTACTATGAAGCGCCTGCTCCCCCGGGCAGGGATTGAGTTTGATGTTATAAAACGCAAGGAGTCCGAAGGGGCGCCTATAAGTGCTTCCAGAGTCAGAGCACTTCTTAAAGAGAGTAACTTCTCTGAGATTGCAAGGATTACGCCTAAGACAACATATGATTACCTGTATAAGAGATTCAAGGACAGCAAAAATGTGTTGGTACTTGGCGGAACTCGTTTTATGGGAATACGCCTAGTAGAGAAGCTTATAGAGCGGAATGATTTTGTGACAATCGCTACAAGAGGAATTCATCCAGATAACTTCGGCAAGCATGTTACCAGGGTAATAATTGATCGTCTTAAAGAAGATTCAATTATAGCTGCATTTAAAGGCAAACATTACGATGTTGTGTATGATACAACAGCATATTGTTCCAATGCTGTTAAGTATGCGTTATCCCATATCAGTTGTGACAGATATATACAGGTATCATCAACTGCACTATATGGAACTAGAGAAGTATTAAAGAAAGAAGAGATGTTTGATCCAACAACATCCGATTTCAAACTTTGTGATTCAATGGAGAATTATGGTATAGGTAAACGCTACGCAGAATGTGCTGCATTCCAGCTTTTCCCTAATGTAAGCAAGGCAATTGTAAGGGTACCCTTTGTTGTGGAGACAGATAACCTTGACAATAAGGAATTAAATCTGAGGCTGTATTTCTATGCCAAGCATATTGTAAAAGAGTTGCCAATGGCATTAGATAACTTTGATCTGGAATGTTCATTTGTAAGAACTACAGATGAAGCTGAATTTTTAATTCAGATAGCAGATTCCGGATATAATGGCGCAGTTAATCTTTCATCAGAAGGGATGGTAACAGTTGGGGAGATAGTTTCCTATATTGAAGAAGCATCGGGTCATAAAGCTGTTATTGATCCGCAGGGAGATGTTCATCCTTTTAATGCGCAGCATTTTAAGGTTGGTGTAATTTTTGATCTTACAAAAGCAAAGTCTATAGGCTATCAGCCACCCAAACTTAAAGATTGGTTATGGCCACTACTGGACAAGTATATAGTCCAATTAAACAACGTGTAATGTAATACAACAGGGTATACTAAAAGCACCTCCTCAATGAACAGCTTTGAGGGGGTGTTGTTGCGATTATGAGTTGCTATTTGTGTTTGATGTTGGTGTTGAGCGTGGAGCAGATATATTTACTTCAAGTGGTGATGTTGAGTCCGTTTTTGAAGGTGCTTCGCCCGTATTATTAACCTGCGCACAGAGATCCGTTACCTTATTTTGGGATGGCTTTGTCCCTGGTGTCTTTTTTAGTGTATCTGCAGGCATAGGCGGTTTTGCTTTCCCTGTCATGAGGTCAGTATAATGTGCAAAAACTTCGTCAATATTGCCGTCCTCACGCACAACACCTCCCTCAATCCATATGGCACGCTTAGCGTACATTTTGACAGATGATGAATGCGATACAATTACGAAAGTGACCCCTTTTTTACAGAGCTCCGCAAGTTTGGTGTGGCACTTCTTATTGAACGCCACATCACCGACACCCAGAACTTCATCTATAAGCAAAATCTCAGATTCCAGATTGACTGCAATAGAGAATCCTAGTCTGGAAATCATGCCAGACGAGTAATTTTTTAGAGGTGTGTCTATAAAATCACCCAACTCAGAGAACTCGATAATATCATTTTCCTTTTCTTTGATCTGCTGTTTTGTGTATCCCAGTAAAGCTGCATTCAAAAAGATATTTTCACGACCAGTTGCATTATTATCAAACCCGGCACCTAAACGAAGAAGGGGCGTAATTCTGCCATATCGTTTTGCTTTCCCGGATGTTGGGGTGAGTGTACCAGCGATTATCTTAAGCAATGTGCTTTTACCTGCGCCATTCCTTCCTATAAGGGCTACTGCTTCACCTTTATGGACCTGAAAGCTAATACCTTTGAGTACCTCAATCTTACGTGACTTTAGATCTCGTTTAAATGCTCTTACTACAAGTTCCTTCAGAGAGTCTATGCCTGTGTCGTACTTTGAAAACTTCATTGTGACATTTTGAACATCCAAGAGCACACTAGGATCTCTATCCTCAGTCTGGTGCTTTGCTCTCCTGGATTTGGACCTAGATATCGTACGTTCATTGCTGTTTTTTTCTGCCATCTTGAACCTCACAGATGTATAGTGATTTTGTTACGCAACAGATGGAGGAATGTCCAGCCAATCGCAAGTGAGATCAGACCGAAGAGATACATCAGCAGCCATGTTTGTCCAGATGGGATAAGTCCCTCCAAGCACTCTCGTGTGGCATTAACATAATAATACATTGGGTTGAAATTTTCGAACTTCAATACAGTATTGCTGTTCAAGGCCTTCATGTTATAGAAGACTGGGGTCAGATAATACCACAGTGTCAGGAAAACATCATATAAATGCCTTACATCGCGGAAGAATACGTATAGTGCACTTAAAAAGTATGAGATGCCGAGTGTGAACAGCACAATTGCCGGAACAATCAGTACTATAAGCAGCATGTTCCAGGTGAAGGTGAAGTAGGGCCCTCCAAATATGGGAAGCGCACGCCATCCCGCAACAAGCAACAGGGCGATAAGTGAGAATCCATAAGTTACTAATGATGATAAAACTGTAGCGGTGGGAAATATCTCGATCTGTGTCCTAGTTTTAAGAAGCATGTCCGACCTGCCGACGAGGCTTGCAACAGATACTGATGTGCCAGTTCGCATAAGGCCAAAAGTAATGGTTCCGGAAAGGACATATACAGGATAGTCCAAATCTATGCCTTCTCGCCCAAATATGGCCGTAAAAACGAATGCCATGACCACCATGTTTAGAAGCGGGTTCAAAACTGTCCAGACTACCCCTATGAATGAGCCATAGTACTGGTTCTTTACGTTCCTGCGCACAAGAAGCCCTATAGTGTAGAACCTCTGTTTGACGGTTTGAGACCTGGTTAGTGTGCTCATATATATCTCTCTCCCATGTTGCCTCAGATTGGAGGCTGTTTGTGAGCTAAGATTTGTATCTGTTGTGCTTCAATTCAGCATGCACAACAGCGCCGGTACATATTTGGTCCAGCGGGAGTAATCTTATTTCTTGTGCTTGGATTTGGATTTGTCCTTATTGCCTTTGGAATTAGATGCCGGCTGAAGGGCAGGAGGGAAGAAGAAATTTTCCCACCGTTCTCTGGAATATATGGTGGAGCAGTTGGAATACTTCTTTTTGTACTTGCCATAGAACAGGAGCAGCTGGAAGACGGTTTTTACGGATGCGCGGCGGTAGCGCCTGCGCTGCTTCTTGTCGAATGAGCATACGTATCCCATTTGTTTGACGGGGTCATAGCATATGACCTCTTTTTTCATGAAAGTGTCTTCGGCCGTAGGGTTGCCTGCGTCTGTTATGGCAAGTTCGTCTTTAAGCCAGGATTGGGGCATGAAGGCCTCCATAAGCTTGTAGAACTTGTTACGGTGTTTGGTTTCGAACTTTTTGTCCCTGTCATACTGCAGGTCTTCTATATGGTATATGGTTTCCAGTGTCTCTTTGTCCTCGTATACGGGGGCCTTGTCGTTGATGAGCTTTGAGAGCATCACCGGATCCGTGTTCAGAAGGAATGAGGGACCTTTTTTGAAGTCCAGGAAAGAGCGGTATATGAGCTCCACGCTCATGTAATTCTTGAGGACCAGGCCCTTGAACATTGGATATGCATACTTTATGGCTGCCTTGAAGCGGTTGCACTTGCGGTGCATTACGGCCGTTATAATGGAGTTGCGGCGGGAGTAGTACTCCAGGACACGGTTGTACTTGTTGTCAAAGTCCTGGTGCCATACGGAGAGGCCGTTCATGAGTATTATCTCTTTGCAGGTTCTAAGGCCGTATTCCACGTCATCCAGCTTTATAAAGAAGGGCATGGGAAGGCCGTAGTCTTTCACGAAATGGGAAGGCATGCAGCAGTACCACCAGGCATTGTAATCCGCCTTGTCTGCATCCTGGTTTTTAAGGAGGCTGGCCTCATCCCGCATGTCAAGGTCTTTGTTTATGGAGAAGTGTCCGATGCCGTTGAACTTGCCGCCGAACTCATGCTGGAGGTACGGCTTGGAGAGCTTGAGCATTACACCGCCTATGGCGGCGTCCTTGTGCTCTTCCGTAAGGGCGCAGAGAATGCAGTATGTGCGGGCAATGGTTATGAAGCTGAACTGGATGTCATCATCCATTAGAAGCATGTGGGTGTACTCTTCCTGTTTGGAGAGTTCATACATGCCCCTCGCAAAGCCGCCGGAGCCGCCGAGGTTCCTGTTGGAATAGATGGTGTACAGGGGGCTTTCCGCAAGCTGGAGGTTTTCTGCATTGTCCACGATGAAGACATGGATCCTGTCCGCCCAGACGGGATCCTTTTCTATGGCCTCCTGGAGCTTTTCCATGTTGGCCTTCACGTACTCCTGCCGGTTGTACGTGCATATAATGAGGCCCAGCTTTACAGGCCGCTCCGGCTCCTTGTCCGTGTTCCAGCTGCCGCCTTTCATGAGGCAGTCTGAGACTGCTGTTATTGTGAAGTATATGAAGCCGCCCATTACCCTGTCCGGGATGGAGACGGATACGGAGCTTTTGCCCTGCTTGAGCTCCGACAGCAGCTGGCTAGATTTTCCGTCCTGGTCCATATGGAAGATCTTTACGGTGTATATGCCCGTGATGTCCAGAACAAGAACCGGCTTGTCTATTCCGCAGTAATGATAGTATTCATAATACGGATACAAGTTAAAGAACGTGCTGAAGGAGACAGTGTCTCCGCACGCTATCCTCAAGGTTCCGTTCTGTCTGCTGTATCTCGCCTTGCTCCTGTAGAACAGCTCCACCGTGTTCGCATTCGCATTGCCGGTATCCAGCGTTACATCATAAAGCTTCACGCTACATATATTAGCACTTTAAGCCTTAATGGTCAACTGTTGAACAGAATCTGTATATTCCATCCCGATTTTATTGTTTTGCCTGTTTGCCGCATATCCCCGCCCCTATTTACAAACAGCCATGAGCCTTACCGTACATCCGGCATATATGCCGCCCTTTCATGATTCATACGGGAATATGCTTTATCCTGTGGGCATCTGTTCCTCCCCCGGCAGCCCCGTCTGTGGTGGGCCAATAATTCCAAGATTATCCATATGCTTCCTCTAAACGGCTCCTACGGTGTGAGTTTTTTGTGCACTTTGCACAACAGTTTTTCATACGGAGTCTGCCAGGTCCCCGCAGGGGCTCCTGTACACAGTCTGGACGGTGTATTGCCTGCAGCAGCATGCCTGGATGGACGGGCTCCAGACCGGTCTGGAGGACGGAGACTGGAACGGGTTGAAGACGGCATATATCTGCCCCTATCTGAATCTTAGAGCTGGGTCCTAGGACTCCATATACATGTGCAGATCCATATATGGGCTCCAATACAAGGCATACAAATATGGGGCTCCGTATACTGGCGCCATATACGGGGGCCAGTATACAAGGCACCATATATGAGTTGTGTTTTCAATGGTTTCAAATGCAGGTTTCTAGTACGGTCCAGGCACAGAGCTCTGTATACGGGGCTTTAAGCAGGGCATCCAAAACAGACTCCAGATATGGCCCCTTAGCAGGGTTTCCAGATACGGGTTCTCATGCAGGGCTCCAATTCTGGCTCCAGGACAGGGATGGTATTCATGCGCTAGATTACAGCCAATACTGCCCACCCGCTGGAGGACAGGGCATCCAGATACGTGCCTCGGGACGGGGCTCTACATATAGGGCTTCCAGATACGTCTTCCAAATTCTGGCTTCCTGTGGGATACTGGTTCCCTGTGTGATACTGGTCTCCTGTGCGGGCTCCATGCATGTGGCCTGTATATGTGGTCTGCAGATCTGGGGACAGACTGGAATTTGGCCGTCTGCTGCAGGTCTGGTGCAGGGATCCAAATTTGAGGTCCAAATTTGGGCAGAGAGGGGCTAAATCCTATTGACTTTCTAGGATTTAGTTTGTATAATGGCCGGGAAAGATAAATCATAGTAAAAAGATAGGAATTAGAGAATGACAACTGTGTACGTGGACAATGCGGCGACAACCGCAATGAGCAGGAAGGCGATAGAGGCCTATCTTCCGTATATGGACGGCATATACGGCAACCCCTCATCCCTGCACACCGTAGGCCAGGTGGCCAAAGAGCACCTGGAGGCCGCAAGGGAGAGGGTGGCAAAGTGCATCAACGCAGACCCCAATGAGATCTATTTCACTTCCGGCGGGAGTGAGGCAGACAACCAGGCCATACGATCTGCTGCATACTTCGGGGCAAGGAAGGGCAAGAAGCATCTTATCTCCACGGCCTTTGAGCATCATGCAGTGCTGCACACTTTGGAGAAGCTCCGCAGGGAGGGCTTTGAGGTTACCCTGCTGCCAGTAGGGCCGGAAGGGTTAATCACGCCGGAGCAGGTGGAGGCCGCCATCCGGCCGGACACGGCTCTTGTCACCATCATGACGGCAAACAACGAAGTGGGGACTATAGAGCCCATAGCCGAGATAGGCGCCGTGTGCAGAAAGCACGGGGTAACCTTCCATACGGATGCAGTGCAGGCAATAGGCCACATCCCTGTGGACGTCAAGGCACAGAATATAGACATGCTGTCCCTCTCAGGGCACAAGTTCCACGGCCCCAAGGGCGTTGGCGCCCTGTTCTGCAAGAAGGGCACCCCTCTGCAGTCCTTCATAGAGGGCGGCGCCCAGGAGCGCAAGAAGCGCGCCGGCACGGAGAACATAGCAGGCATAGTCTCTATGTCCGTTGCCATGGAAGAGTCCTGCTCCAACATGGCCGCCAACGCAGAAAAGGAAGCGCGCCTTCGCGACAGGCTCATAGACGGCCTCATGCAGATCCCCCACACCAAGCTTAACGGCGCCAGATACACAAGGCTTCCCGGAAACGTTAACCTCTGCTTTGAAGGCATAGAGGGAGAGAGCCTTCTGCTTCTCCTGGATGCCAAAGGCATCTGCGCCTCATCCGGCTCCGCATGCACATCCGGCTCCCTGGAGCCCTCTCATGTGCTCCTCGCATTGGGCCTTCCGCATGAAGTGGCGCACGGATCCCTCCGCCTCAGCCTCTGTGAGTGGAACACGGATGAAGAGATAGACCTAATCCTCCAGGCCGTTCCGGAGGTAGTTACATACCTTCGCAACATGTCCCCCGTATGGGAGGAGCTGGAGAAGGGAGAGCGCCCGCACCTCATTTAAGATCTGATAATACAACAAGACAAGAAAGGCCACTCCATACACATATCCGTCCCGCATACCGGCCCGCAAGGCCCGGACAGGGCAGCCACAAGAAGCAAGACCCGGATCTCCGGTTCACATATATCCCTGGCCACAGGGGCATATGAACTCTTTGGTGCTATGGAGCCTGTCTGTGGGCATATAGGTCCATGGGCGGTCTGGAGCCATTGGATCTCCGGGCGGCTGGTGTCTGTGTGGACCCGGAGCAGATAGGCAGATGGGACATCCAGACCCAGGTACATATCTGGAACAGATGGAACATATCTGGAACAGATATGAAACAGAAGAGACACTTGGTGTCTGGTGTGGACGTCTGGATGCAAAGGAAGATTAGCCGCTCCGGCGGCTTATGTGCCGCAAGGCAAGAGCTGCCTGCAGCCTTGCCGCAGCGGCAGAGATGCAAGGATACAAGAGATACGCATACAGCTTTATATATAGGAGGCTAAGATAAGATTATGGCACTGTACAGTGAAAAGGTAATGGATCATTTCCGCAATCCAAGGAACGTAGGAAAGATAGATGACGCAGACGGAATAGGTGAGGTAGGAAATGCCGTCTGCGGAGACATAATGAAGATATACATAAAGGTGGAGAATGACATCATAACGGACGTCAAGTTCAACAC
>JAJPZC010000011.1:0-4140 GCA_021204585.1 Clostridia bacterium
AGATGCTGAGCGTTGCTTCGTATGAAGTCCCTACATCCTTTGCAGAGCCGCTTACCGTTGCTGCAAGCAGGCTGTCTGAGATCGTGTCGTTGCCAAGCTTGGAGATGGCATACGTATGTGCAGGAGCCTGCTCCGTGCCGTTATATGTGAGGCTTGTGCTGCCCCATGATACGGCCAGCTCATACGCTGCAATGCTGTATGTACAAGTATTGTCGGCATCCGAATCCGCAAGCTTGTAATTGGTTGCAGAGATTGAAGCCGTGACTTCGTAACCCGTGCCGACATTCGTCTCCCCGGCTGAGTAGGTGATGTTGAGCACGCTGATGGTCTGGCTGCCAACCAGTCCTGTTGCTGATGTTACGGTAGGGGTCTGTGCAGTGCCGCAGTATGTGAGTTCAGTGCTGCCCCAGACAAGGGCAACGGGTGCCTTGTTTATGGTGTATGAGAAGGTCTGCCCCTCTGAGATGTAATAGTTGCCGTTGGAGATGGAGACGGAGTTGCTGTATGTGCCGGCGTTTGTCTTGGCGGTGGCTGAATAGGATACGCCGAGGTCATCCCCCTCTACCACTCCGCTTACGTCATATGTTGCTATGTGGCTGTCTCCGTCATAAGTAAACTCTGTATCAGACCACGTGAAGGAGACAGGAGCCTGAGATATGGTGTAGCTGTATGTATTGTTTGCGGCCGTGTAAAGGCTTGCGCACGTGCCGGTAAGCGTTATGCTTGCCGTATATGAGCCGGCATTCGTATACGTGTAATTGTACGTGTTGAAGGTTATGGAGTCAGATCCTACCACCTGATTTGTATTCGCCGTGGCAGATATCGTCTTCGCAGTCCCGTCATATGTCATGCCGCCGGCATCATCAGACCAGATAAAGGACAGGGACTTCTTGGCCACGGAAACGTAGACGGATGCAGTGCTGGAGTTGGTCAGAGAGGTTTTGTCAGGCGCGGATATGGTTACGTACAGCGTATACGTGCCGCTGTCCGCAGGGGTTATGGTGCTGTTGGCGTATGTCTTGCTTGTAGACAGTGAGCTGCTTCCGGAGGTGGACCAGTTGTATGAGTAGGTGAGCCAGCTGTCGCGGCTGTCCGTCTGCGGAACGGCTGTAAGAGACAGCGTGTCGCCGTATGTTATGGACGTGGTGCCGGTTATGGAAGGCGCTGCGGGCGCTTCCAGCTCCCACACCGGGAAGATGCGAATGCCGTCATACAGAACATCAGAGAAGTCATCCAGAACGGCTGCGGCTGTGCTGCCGGCGGTCATGTAATACTCCCACGTGTATGTGAAGCCTGTACGCCCTTCAAGCCCTCCGAGGATGTCCGTGCAGGTGTCTGCCGTGACGTATCTGTACTGCGTGGAGCCGTAATATCTGAGGCTGTCCGGAAGGGTGTATACGTCATCGTTGTCCTCAAGGACTGAGATCCGGTAGACGGTCGTGAAGTTCACGGCTACGTTTTTGCTTGAGGTTATGGCGGAGCCTATGAGCGCATCCGTGGATGTGTACATGAGCTCAGACAGCATCATGTGATCTTCGTTGGTTTCGTAGCTGTTATAGCGGTCGGACTCGGACTGTTCGTTGCTGTACGTCATGTAGTCATAGGAGTCCGTTATGGCATTAGCCGTGAAGGTTGCTCCTTCATCCAGGATTATTGTGGACAGAGCCTCAAAGTTTGCTGTCTTCAGGCTGTCGTAAGTGTACGTGAAGGAGATGTAGCACTGCCCCTCCTCCGTTATGGGCTTCACGTCGTTGCCGTATGAGGTGTACGTGCCGGAGCCGGAGGTGTCATAGGATTCAGCAAGGCCGTAGAACAGGTTGCGGTAATAGTCCGTCTGGGAAGGCTGGGCATAGATCTTGAGGGAGCTGCGGCGTGCGTTTATGCCGCTTATGCCAGTGACGGACAGGGACTCTGAGGACTCAAGCACGACGGTGCTTATGCTGTTGTTCTGGAGGATGCCGGAAGAGATGGCTGTGACCTTCTTGCCGTTGAACTCCTCAGGGACTACGACGGTGTCCCCGTTGCCGGAGAGGACACTGGAGGCCGTGTAGGAGTCTGTGGAATCATTGTATGTGTAGCCCAGGGTGCGCAGGGAGCCGGAGTAGCCGCTGTAGCCGTCCCCGGCCTGGCCGAAGAAGCCTCCCTCGCCGACGAGAATGATGTATGCGAGGCCGTAT
Organism: Clostridia bacterium; assembly: GCA_021204585.1. Taxonomy (GTDB): domain Bacteria; phylum Bacillota; class Clostridia; order Christensenellales; family Borkfalkiaceae; genus Coproplasma. The sequence continues at coordinate 2,178 of JAJPZC010000011.1, forward strand.
GCAATGTAGATTATGGCGCAGATGAAGACTATGAGCCGCATTATGAAGCCGGAGCCGGATGCGCGGATGGCGGAAAGGATGGTCACGGCAACGGTCAAAAGCTGCATGACTATCCACATCACGAAGGCCGTGTTGGTGAAGATTACGTAGCTGGCGGTTGCGGAGAACCAGATCCAGAACACGAGGGTCACAACCACTGTGAAGACGCCATAGATGATAGGCGCAATCAAGCTGTGGCGGAAGCGGAAGTTGGATATGGCGGCGCAGGCCGCAAGGGCGAGGTCCAGAACAATGAGGACCAGCGGGAAGATTATGTACTTGAATGAGATGCCCTGGATGGAAAGGGAAATGAGCACGTTGACGTCCGCCAAGGCGCTCAATACTATGCATATCCAGAGCCATATGCTCCAGAGCTTAGAGCCCAGAAGCTTCTTTTCCAGTTCTGTCTTTGCAGTCATGATTCCACTCCTTCAAGCTCTAGGCTTCGGTAATGTCTTTGTCAAGCTTCAGCTTTTTGGCACCCTTTATGTAGCCGGTGTCGGTGACTGAAAGCTTGTCAAACTGGTACATGCAAGTGCCCACGCGGAGCATGATGTACCTCTCGTTCTCTGCGCAGCCGTGCTTTGCGCGCAGTGCGGCGGCGCGCGCATCTATTCCAAGGATGCCCTTGTACTTTTTGAAGAGCTCCTGGCTCTCTTTCGTTTCCTCTTCGGAGCCGAAGCCCAAGGCCTTGCCGCAGGTGGGGCATATGGCCATGGGAAGGCCGTTTTCGCCAACGTATCTCAAGTCCGGCTTAACGTCCCGGAAGACGTCCCTGGAGCCGTCATACCAGCCGTGGCAGATGCGGCACTCGTAGTTCCTGTCGGAAGTTTTGGGCATCATGCGGCCCTCGGCGGCGTCAAAGAACAGGGACGAGGTGGCCGTGTAGCGGTCCATAGAGAGCTCTGCGTTGTCTGCGTTGAGATATACGTTCTCGGGATGGACGCATCTCTTGCAGAGGCATATGTCGGAGCGTATGGAGGACAGGCGCTGGCATTCACAGATGCGCATACTGTAGCACCCGGACCCCTTCACCTTCGCCTCCTGGCACGTGGGGGTGAGGGACATGTGCTTTGCGAAGTTGGACAGGGTGTATGCGGGTACCTTCTTGCCGTCCTTGCCCGGGACGGTTGCAGACAGGAAGGCGCTCAAGGCCTTGCGGATGCCCTCCGGGCTCTTGTCCAGGGAGCCGTCCTCGTTCATTGTGTACACGCAGAAGCGGCTGTTGAGGCCTGTGGACTCCGGGAAGACAACGAAGTTGCCGCGGATCAGGAGCTCCTCCCCCTCGCGGCAGTCTCCCTTGCATGCGAGGCAGCGTACCGTGGTGCCCGTTATGGAGTAGTTTATGGAGAAGGCCTCCTTGCCGGCGTAGAGGACGGTGTACAGGAGGTTGGACCACATGATCTTGGACACGGAGATGAGCTCTATGCCCTTGCACTCAAGGGTCAAGTTGAAGGTGCCGTCCTCCCCTTCGGTTTCGCCGTTTCTTGCCTGCTCCTGCAGCACTTCCATGCTCTTGTCCGAAAAGAGGAAGCACTCCGAGAAGCGCTCTGCGCCGTCCGGGGCGTTGAGGTCTGTCTCGAGGCGGGTCTTGAGCGTTGAGGATATGGCGCCCTGGTTTATGTCCTGGGCGGGGTCCGAAACGTCCTCACGGGCTTCGGAGATGTCGTTCAGGCAGGTGTCCACGACGCCGGCCTGCTCACGGGTGAGCATGGTGTAACCGAACGTCTTGGCGTCCGTGCGGCCTTCGTATCTGTAGTATATGCGCCCTATGACGGGTATGGGCTGGCCCACGCCGAAGGAGACGTTGACCTTGAGCTTGGCGCAGTAATAGGTGTCCGCCACGCCCGTCTGGCTGCCGTACTTGAGTGAAAGGAGGCTCTGCGCCCTGGAAGCGGGAGCGGCCTGAGAGGCGCCCTTGGCG
>JAJPZC010000011.1:4240-10338 GCA_021204585.1 Clostridia bacterium
TGGCGTCATTGGCCGCAGGAAGCGCTCCTGCCGCAGGCAGGGTGGCCTCCGGGTTGTCATTGTATATGAGCTCACCGAGGACGTCTGTGAGGTTCTTTGCGGACTCGTGAGCCTCGCGCTCATCCATGTCCTGGTCTATGACGTACTCTATGGTGAAGTACTTGCGGTGGTATGCGTCCGCTATGCGGTCGCGGCGCTCCGCCCAGTCTGAGTCCGGGGACTCCATGGGCTCTGCCTGTCCCGCGCGGAGGTTTGCAAACCATGAGGCGCCTGTGGAAGTGAAGCCTGCTGCGGACTCGTCGCGGCGGCGGCCGTCGTCAAGTTCGTAGGCCACCTCTTCGCCGCCCGGCATCGTGAACACTATGCGGGACTTTGAAGAGCGCTTTGCGTCTATGACGTACTGCTTGTCCCCCTGGGACAGGCGCTCATAGAAGCGGTCCGTGCCCGTCTTCTTAGCGTTGGCATCTTCGTTTTCCAGGAGGGCTGCTATGGAGGCGAAGATGCGTTCGTTGTCTTCGTTTCTGGTGACCTTAATCGTCTTCATTTCCGCTCACCTCCAGAATCTCCTCTATCTCCCTTACCTGCCCGGCTTCCTTTTCAAGGATGGAGCAGAACTGGGCGTCGCCTAAGGAGTTGTTCCACAGATACTGTATATGGCCCGAGAAGGTCTTTATGGTTACCCTCTCCAGTTTTCCGGCCTTGGAGCCGGAAAGGCCGCTTGCGCGGCATACGGGACAGTCTGCGTCCCAGTTGTCATCGAAGTCCAGAACATACGGCCCGGGGGCGCAGTCGAAGCGGACGTTGTCCTTTCTGCGGCCCTTGGCAAAACACTCCTGGCATGCGGAGACGGAGTCTGCCATGTCGGAATCGGAGCGGGGCGGCAGGCAGCTGTAGCGGTACGGGCCCTTCTGGCACTGGTCATAGTGCGGGCATCTTCCTCCGCGCGAGGTGTGCAGGCACTTGTCCGCAGCGTTTATGTACTGCTCCCCGGCCTCGAAGGCCTCCACCGCCTCGCAGTCCGGGAAAAGCTCCCTGTGCTTTTCGCACCTGGAGAGGGCGCACAGCTTGCTGCAGAAGTACACGCGCTTGTGCGGCGCTCCCGTGGAGCACATCGTCCTTGCGGCATACAGGTCCATGCACTTGTATCCGCCGTTGCCTGCGGTGGAGCGCACCAGGCGGTGCGTGGAGTCCTTGGAGCATACGAACTCTGCGTTGGAGATGCGGTCCATGAGGTACATGCACTTGGACGCGTGGGGTTCGTTGCATATGAGCTTGTTGTCCTCGTACTCCTCGCGGTACGTTGTCTCCATTTCCTTGCCCGTGGACTTCACATACACGTACGCCTTCTTCTCATCCGGCGAGATGCGGCACACGTATCCTCCGTTTCTCTCCCCGCCCACGCGGAGCTCCCCAAGCTCCGTATCGTATTCCTGCTGGGGCATTACAAGCACCTTCTTGCACTCCTTGCACTGCACGCAGACCATGCTGGAGTCGTTGCATCCGGAAAGGATGGTGGCGTCCCCGTTGTCCACGGCAAAGAGGCCAATTCCCGTGAAGTACGCAAGGGCGTATCCCTCCAGCTGGTTCACGTCTGCAAGCGAGTAGACGGTGACGTCCCTGGACTGGCCGAGACGGAATATGCGGCCCGTCTTCTGCTCCATATCCACAGGATTGCAGGATACCTGGAAGTTTATTATGACGGCGGCTTTCTGCAGGTTGGCGCCGTGCGTGTAGCCGCCCTTGACTATAAGAACGCAGTCTGAGTTGGCCTCGTCGTTGAAACGGGCGAGGTCTGCCTGCGAGATGCCGCTCTCGTCCCCGGAGTCCGGGTCTGCCGCCTTTGAGGCGTCCACGGATATGAACGGGCGGACGGAGCCGCGCTTTTTCAAGGCGCCCTTGAGGTCTGTCTCCAGACGGTCATAGAGGGACGGCTCCACGGTGCCGTCCACGCGCACCTTTTCCTTGTTGGAAGCGAGGTCGTAGTCGAAGAATATTATTACCCTCTCGTCCTTGTGGTGCTGCAGGATCTTCACTACGTAGTTCAGCTTGTTGCGATAGCTGTCCTCCGGGGAGTCCCACTCATACGGCATGAGCAGGTTGTACTGGCCGGAGCGCTGCTTCTCCGCGGCGGCATATGCCTCCTTCGTGGCGTGCCTGTCCGGGAAGTCTCCAAGCATCCTGGTGTAGTACTCGAGGTACCCGGGCTTGAAGCCCTCGCGGGCGTTCATGTCCGCAACGGCATACGTGTCTGCGGAAAGCGCAGACATGAGAGAGCGGGCCACCGCCGCGTAGTACTTCTGCGGGGCCCTGTCTATGTTGTCGAAGAACTTGTTCTTGTAGCCGCCAATGTTCTTCTGCGGGTAGTATTTTTCCGGGAACCTGGAAAGGACTGTCGTGTAGTCCAGCTCCATCTGCTGCCCTCCGGGGCCCTTGAAGGAGAACTTCCTGTCCTTCATGGCGCCCTTGCGCACGGGGCAGAAATACAGGTTCACCGTCTTCTTGGAGACGGATATGTTGCGTATGCGGGTTCTGGGCTGGCGTATCATTATGAGCCCTAAAAGCTCCTTGTACGCCTGCGCTACGGCCGTGTCCTCGCGGTCCTTCCACTTGCCGTTTTTCGGTTCATCCAGAAACTCGTCTATCCAGCTTATGCGGTACCAGTCATTGGCAGAGTCAAAGGCTGAAGCGGAGCGGCCCTTTTCCTGCAGCCATGAAAGGAAGGCCTCGCGCAAGGGGGTTGTGATGTTGTCCTCGCGGCGGGCGAAGTCCTCAAGCTTCTTGTTCTTGACGAAGTCCGAGATGTTGTCCGCGCCCTTGCAGACCTTCTCGGAGTAGAATTTGCGCTCCGCAAGATAGTCTGCGCCGTGGCTGTTGAGCTCAGACTCGTTTGCAAAGAACTCCTTGGGATCGCCCCCTCGGCGGCGTATGAAGTACCACAGGGGGAACATGCCCTTGAGGTTTCCGTTGTGCGGCGTTGCGGAGAGCATGAGGCAGTAGCACTCATTGCCCGTCCCGTCCCTGCGCTTCTCCTGTATCATGCGGGAGAGCTGGCTCATGGCGGGCAGGTTGCTCTCGTTGCACAGCTCATGGGCCTCGTCCACGATTATCATGTCGAAGATGCAGCCCTGGGAGAATGCATTGCTTCCGGCCCACATCTTGAAGACGTCCAGATCCACGAGGACGGGCCTGACCGGCCTGCTGCCCCTGCGCTGTATTATGGAGCGCCAGTCATCGCAATGGGGCGTGCTGCGGGTTATTACCTGCAAACAGTCCCCTAAGCCGAACTTGTTGCCTATTACGTCCTTCCAGGAGTCTATGACCTCCCCGGGCGCGACTATAAGGAGCGTGCCCACTTTGCCTCTGTATGAAAGCTCTGAAAGCACAACCCCTGCCTCGAATGTCTTTCCGGACCCTACTACGTCTGCGAGTAGCCCGAAGCCGCGCAGGTTCTTCAAGAACATGGCTGCGGCGTCCTTCTGGTGCTCAAGTATGACGTTGTCCCCCTCATGCACGGCGTCATCCCTCTTTATGCCGTACTTTGAGCCCGGCCCCTTTTCATATGCGTCCAGGCTTATCTTGAGAGAGCCGAAGTCATCGTATCTGTCCAGCTCATCCACCGCGTCTTCCATCCGTTTTACGTATGAGGTGAGCTTCTCCACCCTCCCCATCTCTTTCTCGGTCTGCTTGGCGGAAGAGAACTTGTCCTCGACATTCCTGATTTCGATCTTCCCGATCTCTCTAACAATCTTGTCTTCTTTTTCCATCAGGCATTTACCCTATCATAGCAGTTTGTATAGTGTGATATATATCCCTTCACGGCCGCATATGCGCCTTTACAGGCGGCGTCCGCTGCGTGTAATCTGATTCATCCGGAGGCCATTAAAGCCTCCGCATGAGCCCTGTATGGCTCATATGTGCCCCCTTGCGGGGTCTGGCGCCGCCATTGAAAGCGGCCGGGGTCATCCCAGGATGACTAACGGGCGTTGTCTCCGGTGTCTACGGAGATGGTGCGGTTGAAGTCCACGATGAGGTCTTCCGGGGGCACGCCCTGGGCGTACCGGATGCCCTGAGGGGTGCGGTACGTGATGTCGAACACCTTGCCGCAGTTGGAACTCTCGCCTGCGGCGTTCTCCGTCATGCGGGCGAAGGTTACGGCTATGCCCTCTTTGTCTATGCGCACGCCTACGTCCACGAAATATATCTGGTCCCTGCGGTCATTTTTGCCGTTCAGGTTGCGTACGTGGAGATCGGTTACCAGCTGGCTGCGGCTCTTGTACCAGACGCACACCTTCTCATTGTTGCCGCCGCCCTCCAGCCTGAAGCCCAGCTCACTCCTGAGGGTGTTCATGAGCTCCCTCTGGATGGGATGGTCTCCGGACATGCCGCTGTCCGAGGGAGTTGCAAGGAAGACGCGGCCGTGGCGCCTGTCATGGACGGTCATTATGCCGGACGGCACAGCAAGGGAGCCCGACATGGGGTTTATGTCCGTCACGTGGGCGAAGTATGATATGGGCATGGAGCCTATGCCTATGCAGTATACGCCGTCCTTGTACAGCTTCTGGATGTCCTCCGGAACGTCCGCGTCATCCGGAAAGACGGAGCTGTCCGTTATGGCGGACGAGTAGATGTAGATGTTGTCGGACTGGGCGCTGGAGAGGAAATAGGTCTGCGAGTACTCCTTGTACTGCACCTTTCCGTCCGGGCCCTTTATGTAGCGCTCCTTGAAGTCTCCGGAGCACTGCTGCCTGGTCTCCTTCTCAAAGTCCAGAATGGAGCCCATGTTGGCTATTACTGAATAGAACCTGCGGTTGCCGGAGTTGACCTCTCTCCTGCCCCTTGTGAGGAAGGCTATGGTGCCGTATGACTTTGTGAGGCACACCATTATCTTGTCCTTGCGCAGGGCCACTATGGCGGCGCCCACTGCGGGGCCGTATGAGAATATGTCCGTCCCCTTGACAGAACATGCCGTGTCCTTTCCGCTGGAGCGAAAGCACTTCTCGAAGGTCATGACCTTCTTTCTGGAATCCACCTTGCCCACGACGGTCTGCACGAACTCTGCAAGCCCGGCTGTGCCCGCTGCGCCTCCGGTGAGGTATATCTTGTATGCATTTGAGTTGGTGCTTCTGTAATCCACCAGCTCATCCTGGATGTACTTTCCGATTCTGTACGCCACGCTGTCCTTGACGCACGTCCTGCCGCCCGGATTTATGCCTATGCTCTTTGCAAACTCGCTCTGCGTGACGTTCTGGTATATGTCCACGTCCCTTATGACGGACACAGGCACGCCGTCCGGGTAGTCCGTCTCCTCGCCCATCCTGTACTCGCGCCCTAAGATGACCTTGGCGGCCTTTATGCTCTTCATGAACAGGTAATTGTTGGCCCTGGAGCCCTTCTCATGGATATGGTCCGCAGATCCTACGTCTCCGGTTCCGACGGCTCCCATGCCTATTATCTGGCTCTCTATCTCTTTTACGAGGGCGTTGTCTATATCATTGCCGCCAAGCTTTGCGGACTGGCTGTGGCCCGTGATGCCGTCTATGCTGAATGACGTCCCCTTGCGCGCACTGTGCTTTGTGAACTTCACAACGGATATGCGCTCCTCGCCTATGTCGAAGAGCAGCGCGCTCTCCGTCCCCTCTGACCCGAGGCCGTCATAATATGCCGCCAGCATGCCAAGCACCTTTGCAGATGACTGCACGCTGACGTTGCTGTCATTTGCGTACCCCTTGGCATTGTTCACCGCCATGCGGAACAGCCTCTGGAGCTCATCCACGTAGGCCGTTTGGGCCTTGGGAGGCACCACGAGTGTGTAGTTTACATTGAGGGTTATATAGAAAACCTCATGGAGGAGCTTTTCAAAGAACCGGGCTATAATCTTGACCACGTACGCAAAGAACTGCTCACACACGCTCTTCGGTGTTGAGCCCGGGGCCGTGAAGAAGTACTTGTCATACTCTGTGGCCACACGGACGTTCTTTGAGAACTGGTACCCGGTGTAATACGACTCCGGCACCGAATTGGTTATGGGGAACTCGAACAGCGGAAACCTGGAGCACCCCGCATAGTACTCCCTGTTGAGCGTAATGATGTCTCTAATA
>JAJPZC010000061.1 GCA_021204585.1 Clostridia bacterium
AATATAACTGCAGCAAGGTACGTTAAAAAAATGATACTCACAGTATGCCTCAGCCCGTGCATAGACATAGATATAGAGGTGGACACCCTGGGCGTAGGCAGAAGCCAGAACATAATCAGCAAGAGGACATTCTATACAGGGAAGGCCATAAACGTTGCCATTGGCGGCGCCAGGCTTGGCGGCGAAATGTTCGCCACCGGTTTCATGTATGACGAGAACGGCAACCAGTTTGAGCTCCAGCTCCACAGGGAGAACGTCCAGTACCGCTTCGTGTGGAACAAGGGAAGGGTGAGGGTCAACTACAAGTTCGTGGATCATCACTCAATGCTCACCGAGGTCAACGACGTCAGCCCCGCAGTGGAGCCCGGAAACGAACAGGAGCTTTTGGATCTCGTGGAGCGCTTCGCTCCTTCCTGCGAGGCAGTCATAATTTGCGGCGGCCTTGCCAAGGATATGAACCCGGATTACTATGCAAAACTCTTGAATGTCATACCAAAGAACGTAATCCGCATAGTGGATTCCGAAGGAGACCGTCTTCTAGAGTCCCTCAAGTGCGGCGTGGACTTCATCAAGCCCAACATAGACGAGATGGAGCGCACCTTAAAGCGCAGGTTTGAGACTACGGAAGAGCAGATAGAAGGCTGCAGGCAGCTTATCTCTATGGGCGCCAAAAAGGTTCTTCTTTCCCTCGGAAAGTCCGGTGCCATAATCTGCAACGGCGAGAGGAGCTGGTTCTGCAAGAGCATAAACGTTGCCATGAACTCCACGGTGGGCGCAGGGGATGCCATGCTGGCAGCTGCGGCGCTTGCACTTTGCCAGGGCAAGTCCGACCCGGACATTCTAAAGTGCGGCGTGGCGGCAGGAACCGCTGCCGTGACTGAGCCCGACACCATATCATTCACTAAGGATAAATATGAAGAGATTCTCAACACTTTGTACGTCGAGGAGCTCTGACCATTTTGGACATATAAAAAATCAGGAGATATAACTATGGTTTGGAACAGCGAAGCACCCATGAAGCTTCTTGAAGGAATGCCCGACAAACTCAATGAAGCCAATCTTGCACGCCTTCAGTCAGTTATAGACATAGACAAGTACGCCAACAGCTCAGAGCTTGGAAGGGATCTGTGCGGCGAGTATGCGCCGTTCTGTTTCCTGTGCGACAAGTCTCTGCACTGCCCCTGCGCCGTTGCATACGTAAAGATGCGCCAGCATGAGGGTGCCAAGATAGAAATAGACCCTTCCGCCCAGGACGTAGCCGAGAAGCCCGAAGAGCCCAAGAAGTACATAAAGATTGCAACCGCCCGCCGCCGCAAGAAGGCCGCAGAGCCCGCTCCCGAAGCTGAGGCCGTTCCCGCAGAAGAGCCTGCAGCAGAGGCAGCACCTGTTGCAGAAGAGCCCGAAGCCGAGGCAGCTCCCGAAGCCGCAGAGCCCGCAGCCGAGGTGCCTGCCCAGGAGGCAGCTCCCGCCGCAGAGGCAGAGGACGTGGAAGTAGTTCCCGTTGAGGATGCCCCTGCAGCCGAAGAGTAACACTCTATGATCGACACAACAATCTTTGACCATCTCAAGCCGGACGTGGAAAAACTTATATCGTCCGGTTTTGGTTTATCTGAAGACGGCTCATATCTCGCCAAGACCCCGGTCTCAGGCGGCGATTTCCTTTTCTTCCTGCGCATCCGGCCGGACGGCTCCGTCTCCACAGACGTCCTGGATGCCGGAACAGGGGAGCCTTACATGCCGTACAGCGTTCGGGAGGCCCAGGGGGCATTTATTGGCGCTCTCAACGAAGAGTGCCAGCTCATCGCTCAGCGCACAGCGGACACATGTTTTGCAAAGCCCGGCCCGGGAGAGCAGGAGCACCGGATCTCCTCGTACCTTCTGTCCAAATACAACTCCGTGCCGGAGCGCCTCTGGCCGGAAAAGTACCCGGACAACGTAGTCTGGCGCCGAAACGATACAGGCAAATGGATCTGCCTCATGATGCTTCTTTCTGCATCCAAGCTTGGAATTGACTCTGAGCGGACTCTGCCGTGCATGAATCTCCACGTGCCGGAAGACACAGCCGCCCGTGCAGACCACAGGACAATCTTTCCTGCGTACCACATGAACAAGAAGCACTGGGTGACAATCATCCTGGACGGCAGGATGCCCATAGAGGATGTCATGGAGCTCATAGACACCAGCTACAGCCTCGCAAAATAGCCACTTACAGCCGGCCCGGCCGCCGGCGGTATTCTTGCCCGGATCAGGAATTTTGCCTTCGCGCGCGCGGGGCGGGAAATAAACATTCGTTCATTCTTTTGAAAAATGCAGAATATATGTGCAAAACGGCACTTAAGGCCATGGAGTGCGGTGTGGGTCAAAGGAAGGGCAGGGGAGAGGCAGCCTTTTCCCATAGAAAAAAGCCACCCGGTTGAGGGTGGCTTAGTGGAGCTGATACCCGGACTTGAACCGGGGACCTCTTCCTTACCAAGGAAGTGCTCTACCTCCTGAGCCATATCAGCGATTGCTATCTTAGTATACCGAAAGAGGGGCTTGTTGTCAAACAAAATATCAAGCATGCAGATTAGGTTCTGCATGCTTGCAGGTATCTGTATGAATGGAAGAAATGCAGGAGGGGTTACTCGAAGTTTCTCATTACTCCTATGACTTTGCCGAGGATGATGTCCAGGCCGTACATTGTGTCATCTGAGAGGCTTTCATCGTCTGCCTTGAGGGTGCAGTGCTCATCGGGGAAGTATATGTGACGAATAAGAGCAACGCCTTCAATCAGTGCTATAACTATGTCGCCGTCCTCGCAGTTGGTGTCAGTCTCCCTGCGCATAATGACCTTGTCGCCGCACTGGATGCCGCTTGCCTTCATGCTGTCGTCTGCGGCCGTGAAGATGTAGATGTCATCGCCGAAGAAATAGTTGGAGGGTAATGCATAGAAGTCTTCATAGTTGTCTATGGCGAAGATTCCGTTTCCGTTGTCCTTGTTTCCAAGGGAGGGAGCCACAACAGAGGCAGATACGAGACCTACGGCACGGCGCATGTTCTTGCCGGGCTTGCGAAGGAGACCCTTGTCGCAGAGGCTGTTGATCACATAGTAAACAGTGGCAGTGGACTTGACATCGCAGCCCTTGCAGATGTCTCTGATGGCAGGTGCGAATCCGTTCTTCGCTGTGAACGTCTGGATGTAGTCAAAGACTTTTGCCTCAAGCATTGTCTTGTCTAGTTTGCTACCTCTCATAATTTCCTCCAGTTGGACTTGCTGAACCGCAAGCGTAATCCCAGTATATCATACTAATTTTCAAAAATCAAACAATCGTTTTGCTGTTTTGGCACTATTTTGCTTGAATTTGATTTTTTTTGAGCTATAATAAGGGCATGGAACGAAGAATCGGCGACAAATGCATCCTGGATGACAACAAGATCTGCGACGGCTGCATGGAATGCGAGATGTGCGACCTCGACCCCACAAAGATCTGTGACAACTGCGGCAAGTGCCTGAACATCCGGGACGATGCAGTAATCAAGATAGACCGCATCATAATGGATCCCGATGACCAGGATTACTGATGCCCACGCAAGGACCGCTTCATGCGGCCTTTTCTTTTGTCCGCAAAAGCCTGAAACCGGCTCCCCGCAGAGCTTTACTGCTGGTTTTCGTCCGGCTTGAGCTTTACCTTGCCCACAACGGAGCGCCTGGCATCATCCGTAATGGCTGCATAGTGCTTCTTGGTGGTGTTGATGTCCTTGTGACCCAATACATCCGCAACCACATAGATGTCTCCCGTGGCCTTGTACAGTGCCGTGCCGTATGTAGAGCGCAGCTTGTGCGGCGTGATTTTCTTGAGCGGGGACACGATCTTGGCGTACTTCTTGACCATATTCTCCACGGCCCTGACGCCTATTCTGCCGGGACCTCTGTTGGTGCCGGTAGTAAGGAACAGGGGAGACGTGTCCAGCATGGGAAGTCCCTGAGCCTCTTTCTGGTCCAGATACTTCTTTAAAGCATCCGCTACGGTGTCATCAAAGTACAGAATGGCCTTTGAGCCGCCCTTCCTGGTTACCACGAAGGAGTTGTTGTCGAAGTTTATGTCGCCGTTGTTGAGTCCCACAAGCTCACTGATACGGATTCCAGTGCCCAGGAACAGTGTAAGAATGGCCGTGTCCCTGACCTTATTGTGCTCATGATAGGCCATCTGGTGCTGCGACAGTCCCGACCCGGACTCCGCCGTGGAGATCATGTCCGGAATCTCATTGTCCTCAAGCCTTATTATTGGCTTCTCATGGATCTTCGGCGTATCCACCTTGGTGGTATTGTTTACTGATATCAAGTCCTTCTTGAAAAAGTACTTGAACATGGCCTTGACGGCAGAGAGCTTTCTTGCCTTTGCCTTGTCATTGCACATATGGAGCTTTCCGTCATACTTGTAGCGGGACAGGAAGCTAAGAAAATATTCCACGTCCGTGCTGGTGACACTTTCCATGTCCTCAAGAGTCAGATCCTTCACGTCACGCCCGGAAAACTTCCTCTGGCAGAGGAAGTAGAAGAAAATCTTGAGGTCATGGGCATAATTGAGCCTTGTAAGAGGCGATGTCCGGCTCTCTATCGACATGAAATAGTCAGCGCAGAAAGGGGGCAGGCACTCATCCAGCAGCCTGTCCAATGACTCCATATTCTTGTTGTTTCTCTGGACGTAATAGTCCTGTGAAGCTTTGGCCATGCCCTAATAATAAAACATTCTTTCACAAAAGTCAACGCCTTTCGCAAGATTTTACGAACACTTTGGCCCGTTTAGAAACATTCGTTTGTAAAAAAATCGAATGATGCCTCGTTCCAAACCCATCAGGAGGGAGCCAAAAAATCTTCCCGCAGCAGTGCCGGGACCGGTACGAGAGCCGCTGAAAGCTTGTTCTGACGGCGAATGGACGCCACAGACCCATAATTCTACGAATTATGGTTATCAAATGAGCCGGAGCGGGTCTTTATTTTCGCCGGATGGACGCTCATCCCTGAAAATGGCCACAGAGGAACAGGCATTTATGCCTCGAATAATCCTCTCATTCCTGCTCCGGAAAAATTTTTTCCGCTGAGTGGAGTGAGAAGGCAAAATACATCCAACTGTTCGTAAAATGCAGCTTTTACGAATAGTTCTACCAAAAAAATGCAGGGATATGTGTGCGTTTTTAACTTTTTCTAAAATTGTCTTTTTGGAACTTAAAAAACTGACGGCTTCTCTATTTATATGATTAAGATAATTATACTTACAATAATTATACTCCAGATAATATTGTCAGCGGCTCACAGAAGGCCTCACATTTTTATCCTGTGGGAAACTGTTCGTAATTTGCTGTAAGATTTTATGAGGAATGAGAATCAGCCATTCTGACGGCCTGGAATCTGAAAACGATCCAAAAGTCAGAAGATTTCTGATCTAATCGCTCTCAGAGGCTCTCAGCGGAACGCTACTTTAAAAGTTTACCAGTCCGGCGTCAATTCCTGGAGTGTTAACCTAAAAGTTTAACACTGCGCTATTTTAAAGTTGACCACGTGATATTCCAAGAGTTGACCACAGGGCATCAGAAAGCTTAAAAATGGCCTCATATAATAAGATATCCTGCTCTAGAAGCCGTCAGAATGAGCCCTGGAGGCCGTCAGAAACGCTATTTTAAAAGATGACCAAGCGATAAATTAAAAGTTTGCCAGCCATATTGATTCTCTAAAAGTTTACCGGTCGCTAATTTAATAGTTTACCAGGCGCTAATCTAAAAGTTTACCACTGGCAATCTCAGGATAAGTGATCTCTGGAGCCGGCATCAGAAATAAATCCCCGTCAGAGGGTCGGCAGGGACATTTTTTGAGCGAATTATGTCTCGCATAGTAGCTAAATTATTATGAATTCTGGGATATTTTAAGCCAGATTTGAAAAAATGATTCTGTTTGGATTGGATTTCCTCAAAAGGCTCCATATGCTCTGGAGCTACCCTGCTCTGCTGCTTTTGAATACCTGATCTTAGCTGTGAGGATGTCATTCTAGTCGCTGGAGGCTGTTCTAATGTCTGTAGCAAGGCTGTGGCTGCCGGATGTGTATGTCCTCTACCTCTGTTGACAGCCGGGCGGAATAAGTGACAGCTGTTGGATGGACGGCTATATAGAAAATGCCTCCGTCATTGAGTTGGCGGAGACATCTTACTATGGAGATTTTATAACCAATGCCAGTTATAAGAATGGTCTGGTGTGCGGGTTGTATTGGCGGGATGCCGCAGGGTTACTTGAGTACCTTGAGGCCCCAGATGTTGTTGGCGTACTCGCGGACGGCCCTGTCGGCGGCGAAGAAGCCGGAGGATGCTATGTTCATGAGGGACTTGCGGTTCCACTCCGTCTTGTCGTTCTCGTACAGGCGGTTCATGTGGACCTGGGTCTTGATGTAGTCAGGGAAGTCGGCCATGCACATGTAAGGGTCTGCGGCGGGCTTGCCGTTGAGAAGGTAATCTGCGATATTGGAGAATGACTGGCCCTTGAAGCCTACGATGAGCTGCTCTATGACTTTGCGCAGCAGCGGTGACTTGTTGTAGTAAGTGCGCGGGTTGTAGCCGTTCTTCCAAATCTCATCCACTTCGTCGGACTTCAGGCCGAAGATGAAGATGTTGTCGTCGCCGAGGATGTTGTGCATCTCAACGTTGGCGCCGTCCAGAGTGCCGATTGTCAGGGCGCCGTTTATCATGAACTTCATGTTGCCGGTGCCGGAGGCCTCCTTGCCGGCCAGGGATATCTGCTCAGAGATTTCGGTTGCGGGCATGAGGAGTTCGGACATGGTGACGTTGTAGTCCTCAAGGTATACGACGGAGAGCTTCTGGTTTATCTTGGGATCGGAGTTTATCTCGTCGCCGAGGTAGCATATGAGTTTTATGATGTTCTTCGCCATGTCATAGCCCGGTGCGGCCTTTGCGCCGAAGATGTAGGTCTTCGGAACCATGTCTATGTCGGGGTTCTCCTTCAAGGCTATGTAGGTGGCGATGATGTTGAGGGCGTTGAGAAGCTGGCGCTTGTACTCATGAAGGCGCTTTGCCTGCACGTCGAAGATGGTCTCGGGGTTGATCTTCACTCCCTTCTGCTTCAAGGCGTAGTCAGCAAGCTGCTTCTTCTTGATCATCTTGATCTCGTCCAGACGCTGAAGGACTGAGGTGTCATCCTTGAACTTCTTGAACTCTTCAAGCTTCATGGCATCCATGTCGTACCCTTCGCCGATGCAGTCGTTGAGGAGTTCGCAGAGCTCAGGGTTGGACTGGTTGAGCCAGCGGCGGTGAGCGATGCCGTTCGTGACGTTCGTGAACTTCTCGGGCGTGAAGTCATAGAAGTTCTTGAAGACGGAGTCCTTTATTATCTGGCTGTGGAGCGTGGAGACGCCGTTTACGGCATGGCCGCCGTATACGGACAGGTTTGCCATCTTGACGCGGTTGTGCTCCAGAATGGCCATGTCGGAGATCTTTGCCCAGTCTCCGGGGAAGCGGTTCCAGAGCTCATCGCACATGCGGCGGTTGATTTCCTTTATGATTGTATGGATTCTCGGAACGGTGCGCGCTACGAGGTCTTCGGACCAGGTCTCAAGGGCCTCGGCGAGAACCGTATGGTTCGTGTATGCGCAGCAGCCTGTGGTAATTGCCCACGCCTGGTCCCAGTCAAAGAAGTATTCGTCCATGAGTATTCTCATGAGCTCAGGGATTGCCATTGCGGGATGAGTGTCGTTGAGATGGATTGCGGCAAGCTTCGGAAGGTCGCGAAGGTCTCCGTAGCGGTTCTTATGGTCCTCCACTATGTTCTGCATGGATGCAGAGCACAGGAAGTACTGCTGCTTTAAGCGCAGGGACTTTCCGGCATTGTGGTTGTCTGCAGGATACAGAACCTTTGTGAGGAGCTCCGCATCGTTCTCGTCCGTCATGGCCTGGTAATAGTCTCCCTGCGAGAAGAGCTTCATGTTGAAGTCCTGCATGGGCTTTGCCTTCCAGAGCCTTAAGACGGAGACGGCCTCGCTGTCTTTGCCGGATACCATCATGTCGTATGCCACGGCGTTTATCTCCTGGCAGTCCACGTACTCTATCTCGGCTCCGTTCTCGCCCCAGTGCTCCACTATGCGCCCGCCGAAGCGCACCACGAAGGACTTGTCCGTGCGCTGCGTAAGCCATGCTTCGCCGCCCGGGAGCCAGTTGTCCGGCAGCTCTATCTGCCAGCCGTCCACTATCTTCTGCTTGAAGAGGCCGAACTCATACCGAAGCGAGTATCCCATTGCGGGATAGTTGCATGTTGCCAGGCCGTCCAAAAAGCACGCTGCAAGGCGCCCTAAACCGCCGTTGCCCAAGCCTGCGTCCGGCTCACAGTCATAGAGGTCTTCAAGGCTGTAGCCGTATGCGTCCTTTACGGTCTTTCCGAATATCTCCTCCATGGAGAGGTTGTAGAGATTGTTCTTCAGTGATCTGCCAAGCAGGAACTCCATGCAGAGGTAATACACCCTCTTCGCCCTCTTGGCTCTTATCTTCTTGTGGTATGCGGACCTCTTCTCCAGCAGAAAATCCCTTACCACCATTACCACGGACTTGTATATCTGGTCCTTGCCCGCCTCCTGCGGAGTGGTTCCGAAATACCTGGCAAGCTTGCCCTGTATAAGTTCCTGGATCTCTTTTTCGGTTATAGCATTGTCGGCCATAGGTTAAATAAGCTCCTGAAATATGATATCTTGTTTTCCTTTCCCCGTCATCCTTCTGCCTTAAAAGCTCCCATCCGGCTTTCCGGCTGCCCCTGTTGGGGCTCTGGGCGCAGATGACTTGCGCCTCATCTGCTCTTTTGCCGCAGACGGTGCCATGCGGCCAGATATAGGCCGCATAACACACTTTGTGCAGTATAACAGATGTTTTATATGAAATCAATACGGATTCTTAACTTTCCACGGAAATTGCCTCTTGTGATCCGTTTGTTCATATGCCGTAAATTTCAAAAGCTGCACCCGGACGGGTGCAACTTGAGGTTTCATTAGCCTATGAGCTTCATGTACAGGTCTGCGTACTCCTGCGCAGACTTGTTCCAGCTGAAGTCGGTTGTAGCAGCGCGCTTCATGAGAGCTTCCCAGTCTGCCCTGTCGAAGTAGTAGCAGTTCAGAGCCTCGCGGATGACGTACAGCATGTCATGAGAGTTGTAATCCCTGAAGGTGTAGCCGTTCACAAGGGGCTGGATGCTGTCGTAGAGTCCGCCCGTCTCGCGCACGATGGGCACCGTGCCGTATCTGCAGGCTATCATCTGGGACAGACCGCAGGGCTCAGACTTTGAGGGCATCAGGAACAGGTCGGAGCCTGAGTAGATCTTCCTTGAGAGGTCATTGTTGAAGACAATGTTCACGGACAGCTTGTCCGGATACCTTCTTGCAAGGTCTGCAAAATACCCCTCGAAGTGTGCGTCTCCGGTGCCCAGGATTACGAACTGCACGTCCTGGCGGAGGAGCTCTTCAATGACGTCCGTCACAAGGTCAAGGCCCTTGTGGGATACAAGCCTTGAGATCATGGAAATGATAGGCGCATCCGCCCTCTGGGGAAGCCCTAACATCTCCTGCAGTCCCCTCTTGCACTCTGCCTTGCCGGAGAAGTCCTCTGCGGTGTAGTTTGCAAAGATGTGGCTGTCGAACTCGGGGTTGTAGCCCATGTCGTCTATGCCGTTCAGGATGCCTGTAAGCTTCCCTGCATTCCTGCGTACAATGGGGTCAAGTCCGTGCGCATAGTACGGGTCCATGATCTCCTGTGCGTACTTCGGAGATACCGTTGAGAAGTAGTCTGAGCACTCAATTGCGCCCTTCATGAGGTTGATGCAGTTCTGGTACTCTATGAGCCCCCTGTACGGAGGATAGATGTCGAAGAGGTCTGTCTGCAGGTCAAGTGAATACTTGCCCTGGTACTCTATGTTGTGGATGGTGAACAGGCACTTGATGTTGCTGTACTCAGGCCTGAAGCAGTAGTTGGTCTTAAGATAAATGGCCGCAAGCGCTGCCTGCCAGTCATGGCAGTGCATTACGTCCGGATACCAGTTCAGGAACTGCAGAATGTCCATGACGCTTCTGCAGAAGAAGGCGAACCTTTCGCCGTCATCGTAGTACCCGTAGCATCCGGGGCGCTTGAAATAGAACTCATTGTCCACGAAGTAGAATGTGACTCCGTTCTTCTCCGTTGAGAATATGCCGCAGTACTGGTTGCGCCATGCAAGATGCACGTACAGGTTTCCGAGGTACGTGA
>JAJPZC010000031.1:0-1936 GCA_021204585.1 Clostridia bacterium
TTTCATAAAGGAATTTTGGCACCCCAGGTAACAATTTTCTGAGAGCGGGTACAATGAAAAATTGCAAACAATTGTTCGCGCAAAAAATCAAAACAGCTCAAAATCTGCGGAAATTTTAGAGTATTATGCGTGATAGAATGTACTATGCGAGATATAATTCGGGGTATTTTGGAAAAAATTGGCAAAAAAAAGAGGCCCGGAGGCCTTAGGTTTTCTGTTTAAAGGATTCCAGGAGCTCTATCGCATGGGTGCGGGCAGCATCTGACACCACTCCTCCCGTCAGGCGGATTATCTCGTCTATGCGGTCATCGTCAGAGAGCTGAGAAATGCGTGTATAGGTCTTGTCTCCTTCCTCTGTTTTGTATATTTTAAACTGCCTGTCTGCGGATGCGCATACCTGCGGAAGATGCGAGACGGCGAGGATCTGGGCATACTTTGCGATGGCTCTGAACTTCTCTGCGACGGTGTATGCAGTGTAGCCTGAGATGCCGGAGTCTATCTCGTCAAAGACAAACGTGGAGATGCCGTTGAGGTCTTTCAGGACGGTCTTTATGGCAAGCATGAACCTGGACATCTCCCCTCCGCTTATGACCTTGGAAAGGGGCTTTAAGACTTCGCCCTTGTTTGCCGAGAAATAGAACGTTATACGGTCTGAGCCGTTGGCGGAGTCAAGATTGGCAGAGGACTTGTCATAGTCCTTGAAGTCCACCTCGAACTGGGCGTGGTTTATGTTGAGGGTTTTTAGCTCCTTCACTACGTCCCTGCAGAAGGATTCTGACGTCTTCTTTCTGAGGGCGGTAAGCTGTCTGCAGAGCGCGTAGATGGCTTCATTCTTCGCTGTGAGCTCATTGTTAAGCTCCTCCAGCATCTGTTCGCTGTTGGCAAGGAGTTCGTACTGCTGTCTGGCGTCCTCGAGATAGTTCAGTATGTCGGTCTCGGTGAAGCCGTACTTCTTGCGGAGCTTTTTCAAAAGTGCCAGGCGTTCATCTATCTCTTCGGCCTCGTGTTCATCAAACGTGAGATCGCCTATGGCATCATCCACGGACTCAACGATGTCTTCTGCATCGGCATAGAGGCTTTCAAGGCGCTCTGTGAGACCCGCATAGACGTCGGACAGGTCTGAGATGGAGTTCATGAGGCGCCTGGAGACGGATATGCAGTCGGTGACACCGTTGTCTTCGCCCATGGTTGAACGGACGGACTCTAAGGCGTTGAATATTTTCTCAAGGTTGTCAAGGAGCTTGCGGCGTGCCTGGAGCTCATCGAACTCGCCCTCACGCACGTTTGCCTTCTCGATTTCATCTATGGCATACTTGAGGTTGTCTGCCTTTATGGCACGTTCCTGTTCAGAGCCGCCTATGGAGGCTATCTTGGCCTTGATGTCTTTCTTGGCCGCAATAAGGTCTGCAAGCTGGACCTTGATTTGGGTGCCGGCCTGGCCGCACAGGTCATCTATGACTTTCAGCTGGTTGGCTTCTTCCAAGAGATAGAAATGCTCACTCTGGCCGTGGACGTCTACAAGCTTCTGGGTTACGGTCTTCAGCATGGCTGCAGAGACAGTGCAGCCGTTGATCTTTATGGTGCTCTTGCCGTCCGTGGTGAACTTTCTTGAGATGATTATTGTCCCGTCTGAGTCAATGTCCATCCCGGAAAGAGCCTTGGCGGCGTCTGAATCTTCGGGCACGGAAAATTCGGCCCTTACAAACGCTTCCTTTTCACCGTAACGGATCATGGATTTGTCTGCCTTGGAGCCTAAGACGAAGTTCAATGAGTCCAGAATGACGGACTTGCCGGAGCCCGTTTCGCCGGACAGGACGTTGAGCCCTTCGTCGAATTCTGCCTGTGCCTCGGATATTAGAGCCACATTTTTGATGTAGATGCTGGAGATCATATGCCTTTATGAGCCCTTGGATTAGGTGCGGACTGTCCTTGGATT
>JAJPZC010000031.1:2036-7158 GCA_021204585.1 Clostridia bacterium
CCTTGGATTAGGTGCGGACTGTCCTTGGATTGGGTGCGGACTGTCCTTGGATTGGGTGCGGACTGTCCTTGGATTGAGTGTGGATTGCCCTTGGTTCGGGTGTGGTTTTTGTTTGGATGGCCATTTAATTGGCTGTTTCACTTGGGGCGGATGATTACTCAAGATACTTCCTGAGCCTTTCTGCAACCATGGGGGTGTTCTCATTGCTGTCCACAACGATGAGGACGTTGTCATCACCTGCTACGGAGCCGATGATTTCAGGCATCTGGAGAGAATCTACGAAGACGCCCACGGAGGATGCGTTGCCGCGCATGGCCTTTACGACAATGAGATTGTTGGCAGAGTTTATGGAAAGGACAGAGCTGCGGAAGAGCGCTGTCATGCGGTCCGTGACGCCCTCCATGTAGGTGTCAGAGTTTGCGTAGCGGAATTTGTTCTTGTGGCCCGGAACCTTGCAAAGATTCAGCTCCTTCAAGTCCCTGGATACCGTAGCCTGCGTCACATTGAAGCCTAGTCTGTTGAGCTCAGCGCAGATGTCTTCCTGTTTGGAGATTTCTTTGGAGGCAAGAACCTGTTCGATTGCCTGCAGCCTTTCCTGTTTAGTGTTCATTGTGATGTGCTCCATTTGCTCATCTTCGAGAGCAGCTTGTTATAGAAGTTCATGCAGCCGTTGGATATGAAGTCCAGACTGTAAGCGGATTTTCTGATTGTGACCTTGTCCCCGTTCCATACCTCGCCGGTGCCGCGGCCGTCTACAATGACTGCGAGGGGCGCCCTGGAGTTCACAGGATACAGCGTTATGGTTGCGCCGCTTGAGAATACAATGGGCCTTGAATGAAGGCTGTGCGGGCATATTGGCGTCATGATGAAAGCGTCTATGTCCGGAGCTAAAACGGAGCCTCCGGCGGACAGCGAGTATGCCGTGGAGCCTGTCGGGGTGGATACTATTATGCCGTCTGCCTGGAAGTTGTCAACCAAAACTCCGTCTATCTCTGCGCGGATTGACACCGTGTTGGCAAAGTCACGGCCCGTCGTGCTGCGCTGGAGAACAACGTCATTTAGAGCTAAGTGCACCTCGGAGCCGAAGGATATCTCCAGAAGGCTCCTCTTGCAGATCTCAAACTTCCCGGAGCAGACAAGGGATATGGCCTCATCCACGGAGTCCTGCTCAAACTCTGAAAGGAAGCCCATGCGCCCGTAATTGATGCCGATTACCTTCACGCCCTGCCGCGCGCACTCCGTGGCAATGGAAAGGATCGTTCCGTCCCCGCCTAAGACTATGCACACATCCAGGCCCTTCAGATCCTTGCGGTCCTGGACTATTCTGTGCTCCACGCCGCCCTCTTTAAGGGCTTCCATGATGTGCTTTATGGTATCCCTGTTCTCGTCCAGATACTTTTTGTAGAAATAGATTCCAGCTGTCATCATTGACTGCTATTATAACCCTTTCAAAATTTAATTACAAGTCATTTTATGCAATTATGCATTGTTATTTTTACTGTTCATTTATCACAATAGCTACAGTAATATATGCAATCTAAACCATATGTTTACAAATTTCGCCCCATATCCGGGCCGTCTCTCAAGGCCGGCTCTGCAAATTAAAACAGCTGCCCGCCATTAGACAGACAGCCGGAAAATTCATTGTCTCTGCAGGGGATTTATGCGGCCTGGTGGCAGGCCTCCTGGGCCTCCTGCGCCTCTTCCAGGTCTTCAGGATCTGCAGTGTCATTAGGGAACATATTCACAAGCTTTCTGATGTGTTCTTCCCTTGTGACCTTGCTGTGGTGGTCCCGCATTATCTCGGCGATCTCCTGGACGTCCTCCTCGTTGAGCTTGCCGCTGTATCCGCGGATGGTTTGGATGAGGTCCTTTGCGTTTACGGCCCTGTCGCACTCGCCGCTGAAATTGTCCTGGCGGAATACGACGTAGCTGTGGAACTTGCCTGCAAGCCACTTGTTGAGCCTCTTTGAGGCGTGGTCCGTTATGATGTGCCTGACGGCGTTGTAATGGCGCCCGTTGCGCATTATGGCCTGGTCCTCACATGACTTGAAGACCTTCTCTCCGTTGTCATACTTTATGAGGTCATAGTTGAAGTTGCCGCTCTTTCCCTTATGGACGTCGCACTTGTAGATGCCGTCCCAGGACTTTACGTCCAGCACAAAGATGCCGTATGAGCAGAGCACCACGAAGTCCACCTCGGTGGTGCCTATGCTGCCCTGTGCCGTATCAAGGACTATGTCCCTGAATATCCTGCAGGGCTCCTCTATCTCGTCCAGAAGATGCTCCACGTGGTCTTCGCCCTCTATTCCTTTGCGGATCTTG
This sequence comes from Clostridia bacterium, assembly GCA_021204585.1. Lineage (GTDB taxonomy): Bacteria > Bacillota > Clostridia > Christensenellales > Borkfalkiaceae > Coproplasma. The sequence continues at coordinate 4,362 of JAJPZC010000031.1, forward strand.
CGGCGTTCCTTGTCTTCTTTGCGCCTTGCTTCTGTCTCGCCTTCCGGATTCTGCTTCTTGTGCTTGCGTTCGTAGACATAGGTAATGACCATCGCCACTACTGCGACTACCACAATGGCCATGCAGATTAAGAATATTGTCATGCTCTCTCACTCCCCCTGTGTCTTGCTCAAAGTATACCACCCTCAATCCTTCAATTCAACGGTTTACGGAAATGTGTGTATACACTGCTATCAAATCATGTGAAGATTGCAAAAAACACGCTCCGCTGCAAAAGTCCCAATACAACCAAAAAGACCGCCGGACTTCACATTACAGCCCGACAGCCTTCAAAAGCTTCTCTGTGTCTTCTTGCTGCCCGCCCTTTTCCAGCAGGACAACATACTCTGCGTTCTTCCCTTCACGCCTGGGCGCCTCTGTAAGTCCTGAAGGCGCCAGCTGCACGCCGGAGGCGAACTCCAGAATTTTGCATACCGCCCTGCGGCGCTGTCTGGGGTCCCGCACTATCCCGTTCTTGCCCACGGAAGGAGAATCCATCTCGAACTGGGGCTTTATGAGCGCCAGCACGTGCTTTCCTGCGGAAAGGACATCTGACACGGCTCCAAGGATGTATGTGAGGGATATGAAGGATACGTCTATTGTAATAAGATCCGGAGGGTCCGGGAAGACGTCTGCGGTGAGGTTCCGGGCGTTGTAGTTGTCTATGACAACCACGTTGCGGGAAAGCAGGGACTTGTCCAGCTGGTTCTCCCCTACGTCTATGCAGTACACCTTTAAGGCGCCGTTTTGGAACAGGCAGTCTGTGAAGCCTCCGGTGCTTGCACCGATGTCTGCGCAGATGAGACCCCGGACGGGAAATGAGAAGTCCTTCAAGGCCTTGGAGAGTTTGAACCCGCCGGCAGAGACGAAAGATTGCGCGGCCTCCAGGAAGGATATCCCGTCTGTGTCCTTCACGCTGTATGAGGCCTCCTGCGGGGTGCCGTTTACAAGCACGAGACCTGCTTGGATGGCCTGTGCGGCCTTGTTGCGGGAGCCGTAATGCTCCTGTACGGCCTTATCCAGTCTCATTGTCCGTGATGTATGAGGCGATTGCCCCGCCCGTTATGCCCTGGTCTTCCAGGGACTCGTATACCGTTGCCTGCGGAATGAAGGCATCCCGGAGGGCGAAATGACGGATGTGCTTAGGGGAGTTTACGAAGTATGAGTCTACAAGGCTTCCTAAGCCTCCGGTGCAGACGTTGTCCTCCACCGTTATAATCTCCGGCTCCGTAAGGGATGAAAGAAGGGCTTCGTCCAGGGGCTTTACGAAGCGGGCGTTTATGATTGACGGGCGGATGCCCTGCTGCGAAAGCGTGTCCAGGGCGAGATATGCTGCCGTTATGGCGCGCTCCCCGCAGGCGAAGATTGCGTACCTGCCGTCTCCCTTTACCAGCGTCTCCCACTTGCCGAACACGAAAGGTTCGCTGGAAAGGAACAGGCGCTTGCCCTCTCTGGGATAACGGATTGCGAGGGGGCCGGAGTAATCTGCGCTGGCTGTCAGCATGTCCCTGAACTCACGGACGTCCTTTGGAACGGCTATGGTGAGGTTGGGTATGGGGGAAAGATATGAAAGGTCAAAGATGCCCTGGTGGGTCTCGCCGTCTGCCCCCACTACGCCGGCTCTGTCTATGCAGAGGGTTACGGGCAGGTTCTGGGAGCAGATGTCTATTATGATTTCATCATACGCACGCTGCAGGAACGTAGAGTATATGGCGTAATACGGCTTCAGGCCCTGCGTTGCCATTGCGGCGCAGAGGACCGAGGCGTGCTCTTCACAGATGCCTACGTCCACGGACCGCTCCGGGAACTTATGGAAGAAGTCTGACAGCCCCAAAGAGGGCGTCATGGCGGCCGTTACGGCCACGATGCGTGGATCCTTTTCTGCGAGGCCGCAGAGGGTCTTGCCCAGGACCTGTGAATATTCTGCGGCTATCGGCTCTGAGCCGGAAGGCGAGATGCCGTGGGTTGCCTGCGGGTCTTTCTCGCAGAACACATACCCCTTGCCCTTCTTTGTGAGGACGTGCAGAATGATGCTTTCCGTCTTGAGGCGCTTCTTTATCTCCTGCAGTTTGGAGATAAGGAAGGCTATGTCATGGCCGTCATATACGCCGTCATACGCAAACCCGAAGCGCTCAAAGATCTCTGCGTGGCGTCTCTTCTTGCTCTGCTGCTGCGTGTCCTTCTCCAGGAACTCCAGGTAGTCATGCATGGTGCCCACGGTGGGCGTTATGCTCATGCCGTTGTCATTGAGAATGAGCAGGAAATGAGAGTTCAGAAGCCTGACGGAGTTGAATGCCTCGTATACAAGGCCGTTGTTGAAGGAGCCGTCTCCTATGACCGCAATTACGTTGAAGTCCCCGCCCTTTATGTCCCTGGCCTTTGCAATGCCTAGGGCTGCGGAGACGGACGTCCCTGCATGTCCGGTATTGTATGCATCATATGCGGACTCTTCCCTCTTGGGGAAGCCGGAAAGCCCCCCTTTCTTGCGGAGGGTGGAGAAGTCCTCATAACGCCCCGAGAGGAGCTTGTGGGTGTAGCACTGGTGGCCGACGTCAAAGATTACTTTGTCCGTGGGGAAGTCAAAGACATAATGGAGCGCAATCGTCAGCTCCACCAGCCCCAGGTTGGATGCGAGGTGCCCGCCGTTTGCAAGCACCGTGTCCGTAATCTTTACGCGTATCTCCTGCGCCAGCTCCTGAAGCTCCGGCACGGTCATGGTCTTCAGTTTTTCATCCGTAATGTCTTCCAGCATTCCAGA
>JAJPZC010000031.1:7258-10252 GCA_021204585.1 Clostridia bacterium
CGGCTTCCCGTTACGTCCAGGATGTCATCCGTGAGCTGGAAGAGCTTGCCGAGGCGTTCGCCGTACGTGTTCATCTCCAGGAAGTATCCGCCCCCTAAAAGGCACGGGGCCACGCAGGCGGCGGTAATGAGCTTTCCGGTCTTGTTGGAATATATGAAGTCCAGAATCTGCTCATCCCTGCAGGAGTCGTTCTCATGCAGAAGGTCTGCGCTCTGGCCGCCTATCATGCCGTATATGCCTGCGGCGTCGCAGATCCAGTTGGCTGCGCCAAGAGCAGAGGGGTCCTCGTTGCATGCCTTTAAGATTACGCCGTAGGCGGAGTTTAATAGGCCGTCTCCCGCAAGAAGCGCATTGCCGGCTCCGAAGACCGCATGGTTGGAAGGACGGCCGCGGCGGTAGTCATCGTTGTCCATCTCAGGAAGGTCGTCATGTATTAATGAATAGGTATGTATGAGCTCAACGGCAAGGGCGAAGTCTATGACCCTCTCCTGCTCCACGCCCAGCATGTCTGCGCACGCAAGCATTATGACGGGCCGGATGCGCTTCCCGCCGGACTTCAAGGAGTATATCATGCCCTCACGGAGAACTCTGGGGCGGCAGTCAAGCTTTGCACAGAAGTCATCTATGCGGGCGTCTATTGTCTCTTTATAAGTTTTAAGCGCTTTCTGGAATGCAGTCATGTCATTTAGTCCTCGCATTTGCTGCCGCTATTGTGTTGTACATGAGCATGGTTATGGTCATGGGTCCTACGCCTCCCGGGACGGGAGTAATGTATGAGCACTTGTCCTTGACGTTCTCAAAGTCCACGTCGCCGCAGAGCTTGCCGTTCTCGTCGCGGTCCATTCCTACGTCTATAACCACGGCGCCCTCTTTGACCATGTCCGCGGTTATGAACTTCGGCTTGCCTATTGCTGCCACCAGAATATCTGCCCCAAGGCACTTTTCCTTGAGATCCGGGGTCTTGCTGTGGCATACCGTTACCGTTGCGTCTGCGTTCAAAAGAAGCATGGCCATAGGCTTGCCCACTATGTTGGACCTGCCCACAACCGTTGCGCACTTGCCTTTAGGGTCTATGCCGCTGCGCTTTAACATCTGCATTACGCCGTTCGGGGTGCAGGCCACAAGGCAGTCCTGCTTCAGCGCAAGCTTGCCCATGTTGGATGCAGAGAAGCCGTCCACGTCCTTCTCCGGCGGGATGAGCTTCAGTATCTTCTCGCTGTCCAGCTGTTTTGGCATGGGCAGCTGCACGAGAATGCCGTCCACTTCATCATTGTCCACGAGGGACTGCACCAGCTCCTCCACCTCGGCCTCGGCAACGTCCTCCGGAAGATAGTATGAGAATGAGCGTATCCCCACCTGTTCACAGGCGCGTATCTTGTTGCGCACATAAACCTTGGAGGCAGAATCCTCGCCGGCAAGTATTACCGCAAGGCCGATCTGGCGCCCGTGCGCCTCTGTGAAAGCAGCAGCTTCCACTGCCATCTCGGCTCTCATTGTCCTGGAAAGCTCATTGCCGTTTATAAGCGTATACATACTCTTGTGCCTCCTTATCCATTATGCCTCTGCCGGCCCATCTGCCGGCCCTTCTGCCGGCCCATCTGCCGGCCCTTCTGCCGGCCCGTCTTTCGGCTCTGCAGCCGGCCCTGCATCTGTGTCTGCCTCTGTGCCCTGGCCTTTGGCCGGGCTGTTCTTTTCCTTTATGGCCTCGCCTAAGATGCCGCTTACGAAGGATGCACTCTTCTCCGAAGAGTACTTCGAGGCTATGTTTGCGGCCTCGTTGACGGACACGGTGTCCGGGACGTCCTCCATGCCGTATATCTCTGCGAGGGACAGGAGCATTATGCTTCTGTCTGCAGGGAAGATGCGCACTTCCGGAAATGATCTGGACAGCCGGTCTATAATGGCGGAGTACTCATTCCAGTGGTCTTCCACAAGGTTTAGGACCGTGTTGGCGTACAGGATGTCATCCTCCGTGAGCTTCTCCGACTTGTACAGGGCCCTGGCCGTGCCGCGGCTTATCTCCCCTGTGAAGTTGGAGGCGAAAATGACTTTGAAGGCTGTCTCTCTGGCTGTAACTCTCATAATCTGAATCTGCGTTTAAGGCGCCGCTTGCGCCTTTAGTCTCTGTATGCCGGAGCCTGCTTACTGCCCACGGAAGGGCTGCAAGCGCTGCACTTAAAAAATTCCCTTATGCAAAGATAAGGGAACTGCTTGTCTTCATCAAACGGTGCCGGCAGGGGTCAGGTTGACATCCTGGATATGAACGTCCACTTTGTTGACCTTGTACTTGGTCATGGCCTCCACGTTGTGCTTTATGGACTGCTGTATCTGGTATGCAAGCCTAGTCACGTTCTCGCAGCTGTCAACCTTTACAGAGATGTCTGCGTCCAGGGCGCCCTTCTTGTCAAACTTGATCTTCACTCCCTTTCCCTTGGAGTTCAGAAGGTAAGCCCCCGGCACCTGGTCCACGGCTATTGCCACGATGCCTGAAACTATGCTTGTATCATATGATATCTGGCCGTTGTTGCCAGTGTCCTGTCTTACATGAGCCATAATGTATCCTCCGGGCGCCTTACGGCACGCCGCAAAATGCTTTACTCTTTCTCCGGCCGGGATTTTCCCGGGGCGGTTATTGGGCTTAGTATAGCACCAAGCCATGCAATATGCAAGCAAAATAAGTTTTGGTTGAGATTTTGACCCAAAATCTCTCGTTTTAGCTTGACATCAAGCCTCAAACCCTTTAAAATAAGCCTTGTTTTGAAGGACATGCACCCGTGGCGGAATTGGCAGACGCGCAAGACTAAGGATCTTGTGGAGCAATCCATGCAGGTTCGACTCCTGTCGAGTGCACCAGAGACGGCATATCAGGCTTAAACGGCCGGATATGCCGCTTTTTTTATGCCCGTCAAGCGGGGCAATCCGGTTTTTAGGTACAGTTCAGGTACAGGAATTCTGTTTCCTGTCAGCCGCCCTGCGCCCTGCGGCAAATCAGCC
>JAJPZC010000142.1 GCA_021204585.1 Clostridia bacterium
CAGCAACATCCGTAATCCAGCCTGCAATTACAAACAGCAAACACTTAAAAGACGCATGAACTAAAGCCCCATGCGCCTTTTTCTGTTGCCGGACGGACAAGAGTACCCCCTAATCTGCGCATGTATACGGCCATTTTTTGCTTCGCGTGCGCGGGGCGGGAAATAAACATTCGTTCACAAAAAAGTATAAACAACAGTTTATAAAATTTGGCGAACCAGTTGAAACATTTGTTTATCTGCAGCGCGGCCCCTCCAGCCCAATTCCGTAGATGCTCCGGTCCCTTCCGTGGGCAAAGCAGACCGGATAGTGGAGGGGTGTTGCCAGACCAGATACCGCCCGGTTTAAAGCGTCAAACAAAGCCTCATTAAAGCTTCGTTAAAGCTTCATTAAAGCGTCAGGCACATCATGGTGCACTCTCATATAGGCCCCTGTACATCCCCTTAGAATGGCTCATACGGAGCCAACGCAGGTGCATTAGATACCCCGTGAACTATTGCCTTCCTGTGGCTGTGCAACACATCTTCGCATAGTGCAACATGCACAACAGCTGCATAAAAATTGTAGTGTATCTTAATGGCTGGAATCCGGTGCGGTGAGCAGAGAAAAACAACAGAATATAGCGTAATTCGGCCGCTTTTAGACAGATAGAGTTTAGATGATGTGCACAAAGAAAGAGGGGCAGATTCGCCCGTTTTTCTGCCATGCGGCTTAGGTTGTATGCAATATACAGTTCTCTATACATATTATATAATGCCCGCAGATTTCCGGCCGGGATGCCGGGAGTCCGGAAACATATATTATACGGAGAAAGCCAAATGAGAGAAACCGTAAGGAAGGCTGCCGCAGGACTTTGTGTCCTGGTCTGTGCGGCCCTCGCAGTTTCGTTGCCCCTTGCAGGATGCACGGTAAGAAAGACGGAGCAGTTCCTGGTAACGTATGACAGAGGCAACATAGCAGAAGACACGAAAGTAGAGAACTGGCCTTCGGATGAGAAGGTTGCAAGGAAGGGCTTTGTTGCAGAGCCCACAGCGCCCACAGCGGAAGGGTACACCTTCAACGCATGGTACACAACAGAGGAAGCCACAGTGCGCTATGACTTCTCCGCGTGCATAGAGCATGACATAACCATATACGCAAACTGGACGCAAGACTATGAAGCGGGTCAGGAACCGGAGCCGGAGCCTGGACCCGAGACAGTTCCTGCGCCTGCGCCCGGCCCTCTTCCCGGCGAGGTTACAGACGGCATGCATGAAGGCACCCCCGGAGGGAACAACGGCAATTACATCCCGGAGGCAGGCCAGGAGACCCCGTCAGAGGGGAGCCACCCGGGCAGCGCAAGCGGCTCTAACGGCACAGAGGGCGGCCAGGATGAAACTGTTCCTGGCCCCGGAACAGATGAAGGGGCCGCAGAGGAGCCCGGCACAGAGCCCGTAGAGCCCGCAGAGGCAGACATAATCCTCTTTGCGGGCCAGAGCAACATGGCAGGCCGCGGGGAATACACCAAGTATGACGCCGTAACCACATCTGTTGCCGCAGGGCACGGATATGCATATGATATCCACACCCAGTCCCTAGGAGCCCTGCAAGAGCCCTTCGGCGCCACGCAGAACGGCTCCGGGCACGGGTACATGTCAGAGACATCCAAGTCCGGCAGCATGGTGTCTGCATTCGTGGAATCATATTATGCTGAGACAGGCAGGCCCGTTGTGGCAGTATCCGCCTCACAGGGCGGGTCACCCGTCAAGGCCTGGACAAAGGGCGGGGCATACTGCACCGTAAGCTCTGTGGCTGGTACGTACTGCAATTATTACCGGGACACACTGGAGCGCCTCACTGGAGCCGTGAAGTGCGTGGAGCAGGATGACTCCCTGGAGCTGCATGCAGTATATATGGTATGGCTGCAGGGAGAGACAGACGGAGCCCTTGCAACGCCCGCAGAGGAGTACATCTCCGCGCTGGACTCTGTATACACCAGCCTCACAGCAGACCTGCAGTCCGTAACCGGCACATCTCTGGACCACCTGTACGTAATACCAATCGGCACATATGAAGGCGGCTCTACGGAGACTGCGGCAAATTATGACGTCATCCGTGCAGCCCAGCTGCAGCTGTGTGCCTCCAAAGATTACGCAGACTGCATATCCCTTGGAATGCAGGACCTCACGGCGTCCGGCACGGAGCACTTCCTCAAGGCAGACAGCAACCACGTGCACCTCACACAGCCCGGATATGAGCTCATAGGCAGAGATGCAGGCAGCAACATGGGAAGGCTCACTATGGGCGGGACCCCCGTTCTGCAGAGATATGACGTCTCTACAGCCTCCTGGTTTGTACCAATGGAAGACATAGCTCCCATCCCCGGGGATGAAGAGACCGTTCTTCCTCCCGCAGAGGATGAAACAGAGCAGGAAGGGCAGGAGCCCCCTGCTGTAGACGGAGGGAGCACTCCTCCGGAAGACAATGCAGATGACACAGAAGAGCTTCCTCCTGCAGAAGGCGGCAATGATATGCTCCCGGACGGAGGCAATGATGCCTCTGCCCCGGAGGGCGGAGAGCTGCCAGATGGTTCCGTTTCAGACGAAACGGAAGATGATCCAGACCAGCCCCTTCCTCCGGAAGATGACATAACAGACAGCAATGAGCCACAGGGCCCGGAGACAGATGAAGGGGGCCAGGAGCCCTCAGATGAGCCCGGCTCCGGAGAAGAAGACACAACTCCCGGTACAGAGGAAGACGTAACACCCGGCGAAGGAACAGAAGAAGTACCCGGAGATGCAGAAGGCCCTGCAGATGAAGAGAACCCCTCAGATGAAGGCCCTGCAGAAGAGCCCGGCACAGAAAGCCAGCCGGAAGGCGGCATAGAAGAACAGCCGGAAGGCGGCATAGAAGAACAGCCGGAAGAGGGCGTGCAGCCGGAGGCTCCCGCAGAGGGAGAAGACGTACCTGCCGCAGAGCCTTCAGAGGGCACGGAAGAGCCCGGAGAGGAAGAGCAGAATCACAATGCCGTAATGGTATTGGTAGACACTGCAGATGACATGATCTCCCTTGACACATGGGACAACGAGGTGCAGACGCTGGGAGCTGTCCTGGTGCTGCCGGACAACTATGACCTCAACACAGACAGGGCGCTGCTTGGATGGTACTATACGACGGATGACGGGCACTCATATACGAAAGTGACGTCCACAACGAAGGTGCAGAGGGACATGACAATTGTGCCGTACTTTGCGAATGAGTTCTACAACCTCTCCGTAAATGACAGGGACACAAGCGCCTCTCACGTGCAGGACGCAGGCCCTTCATGGGGAAGCAGTCCTATGATCAGCTATGACAACAAGTTCGTGCTTTCCAGGGAGATGAACACATCAGACTATTCGGAAGACCTCACGGTCTCCTGGACGGGCGCAAATGCCATCTCGGACGGAGTATGGTTCCGTCTCATAACCCACTTCTCCTTAAGCTCCGGAAACATTCCCACAGATTACTTCAACGTATTCTATGAGCTTACCAACCACGGCACGGAGGACATTACCGTAACAGTCTTCTTCTGCACAAGCGGATATCCCGGACTTGCCTCCTCCACAGGAGATACGGACAACATCCTGGCTTCCGCTGTGGCCACCATTCCCGCAGGGCAGACTGTGCTGGTTGTAATGCCTCATATGCTGTACACAAGCGAACACAGCTATCAGAACTTCCCCACTGCCATCATGATAGGAGACTATGATTCTAACGGCAACCGCTTAAGCGAAGACACCCACACGTACAAGGACTTTGAGATCGGCCTGGAACTCGGCATGTATTACTCCAACACCCTCACCTTTGCAAACATGCAGACCGGCTCCGTCTCTGCAGAATACCTTGTAGCCAGCGGCTCCGTGGTATCCTTCAACACAGAGACAAGCACCCTTGTGGTCTGCAAGGGCAACACAATCCAGCTCCCTGAAGCCACCCTCATCTCCGCCCCGGAGGGGTACACCTTCGGCGGCTGGTACCTGGATGCAGAGTGCACAAAGCCTGCAGGAACCTCTTTATCCGTATATGAAGACACCGTAATATACGCCGGCTGGATCCCTGCAGAAGAGGAGTAATGTCCCTTCCCGCAGCAGGTGTTAACTCCCCGTAATGCAACAGAATTTCATTGTATGAAGCATATGTATTTCCGGCATATCTGCCTGCGTTTGCAGGATTGCCGGAGGCAATATGCGGGCCTCGCCAAGGCAGATGCTTTAGTCTCCGGACCGGCATGACAGGCAGTACAATACGGACTCCCATATGGCATACCGCACATATGGAAGGATGCATAAAGGCTTGCCGCAAAGACAAAGCCTAAGAGCATACCAAGAGCATACACTTAGCAAACCTCATATGGACGGCCGCACAGCAAAACACGCTGTGCGGCTGTTCCTTTATGTGAGTTTGCAACATTCATGTGGCCCCATATTGCCCACAAGGCAACCAATATGCCATGCCGTCATGTTCATGTGCGCAAGCACGGGGTGCAGTCCCTGTGCCTCAACATTGCAAAAAGACCGTATGAGGACGGTGGGGTGCAGTGCGCAACAGAGTCCGGGGGAGCGTCTGTTTACTGCCGGAAGGCATTCCGTTTTATGCACAGTCTCATGAGATGTGTTCATATTCTGTGCGGATACCTGCATGTAAGGGCCTCCGTATATTGCATGTGCGTGCGTATACCATTATTAAAGTGGCCTTTCATATGCAAGACGTTTTCATGATATTGCAATGTGAGAAACGTCTGAGCGAATGATAGAATCTAACATGAGAAATTGTAAGTTTTTAACCTCCCCCGGGGGAGGTGTCATTGTGCAGGCACAATGACAAACCCTTTATACAGCCGTTTCTCAATAATACAGACGCTTGGAGAATCTCATGAAGAGAATAGCGAAGAGACTGGCAATAGTTCTGTGTTTCATAGTCTGCGCGGTAATGCTCATATCCGTGCCTCTTTCCGCATGCGGCAGCACAGGGCGTGTTGGAGACACGCACAAGGTCGTTTTCCTGTGTGACGAACTCCCTGCAGATGTCCAGAAGACTGTGGAGAACATGCCTCAAGACCAGGAAGTTGAAGAGGGAGGATACGCCACAGAGCCCGAAGAGACACCCACAGCGGACGGCTACACTTTCCAGTACTGGTATCAAGGCTCTGCCGAGAACGAGAACAAGACCCGTTTTGACTTCGCCGGCACTCCCATAACGGAGAAGGTCTACATTGAAGGCCACTGGACAAAGGATGCAGCTCCTTCTGAGCCCGAAGAGCCTGAAGAGCCTGAAGAGCCCGGGCAGGATACTTATTATACAGTGACATTCGATCTTGGAAACGCAGGCTCCGCGTCTGTTATTGCTAGCCAGTCTGTATTGTCCGGCGGCACGGCCACAAAGCCTTCTTCTGACCCTGTTGCGGACGGCTATACCTTCGACGGCTGGTATGCGGACTCTTCATTCACGACAGTCTTTGACTTCTCCACAGCCATAACTGCCAATACAACGATATACGCAAAGTGGACGGCTGTCTCCTCAGATGAGCCTGTAACTACTTCCATAGCAGTAACGTACAGCACCGGTGTTCTCAATGCCAATATGGCGCAGAATATGCCGAATGACCAGACCGTTTCCGTAGGGAGCAAGGTAACGAAGCCCACGGCAACGCCTACAATGACGGGCTACACATTCAGCGGTTGGTATACAGAGGCCGTTGGCGGCACGAAGTATCAGTTCACAGATGCCCTTACGGAGACCTCTGGCGAGAACGGCACACTCACTCTGTACGCTCACTGGATGAACAAAGAAGACACTGTAACGGTTGCGGCTGTCGGAGATTCACTCACAGCGCCTCAGACTTGGTCAAATTATCATCCTTACTCATACTATCTCCAGGAAGACCTGGATGCGATAGACAGCGGCGTATACGACGTACAGAACTACGGCGTATCCGGCGCTACGGTCACACAGCTCCTTGATACAACATCACTCCCGCGTCAGTATATTGAAGTAAGCGACATATATGGCTCCGGAACAGGCGGATATCCTGCCAGCATTAAAGCAGAGCCTGACATTGTTATCATAATGCTTGGCACCAATGATGCCCAGTACAAGAGCGCAACCCAGTGCTGGGATGCTGTTTCCAGCCTTACATACAAAGATGACCTCGAAGAGCTCATTACAAGCTACCAGGATATTGGCAGCCAGGTCATTCTCGTGACGTCTCCTCATCTCTTTGAGCAGACAACCGATGGCACAGCCCTCTATACGGCAGACGTCCGTGAGGAAGACGTGCTCAAGGTAAACGAAGTGCAGCGTGAAGTTGCTGATGAGATGGGCCTCTATCTCATGGACTTCCATTCATACATGGAGTCCTTGGATGACCAGGGATACAGCTACGTAAGATACAACAACACAGAAAGCTTCTCCACAGGCGGATACCCCGGAGACGGTCTGCATTTCAACACAACAGGAACGGCGGCTCTTGCATCATATCTCACTTCTGCGGTTGAGAATGTGGCGTGCATGTCTGAGACAGGCACAGATGACACCAATCCTGTGGACGTCGTACTCTTCGGCGGCCAGAGCAACATGGCAGGCCGCGGAGACATCTCCAATTACTCCAGCGACAGCAGCATTATAACAGGAGTAGAGGAAGGCCACGGATATGCTTACAATGCAATATCCGCTCCCAACACGTTATCACAGATAACAGAGCCGTTCGGCCAGAACGAGAACGGAACAGGCAGCGGTTACATGAGCGAGTCCTCAAAGTCAGGCTCTGTTGTATCTTCGTTCGTTGAAAGCTACTACTCTGTGACCAATGTGCCTATTGTGGCCGTTTCCGCATCCCGCGGCGGAGCACCGATTGCCGCCTGGACAAAGGGCGGCGCAACCTGCACGGTTAGCAACACCCCCGGAACATACTGCAACTATTATGCAGATACACTTGAAAGACTTGAGTCTGCCGTAAATTATGTGTCCAGCGACAGCTGCGAGTTCACCATCCGCAACATCTTCATAGTATGGCTGCAGGGCGAGACAGACGGAGACAACGGCACAACGGCTGACAGCTACAAGTCACAGCTCAATGACCTCTACAACAACCTCAACACGGATCTCACAGCGGACACATCATACTCACTTGATCATCTGTATGTAATTCCCATTGGAACATACGAGGGCGACAACGATACATTAAAGACTGCATATAACACCATTCGCCAGGCGCAGATAGAGTTCTGCGCATACTATGATTATGCAGACGTCCTTACGCTTGGCATGCAGGATCTCACATCTGCCTCCCAGTATCTCAGGTCTGACGGATATTATGTGCATGTCCTCCAGCCTGGTCTCCAGATTCTGGGCACCAACGCCGGCATGAACATGGGCAGGTACGTCATCGGAAAGAATGTAGTGCCGCAGAGGTACAACGTAGATACGGGCGTATGGTACACGCCGGGAACCCAGACAACCATCAACGTGGGTGATGCAGACGGAAGAATAACCGTAGGTGAGTGGGAGAATGTACAGACGGTAGGGGATGTCCTTTCTCTGCCCAGTAATTATGATGTAACAACGAACAACGGCAAGACGCTCATCGGCTGGTATTACACTGTGGACGGCGGCGCCACATACACGAAAGTGACCGATTCCACAACAGTAGTGGAGAACATGACCCTTGTGCCGTACTTCTATGAAGATCATGAGAACGTGGCAACCAACAATGCAACCGGCAATACAGGATATGTAAATGACGGCGGAACGTCTGCCGGCACAACGGTAACCAACTACTGGCAGAACTTCCCTACGGAAACTGTTCTCAACACGGATACATACACAGAGGAAACGATTATAACATATACCGGTACGGCTGCCCTGGACAACCTCAACTGGTTCCGTCTCAACACGTACTACAATGATGTCTCTGTAAGCGTTGGCAATACATACAACCTGTATTACAACCTGACCAACTATGGTTCTGAGACACTCACGTTCACCATTTACTTCTGCACTAACGGGTGGATATGGAGTACAAGCAGCGGTTATGTACCCACGCAGTCCGAGTACGCACAGGTAACCCTTTCACCCGGGGAAACAAAGCTTGTTGTCATAGACAATTTTGAGCTTGAAGTAGTTAACAGCAACTTCATCACATGCATTGTCATAGGCACTCATACTGATGAAAAGAATACAGATGGCTCATACAGCATCACGGACTTCCAGCTTGGCATCACAACAGGCATCTATGAGTCCACAACGGTCACTCTGTCCGGCATAGAAGACGCAACCGTATCATCTGATTACCTGAGCGGCAGCGGCGCTGCAGCTTATGATGCAGAGAATGGCGTGCTCAGCATAGACAAGGGTGCATCCATAGAGCTTCCTGAGGGAGAATATCTCACAGCACCCGAGGGATACGAGTTCGGCGGCTGGTACACGGATGCAGACTGCACGGTCAAAGTTACCGAGGCATCCTTAACAGACATTACGGAAGCCACAACCTTCTATGCAAAGTGGAACCAGATTGCGGTCATAACCCTTGCCCTGGACAGCGTGGAGAACATCAGCTTCACAGATGCTGGCACCACCACATATAACGCATACGTTGGAGACAACCTGCAGAGCATAATTGAATCCGCAGACTTCATAAGCCTGTACACTCTCTCCACAGAAGGCGGCTCATCATACAGCATAACCGGCTGGTATATCATGGCCGGCGACTCAATTGATGCAAACAGTGACACGCTGATTACATCCACAACAACCATAACCGGTACGGCCATTACCATCTACCCTGTGGTTGAAGAGAATGACGCCACCATAACCATTGAGACCAATGATGGCATCAGCAGCATTACAACGTCTGTTGGCGCTAAAGCAGAGTCCAATCTCCTCAGCACGCTTACTCAAATGGTGAACGGCGGCCAGATCTCTGTCACCTTCTCAGACAATGAGAACAACAATGCATACATCTCCGGATGGGAGATTAAGGGCTCAACGGATGATTCATGGACAGCTGCAACGGATACGGATACCATTACCAGTGACATGACAGTAAGGCCCGTAGTGTCCTACATCGTCATAACAATCACCTTCGAGGCAGATGACAGCCAGATCCTTTCATACACAAGCTCATCTACATCTTTCACGATCTATGCAGAAGGCGAGTATACAGTTTCTGGCAGCGGCATAGAATACAGCTATGACGACACATACTATGATCTTACGAACTGGACAGTAACCAGGAGCAATGATAATGGCTCTACATGGATGGAAGTTGGAACATATGGCTCCAGCGAAGCGTTTGACATAGAGGACGGCTACACATACAAGTTAGTGCCCAACCTTACTAAGACCAGGACTGAAGTGGCTGTAAACAATGCAGGCGGCCTCATTACAATGTCTGAGGGCTGGGCAAACAGCGTGCAGACCATAGGCGAGGCACTCGTCGTTCCCACAGCCAGCAATTATACCTTGAACACAGACAGGTCTCTTGAAGGCTGGTACTATACAACAGACAACAGTACGTACACCAAGGTTACATCCACAACAGAGGTGGCAGACGGCATGACTGTTGTGCCGTACTTCACAAGCGACGTATATAATCTGACAACAAACGATGCTGATTCATATACCGATTATGTTCATGACGCCGGCACAACATTCGGCTCTACGACAAGCAACTATTATACTAACTTCACATTAGGATATGGCCTCAACTCCACAGACTATACAGAGAACCTGGTAGTAACATGGGCAGGCACTGGAAGCATATCAGACGGATACTGGTTCAGACTCCTTACATACTACACAAACCAAAACACCAACATTACTATTGGCTACTATAACCTGTTCTACGAACTTACCAACTATAGTGATACAGAGATAACTATAACCATTTACTTCATGGGAACAGGCCAGCCCGGCAATTCAAGCAGCAACAATTACATGGGCGGCTATGCAACTGTTACCATCCCTGCAGGCGGATCTGTTTCTGTAATCCTGGCCAATGCACATTACCTGGGTACTGCCAGCGGAGCGGCTCCTAACTT
>JAJPZC010000053.1 GCA_021204585.1 Clostridia bacterium
TATTTTAACATTTTAACATTTTGAAATTCTCAGAACAGACGCAATCCCCGTTTCTGTCTCATAAAAAGCCGCCGCAAAAACTAAAAAATCGTGTTTTAAGCACTTTCTGCAAACTACCGTACTTTTTGCAATAAAAACGGCATTTTTATGCATTTTGCACACTCTTTATTCAAAAGTTGCGGCTATCGCTTGCTATTTTCCTTTCCGTGCTGTTAAATAGAGGCATGCCGATAAGCTTTGACGTCAAAAAACTGGACAGGCTCCTTTCAGCCTACCACAGGTGCTTCAACATAACGGTCACCCTCTTCGACCACAAGCTCAACTGCGTCACCCACACGGGCGAATGGGCCGACTACTGCATGTACATCCGCGAGGACGAACGCCGCTCCGCTCTCTGCCACGAGTGCGACATAAAGCATTCCTTCGAGTCCCGCGACATCCACGACACGGTGAAGTACACCTGCCACGCAGGCATCTGCGAGATAGTGGCCCCCGTCTTCTGCGACGACATCATAGTGGCCTACCTCATGATAGGCAAATTCCGCGACGCCGAAAAGGACTACACCTCCGAGGAGATGATCATGGACATCTGCGACAAGTACGGCCTGGACAAGACCAGAATGCTTGACGCCTACCGCTCCCTGCCCGTCTTCGACAAGAGCTACATAGACGACGCCGTCCTCATTCTCCAGTCCTGCATCTCATACATCGTGGGCACCGAGGAAGTCATCCGCTTCAACCGTCCCATAATCGCACGCCTCATCTCCGAGTACATAGAGGAGCACATCTCCGATAAGATAACCGCCGAGACCCTCTGCGACCAGTTCCACGTGGCCCGCCACATCCTCTACGACATCTTTGACAAGAACTTCAACACCACCGTCCAGCGCTACATAGCCGACAAGCGCCTCGACACGGCCAAAACCCTCCTCATCTCCACCGACAAGCCCCTCCGCCAGATATCCGACGAGACCGGCTTCTCCGACTACAACTACTTCATTAACTTCTTCAAGAAGGAGACGGGCATGCCCCCTCACCAGTACCGCAAAAAGCACAGAGAGATCTGACACACATACAAGCCTCTATATGATATCTTGTTTTCCTGAAAGGCCCCGCTCACCGCGGGGTCCTTTCTTATATCCGTTTTGCTGTGTTTTAAGCATTCTCCATGCCCTTTCCCCTATCCAGTGGTCCCTCTACTCCCGCTCTGGAGGCCATTCTGGAGCGCATGGAAGAGCCTTTGGAACGGGGTCTGGATGCATATGACAGTGTTTTTGTGTGGGCTTCTGGAGAGACGTTATATAAGCTCTGAGACGGCACAGGTGCAGGATGATACACCCACTGAGGAGATGGCCACAGGGTACAGAATGGCTATATGGGACGTCTACAGGCATCCTGTATGGCTGTTATGGGTTGGAAGAAGGTCCGGGAGTGTGGTATCTGTGTGGATGTTGGTGTTGTGCAGCCACAGATGGGCTGTGCGTGGGCATTACCGGATGAGGTCATGTATGAGGCTTCTGGCCTCCTGGTTGGGAACGGCAATGTCACACTTGAGCTCATAGAAAAAGTCATCTGCAGGGACTGCGCTGCGTATGTCAAGGTATCCGTAATGACACATCACGGAGAGCATGCCCTCGTCTGTGGCCAGATCTCCGTAGCAGATGTTCCTAGGGATTATGATCTGCAGCGGGCCTGTGAGCAGCTGTGTAAGCCAGCCATGAAACTTTTCTCCGGCATAAGCCTGCCTGCCGTATATGTCCAGAAAGGTGTTCTTCCTGTAGCATCCGGGGGTGAAGCCACCACGGATGTATGCAGCAAGGGAGCCGGGGCAGACCTTCTCCCCTTCCTCCGTGAGGTAGCCGCCGTACCAGAACAGGACTTCATCCAGCTTGTCTGCCCGGCCGTATGAGGCCAGGATGTCTACCGTCTCACGGACGGAGAAGCCTAAAGAGTATCTTAAGGAGGAAGGAAGGCAGTTGTCCATAAGATAGTGCCCGCCATGCAGGCTGCAGTGGTTCATGTATGTGGTGCCGCTCATGAGGCACTTTTTTATGTCTCTGTTGTCATTCATGGTGCCGTACATATGTGAGATGAACGCATGGGCCTTTTCGTAGTATCCGCCGGAGAGCGCATACAGCAAGGGTGTGTCTGCGCCGTCTATGATAACTACAGGAGTTGAGCCGTATCTCTTGTGCATGAGCCTTGCCAGAAAATCTATGGCATCCATATAGTCCAGCTTGTCCGCTTCCCCGGATATGATGCCGCTGTACAGCTTGGGTTCATAGAACCTGCATAAGGGCAGGCACTCTGCTTCATGGTGCCTGTACAGCTCCGCTATGATAGCCTTCATAGAGCCAAGAAAAGCTCTGTATGTCCTGGGATGCACGGAGCTGAGGTCCAGGTACAGGACCGGTCTGCCGGGACGGGTGCCGTCGCCCTGCAGAATGCGCTCCTTTGCCCTGGAAAGGGCAAGCGACTTGCCGAAGTCTTCAGGGCATGCCATGGGAGTAATGAATCCTTTGAAAAACAAGCGGAGTGCGGATGTCTTGTCCGGGAAGACGTTTGTCTCGCCGGAAATGGTGCTGCTTTCGTTTGTGGGCATGAAAATAGCCTCCTGTATATATGATTTCCTGCCTTTTGCCGGGGTCTGGCATTACAGGATTTATGCATTTGGTAAACATTTGTTTTCCGAGGGCCAAAAGATATCCCGGGCAGGAGCCGGTATTGGGCCGGGATAGCCCGGGATGATGTGCTGGTTTGGCTGTGCAGCTGCGGATAGGCTGTGTAGGGCAGGGATTACTTGCGGTTGAGCTCCATGCGGAAGGGACGGGAGCCGTCCGGGTCTTCGGAGTACTTGATGGTAAAGCCTCCCTTGAGATAGGTGTTCATGAAGGTCTTCTTCTCCTGCTCCATCTGGGTGTCTGCGCCGGTTATGTAGGCCTCGCGGAACAGGGAGTCCACAAGCTTGTCTGCGTCCATGTCCGGCCAGATGCCCGTCTCGTTGAAGGTGGCGATGCGGCGGCGCAGGGTGCCAAGGAGCACCTGGGTTTTGAAGAGCTGCACCTTGTCCTGCGCGAAGTCATCCATGAAGCAGTGCTCTATTCCCTTCTCGTCGAAGCGGTCTATTATGGTCTGCGAGGTGCGGGTGCGTTCGTTTAAGATGTAGTATTTGGCAAGGGACACGGTGGTGATGAGCCCCCAGAAGTCGGAGTCGGAAGAGGCGAGGACTACGGAGTCCACGTGGTCTTCGTAGTAGGCCCTGCAGACGCCCGCCGTCATGACGGTGTCTATGAGGGACTTGTTGTCCAGGACGCGCTGTATCTCCTTGTGGGTTATTGGGATGTCTATATCCACGTATGATGAGACGTAGTCCCAGGCCGTGGAGGTGTGTTCGTCGTCATAGAGGACTATCTCGCGTATCTTGGAGATGTTGTTGGCGTCCAGGCCCTTGAGCATGCCTACGAAGCTGTACGGGGTTACGTTCTCGCAGTCCACGAAGATGGCCACGGAGCCGGCCTTCGAGACGAAGTCGTAGAAGCTCTCCTTGGACTGGGCGGGGGCGTCTATGACGTACTCCGCAGCCTTGAAGATGTCCCTGTTGGCCCCGTAGAGCATCTTGAGGAACTTCTCGTCATTATAGAGTATGTTGCCGTCCTTTTCGGACAGGGTGTACGGCCACACGAGGAACAGCTGGTACGGGTAGCTGTTCTTGTTGTTGTTATAGGCAACCATGCCGTCATGGATGCCGTTGAAGACGGACTGCTGCTTCTGCTTGGTGGCAACAAGGGACCCTCCGGGGCCTGCGTTGCACTTTGGCATGAGGAAGAGCGCACGGATGTACTCGAACTTTATCCAGTCCGGAATAAGGGGCTTTATCTTGTCTATGTTGTCCAGGATGTACTGGTTTATGTAGGCCACGTTCATGAAGATGCTTGAGGTTCCCTTCATGTTGACGTGCACTATCTCAAGCCCTCTTTCCCTAAGAAACTTTATCTGCTCTTTGTCAAAACACTTCTCGAAGTTGTCCGTCTCGGAGCCCGGCTTGAATTTTGCATCCGAGATCTGTTTGTAGTTGCGGAATATCTGCATGCGTATCATGCAGAGATACCGTATCGTTGTGGCCCTGTCATCGGCCCTCAGCTCTTTAATCTTTTCCTTGCTGAAATGATCCTGCGCAAGCTTGTCATCGCCAAGTCCCAAAAGGTAACAGACTGTGGCTGCATTGTCCGTCAGATAGTTGTCATACTTCCCGCCCGGATCGTTCAGCGCAATGGACTGGTATATCATATAAAAGCAACCTCCTGCAATTATTCCTTACACAATCATATATACCCGCTTTTCGGGCATCTTAAACAACATTATAAAACTTTCACGCATATTTGCACATATCCCACCATTTTGTATATCCGCTCCAGTCATTGCAACCAGCACTGTATGCCTCAGTACACGCTCAAAGAGACTCTGCACGCCCCTTCTCAGGGCACCTTGCAAAGGTGTCCGGGGGTGGATACAATGCGCCAGAGAGACGTATGGCTCCCCTTGCGTGGACGTCTGCCTGCTCCCTCTCCCGCTGCTATTCCTAGGCAATATATGAGTCCAGACTGGCTGGAAGACAGAGACAGGAACAGACATATGTAAGCACACAGAAGGACATGCCTGCAGGGATATGTGATATACGGCCATTAGATGGCATTGGCACGGGGATATGGCACAAACACACATATACTATATGGTATGCAAATGCCTGCATCCTGCATATGTACCTGTATCCTTCTCTAGAATCTTTCACAGCCCTTAATATCCTTCCGGAAGCAATCCCCACACAGCGAAAAGAAAGAGCCCCGGGATTGGAGCTCTCATGTAGCTGTTTCAGTTTGGCTGGACGGGCGGGTTATTCGTCCACGTCGTCATCATCGTCTTCCGTTTTGGCGGGATGGGACTTCTTGTATGCCTTGTAGGCGGCTTTCTCGTCCTCAGGGATGTCCTCTACGAACCTCTTCAGAAGAAGGGTGAACTCGGTTACCTCGTTCTTCTTCACCTTCTTGAGCTCAGGGTAGGTGGCTGCTATGTAGAAGCCACGGTCAGTATAGGACTGGACGTTCTCGGCTATCTTGTCCTTGGTGCACTCCACGTAGACGGTCACGAAGGTGAAGGGATTCTCCTCGTCATCGTCTGCGCTCTTGTGGTGCTTGTGTCCCCATACGAAGGCGAAGATTATTAAAAGTATCAGAGCAACTATCACTACCAGCTCTATGATCCCGGTAATATCCATAAAAGTGCGTCCCCTCTCCCTTCGTATTCCTTCCGGCCTGCCCGGCATCCGGGCCGTCTTGCGTGCCCGCTAAAGTCTTTCCTGCAGGCATGCATAACCGCATCTCACGCAAAGAGTATATCACAAGGGAACAAAGGAATACAAGCATTTGCGCCCACACCAAAGAGGCATTTGTTGACTACTGGCAGGAGCCGGGTTTGAAAGTCAGTGAAAAGTTGTCAAGTAACATTGCTTGACAATTGAATGAACATTTGTTCGTGTATTCGTCAAATCCAAGAAGGGCCTCCTCAGACTGGCAGAAAGCCGTCCGGTGCTGGGGCACAGACGGCTTTCCAAATCTGTATGCATATGTGTATGCATGAAACTGGATTGTTTGTATCATGGTCATTCATTCCGTGACGCATGAGCCGTACGGAATGGATGAATTAAGCATATTCCGCTCCGTATTGCTATTCGGAGAGGCAGATTACTCCCTGGGCTTTGCAGGTATTGTTACGAAGTTGGTGCCCTGGGCTACGGTGCCGTCTGCTGTCTTAACCTGCGCAGCAGGTGTAGTTGCAGCGGCAGCTGCGGGAACCGGTCCAGGCGCTGCTGCAGCTGCCGTTGTGTTTGCCGCAGTGCTTGCCACGGGCTGTACAGCGGCATGTGCAATCTTTCCTGCAGGCTCTGCTGCCTTGGGTGCAGGGGGCTGTGCGGCTACAGGAGCAGCAGGCTCTGTGGCCTTTGCTGTACTGGATGTTGCAGTCTTTGCTGATGCAGCAGGGGCTGCGGACTTAGCAGATGTTGGAGAAGCCTTGGGAGCCGTTGCTGTTGCTTCTGCCTGGACAACCTCATACTTTACTCTCCTGTGGCCGAATATGATGGCAAGGGATATAGCAAGGCCGAGAAGGATGATAACGATAGCCACAATGGCAAGGATGTCTGTTGTGGATATTCCGTCGCCGGTAGGGATTGTAACGGTGAAAGCAATTGGATCTGAGACTGCGCCTGCGTAGTTGTCCGTGCTCTCTACCTCTGCTCTTACGTAGTATGTGCCGGATGTGGTTATGGCCGCGGTTATCTCCTGCGTGCATTCTTCATCTGAGTAATACTTGTATGTAACCTCGCCATAGGCAGAGCTTGAGATATATGTGCCGTCTTCTGCTATGGAGAATTCCACGGAGTTGGAGGCCTGTGAGATTGTGTACATAAATGCCTTGTACATAACGGCATTGCCATTTTCATCCACAACAATGCTGCCGTCCCCGTCCAGGAAGCACGCATACTCATCCGCTACAACGTATACGGTGTATGTTCCTGCATCTGT
The DNA here is from genome assembly GCA_021204585.1 of Clostridia bacterium. Taxonomy (GTDB): domain Bacteria; phylum Bacillota; class Clostridia; order Christensenellales; family Borkfalkiaceae; genus Coproplasma. The sequence goes on from JAJPZC010000053.1 coordinate 6,579, forward strand.
TCCGGAAACAAGCGTAACGGTGTAATGCATCTCGCCTTCTGTTACGAACTCTTCGCCGAAGCTCTCCGGAATAGCCTCATCTCCGTATGCATATGATGCCTGTTCCTGCGTGGGAAGAGAAATGCTGTAACTGGGAGTAATGGATATAGTAAAGGATAAAGTATCTGAGACAGCTCCAGCGTAGTTGTCTGTGCCATCCACTTCCGCTCTTACGTAGTATGTGCCGGATGCAGTTATGGAGCCGGTGATCTCCTCCGTGCACTCTTCATCTGTATAGTACTTGAGCACAGCCTTGCCAAAGTCTGCCGTCGCTGTGTATGTGCCGTCTTCCTCTGTAAGGGTAACAGAGTTGGTTATGGCCTTTGTGATAGTGTATGTGAAAATAACGGTTTTGTCTGAAAGAACCGTGCCGTCTTCCAGCTGGAAGTATGCCCCGTCCTCGCAGGTTACGGTTACAGTATACTCGCCAACGTTCGTGCCTTCTGCTACTGTAACGGTATATCCATCTCCATAAAGGGCAGAGCCGAATGTGTACTCGTTGCTTGTATATGTTACAGAGGTTGTGTCCGCAGCATACTTGGAGTTTACCTCTGCAAGGTTTACAAGATTAGTGCACTGGGAGATTGTTACCGTGTACAGTACTGCTTCGCATTCATCTTCATTTCCAGGCTCCATAGTTACATACTTTGTTTCTACAGAAGCAACAAGGCCATTTGAGAGGTCGAGAGCATTCATGTCAAAAATCTCGATCTCTCCCAGCAATGTGAATGACCCGCCGGTTATGGTCATGTCATTCATATCCGTAATGTAGCCATGAAATTCGCCGCCCTCTATGGATACGGTTATATAAGATGAACCATATTCTTCAATGCAGTAATCCGTATCTGTTTCACCGGAGGAGAATACTCCGCCTGAGATTGTTAGAGTGGATTCACTGCCTGCAGTAGCACTATTGCCTGCAAGATATGCTACACAGTTGTATGTTCCAGTAAATACCCCTCCGGATATTGTTACAGTCATATCTGAAGCAGATCCGTTCAACAGATACAATGCAACGCCATGGCTTACCGCCCCTGCAGTGCTGTCGATCTTTTCAGATGTTGTATATATGGTTCCGTCTAAGATATTAACCGTTCCGTCTTCTATCTTTACTCCTATGCCTCCGGAAATCTCTCCTCCAGCTATGTTGTATGTTCCTGTGCCGTTAAGGTATAAGCCTATGCCATCATCATCTGTGGCTGAGATTGTTCCGCCGGAAATAGCAAGGACTGTCTGAGACTGCGCTTCATCTGAGTCAGCAAGATAAACCCCATAAACGGATCCGGTTATCTCCCCGCCGGAGATTGCATATGTGCCGGAGCCTTCAAGATACAAGCCGTAGTTCTCTTCTCCAGTAGCTGAGATGGTACCGCCGGATATGGATACATTGACATAAGAGATGGCATCTACTCCATGCTCCGTTATGGCTTCCACACTGATGCCGTACTCTGTGCCTGTAATGATGCCGCCGTATATGTTCAAATTGGCAGAAGCATCTGAGCCGTCGTACATGACGTCTATTGCAGGACTGCTCACACCTGTTGTACAGATAGTACCGCTGTATATGTTCAGTGTGCAGCCATTCATCAGGATTACGGTTACATCATTACTTGATATGCTGATGGCATCATCTGATATGCCCTCTGTACCTATCGTCACAGTTGTATAGTCAAGTGTAGTTATGTTATCATCGTATATTGAATCGTTCGAGATGTATATTGCCTGAACACCAGAGGTAATTGTGCCTCCATAAATATACATATCACCGCCACTGACCAAAACCGCATCTTCCGATGGGTCATTAATATAACCTCCATTAATATACAATGTGCCATATGTGGTTATATCGCTTGTCCCTGACCCCTGAGCATATATATATGCGTAGTTGATTGTGGCATGAGATCCAGCTTCAAGATATATAGTAGAACTCCCGCTCTCGCCTACATATAAGCCGCCGTTTACTGTAAGGGTTCCGGTTTCATTCACTCCTATTGTATTGGCGCCAGAGCATTCAACATAACCGACGTTACAAACATAGGTTATATCTTTAGAATCTTCGGCCTCATCTTCATCGGTGTCTTCTTCGCTGTTGTTTCCTCCATCAACAGAGTAATAATTATCCCAGGTGTCTGTAGAATCGCCTATGGCAAGATTACCGTTGACTATGATGAATGCAAAATCAGAATTGGTAATTCCCGTACCGATTAAATTGTGCCCGTTCAGATCCAGAGTAACTTCTGTACCACTTTCTATCTCAATGTACTTATCCAGTTCAATGTCTTCTGCAAGCTTATAATCCCCGTTGGACAAGGTGTAATAGGTTACTGCATTCTCGCCTTCACCATAGGTCTCCTCAGTAAAGTCATCCTTTGAGGATATTTCTATCGTATCCGCCAGGGCACTCTCCGTTCCCGTGGACATGAAGCAGAGCACTCCCGCTGCTGTCAGCCCCAGTACCAAGACAGCAGCCAGAAAGCCAATAATCCAGTTACGCAATTTCACGGTATACATAAATGCTTGTCTCCTTTGGCGCAAAGAAACGCATCACATACAGCCGGATGCCATTTGCATCCATATGCAGCGCTCCCCAGACAGGATTCAAAGTCCCGCACTGCGATACAGGTTTCTCTGCGTTTGCATTACATACAGTGCCGTGTGCCAGCTACATGCATGAGCTGTTAGCTCCGGATATGAATGTTGCAAATTAACATTCCCCAGCACCCGGATTCTGCACCGTTTGAAGCCAGAACAGACATGTTTTCCACACGGAAAACAGGGTGTTCAGGAGGCCGTAAACAGCAAAAACAGCAATATATATGCACATATTGTCATAAAGCTTAAACATATTAAGAAAAGGTATTATTGGCCTCAAGCCGCCCGGTTTTTACGATTTGCCACCTAGCATTTTTTTTCATTTTTTGTTCCTTATTAACATTTATATACTGTGTATACGCACAAGATATAATTCGCCCACTTCACATATAGAACTGTTGTTCAGTAAAATCACCTCCTCTGCGGCTAATTTGCTGTTTGCAATCTCTGCAATCTATATGCAGTCCCTGCATAGCAAGAGCCCGCCGCAGGATATGTGCAGCAGGCTCTGTATATGTCTTCTTGCATACGGATTATATACCTTGTCCAGTGTGCCTTGGTGTGCTCAGCACCGGCATGTCCCTCTGCATGTTTCCCGGCGCACTGTCAGGCTCCTCCTCTATATATACACCTCTGCCATGCAGGCATCTGCATTAGGGCATGGTCTTTCTCTCAGATATATGAGACAGTCTCCTCCAGGGGCTTGCGGATAGAGTGGTTTGGAAGAGGCTTTGCAGTGGGTGAAGCGTAGCCGA
>JAJPZC010000189.1 GCA_021204585.1 Clostridia bacterium
GTGCTGTCATCGGAGAAAGTCTCTCCGTTCTGCATCATCTTATAGGCCTTGCGGAACTTTTCTGTGAGGAATCCCTGTGGAGTCTGAAGCGTGTAAAGATCATCTCTGTTGAGACGCCTGCGGATAGCCCCGTTTTTGACGGTGACGGTCGTATCTGTGAAATGCACTGCGCATACGCCGCTTCCGTACTTCTTAACAGAATCAATGACATCGCAGATTAAGTCATGTGTCACGAAGGGGCGGGCTCCGTCATGTATGAGAACGATATCGCCAGTAACATTCTTTAGAGCATGCTTAACGGATTCCGTACGGGTCTTTCCACCCTGAACAACGGTATAGCCGAAAGGGGCCGCCAGATTCCGTATGTCTTCCAGGTCCTTCTTATTGGCTGCAACGATTACCTCGTTGACCTCTGGCACATCGAACTTGCGGAAGGTGTGTAAAATAGCCGGCACCCCGTATAAGGGAGCTAACAACTTGTTCTTCCCAAAGCCTGCTCTTTTGCCTTCGCCGGCTGCACATATAATAACGCTTACTTTTTCACTTGGCATATAGACTTGTATCCTTATCAGATTATTGGTTATTCGTGTGGGGTTCTTCTGTTGTTTCTACTCCAATCTCTGCATCCGTTGCAGCAGAGGGAGTGGGACTGTCTTCCGCAGCAGCATCCGGAGCCGCAGCGGGGGATTGCGGCGGCATGATCAGCTCATCCGTCATAATAGGCTCATCCCCGTTACGGGACAGTTCTGTGTTGGCCGCGGCAAGGACCGCGGCTTTGACCCTGGCTTCCTTTTCTGCCTGGGCTTGCTGGCGTTGGGCCTTGTCCAGGCGTTTGCTGTTCTTAATGCTTGTGCCAAAGACATCTGAGATGTCCATGACTGTTACAAAAGCATCCGGGTCATACTGTGAAATTATAGCATGCATCCTGGCAACCTGGAATCTGTTGACTACGCAGTAGATGATCCGCTTGTCCTGCTTGGAATAATATCCCTTGCCGTCTATTACTGTCAAGCCCCTGCCGAATTCTGAAGACAGTGCCTCGGCAACTGCTGCATATTTGCCCTGCGAGGGGATTATAAGGGCTCCCTTGGCTTTGTCCAGACCTTCTGAGATGAAGTCCACGGCCATGCTGTTAACTACATAGGCTACGATACTGTAGAGAGGGATTTCGAACGTGTACCCGGAGGGGGACATCCCGGCGCAGATGTAGGTGACGCCAATTACGATATACAGGATGACGTTGAAGATTAGGACGAAGTTGCCGACAGACAGGTTGATCCGCTTGGCAAATATTACCGCCAGGGTCTCAATGCCGTCCATTGTGCCGCCGAATCTTATGGTTAGTCCGCTTCCAACTCCGGAGAGAAGGCCGCCAAAAACGCAGGCGAGGAACATGTCATTCCCTACGAGAGGGGATCCGTTCGCATAGAAATTGGGGAACATGCCGGGGATCATAGTCTGGAAGATTAGAGACATCAAAGAGTAGAAGACTATGGCATATACGGAGTATATGGTAAAGCTTGCCCCCTGGCGCTTGAAACCGAAGATGAATATAGGGATGTTGATTACAATCAGGAACAGGGAGAGGGGCAGGTAGCTGGGAGTAAGCGCGCCCAGAAACATAGAGAGGCCCGAGACGCCGCTGTCATACAGTTCCAGAGGAGACAGCAGGAGAGTTACTCCCACGGCATTAATGATGCCCGCCACCGTGAGCCATATGAAGTTGGATACGGAGAACTTAGATGCTCTGAACGCTTCCTTAACCGTCATGTCTCGTCTCCCAGGAGCTCATACATAGAGTCCGCCTCGTCCTTCTTCACGTTCTCCAGGACCTTCTTTACACGGAACCTTACGGTTCCGCTTGCGAAGGCTATCTCCACAACATCCCCTTCCTTGATCTGCTTTCCGGGCTTGGCCTCCTTGCCGTTAACAAGGACCTTGCCGTTCTCGCAGGCCTCTTCCGCAAGGGTTCTGCGCTTCAATACTCTGGAGACTTTTAAGAACTTGTCTATTCTCATACACTCTAACTGTCTTTACGTATCTTCTTCTGTCCGGACCGGCTTCTGCCGGCCGTTATTATATATAAAGGTATTGTGATCTGCTTTAGTTCTGGCACCACCGGTGCCTGCCGGTGCATGCATGCCGCCCTGGGCTTCCCTGTGTGGGCATCTCATGCATCCGTTTCCCGCAAGGGAGGGAGAGGGCCCAAGCAGACCCGTCCGGAACGGAACAGGGTTCATTATACCACAGGGACAGGCAGAATGCCTTGTTTTTTGAGGGGATTGTGAAATTTTACAATTTTTGTGAGGCGTTCAAAAACGCTTGACTTGCTTGACGGGGCGTGATAACATGATACACTGTCCTATAATGGATTAGTATCAGCCTGTAGCCAAAAATCCACAAATCGTGCGCAACACATTGTGGTGCAAAACCCCGGTTCCGGCTCCAATGCCCCTAGATTATACTATAACTAATGGGGGGTTGTAAAGGAACGAGGGGTGCAAAATCCAGTTTTCGCCTAAATTTCAAAAATGGCTTGTCAAGCTCCGGAGAAAAAAATTTTTTCCGTAATCCGCACCCGGACAGGGACTCTTTAGAGGCCGTCAGACGGCCTGCAAAGGGCAGTGTGAGGGTGCGGGGAGACGCACAAAGGCGCCTTTAAGAGCCGCTGCAAAGCTGCAGAATGAACATATGGCAATGCTGGATGGAGCATAAGACGGACAGTATTGCGGATGCAGAGGCAGGGCGGTACAGGGTTCAGGGATGGACGCATGAGAACTATATAACCGGTATTTCCTGGTTTCTCTCTAAGACAGATGGTATGAAGAGATATAGGATCGTTCAGGGGCTTAGAGGAAGAAAGAAGTACACCGATTGTTTCCGGTGAAGAGATATATACGGATAATCGCCAGACAGGGATGGCCGCAAATATATGCGGCCGGATGAAAAACAAGGGCCTTACATAAGGCTGCAAGGAGTTCTGGTATTAATGGCAGATGTTAAGGCAAAGACGTTGACAGAGGAACTGTCAAGCCAAAAGCACAGGCAGAAGTACGGGAAGACGGACAGAATCAAGTTCGGCAACATCAATGAGGTGATCGACATTCCCGACCTCGTCGAGATCCAGAAGGCAAGCTACCAGTCCTTCATTGAAGAGGGCATAACGGACGTCTTCGAGGATTTCATGCCCATAACGGACTATTCGGACCGTTATGAGCTCTATTTCCTTTACCACTGGTTCGATGAGACGCCGAAGTATGACGAGAAGGAGTGCCGCACGCGCGACGCCACGTACGCAAGGGCAATGCATGTCCGCGTAAGGCTCATCAACAAGGTCACGGGGCAGCCCATGGAGCAGGATGTCTTCATGGGAGACATTCCCCTCATGACCGAATCCGGCTCATTCATCATCAACGGCGCAGAGCGAGTAGTAGTATCCCAGCTGGTGCGTTCTCCCGGAGTGTACAACGCAAGCTCCAGGGACAAGACGGGCAAGGAGATGTTCGCCACGACGGTCATCCCCTCAAGGGGCGCATGGCTGGAGTTTGAGCAGGATGCGCAGGGCGTTCTCTGGGTCCACGTGGACAGAAAGAGAAAGATATGCGCCACCGTCCTTCTCCGTGCGCTGGGCTTCGGGTCCGACCGCGTGATACGCGACCTGTTCCCCGGCGACCAGATGATAGAGAACACTATCGCAAAGGATTCCACCAAGTCCGAGTCAGACGGGCTTATAGAGCTGTACAGAAGGCTTCGCCCGGGCGAAATCCCCACGGAGGCATCCGTAAAGCAGCACCTCAACAACCTCTTCTACGACCCCCGCAGGTATGACGTGGTTAAAGTAGGAAGGTACAAGTTCAACAAGAAGCTCAACCTTGCATACCGTCTTCCCGGCTGCAAGCTGGCAGACGACATCGCAGACCCCGAGACGGGCGAAATTATTGCCCATGCGGGCGAGATATGCTCCGAGGAGCAGGCCCTTGCCATGGAGGACTGCGGCATCAACGCCGTGGACGTCCTTGTCTCCGACGCCGCCAAGGGCGAGATACGCCACAGGATAGTTGCAAACCACTCAGTGCGCTGGTCCTCTCTTTCCGGCAAGCCGCACAAGATGTTCGGCCTTCTGCCGAGGGTTTACTATCCCAACTTCGAGTTCATGCGCCTCATTGCGGCAGAGTGCGAGACCCTTTCTGAGGAAGAGGTTGCGGCCAAGTTCTGCAAGGAGATAAATGAGCTGTACTATACCGAGGAGACTTCCGAGTCCGCGGACGAGAAGCCGGAGGAGAAGAAGAACAGGGAGCGCAGGAAGGACACGAGGATACGCTTCGTGCAGGCCTGCAAGCTGTTCAATGAGCTCTTAGGCTCCGACAAGACTTCCATAGACGATGAAGAAAGGAAGACCATAAAGCCCGTCGTGGAGAAGCTTGCATACAAGCACATCACCCGTGATGACATCGTGGCCTCCATCTCAACCAACCTGGACCTCCAGTACGGCATCGGCACCATAGACAACATAGACCACCTCGGCAACCGCCGCGTACGCTCCGTCGGAGAGCTTCTTACCAACCAGCTCCGCATAGGAATAGCAAGGCTGGAAAAGCTCATAAAGGAGCGCATGGCAACGCAGGACGCAAACGAGGTCACCCCTTCCGGGCTTGTGAACGTAAGGCCCGTATCCGCCGTCATCCGCGAGTTCTTCGGCTCCTCACAGCTCTCACAGTTCATGGACCAGACCAACCCCGCGGCAGAGCTCACGCATAAGCGCAAGCTTTCGGCTCTCGGCCCCGGCGGCCTGAACAGGGACAGGGCAACGTTTGAAGTCCGAGACGTGCACCATTCACACTACGGCCGTCTTTGCCCCATAGAGACGCCCGAAGGACAGAACATAGGCCTCATATCATCCCTTGCCACATTCTCCAAGGTGAACGAGTACGGCTTCATAATGAGCCCGTACAGGAAGGTCGTGAAGGACGCAAACGGCGTGCCCACCGTCACGGACCACGTGGAATACCTCACGGCAGACGAAGAGGACCGCTACACCGTGGCGCAGGCGAATGAGCCCCTGGATGCAGGAAACCATTTCGTGAACTCCCACGTAGGCTGCAGGCACCAGGACTTAATTACCCAGCTTCCGCCGGACAAGATAGACTACATGGACGTCTCCCCGAAGCAGCTGGTATCCGTAGCGACGGCCCTCATTCCGTTCCTTGAGAACGATGACACCAACCGTGCCCTCATGGGCTCCAACATGCAGCGCCAGGCAGTGCCTCTCATGAAGACGGAGTCCGCAGTGGTGGCAACAGGCATAGAGGCGGCGATAGCCAGAGATTCCGGCGTCCTCGTGAACGCCCGCAAGGCCGGCACCGCCGTGGCAGTGTCATCTGACTCCATAAAGATCCGCGAGGAGAGCGGCCTTGTGACGGAGTACAAGCTCAAGAAGTTTGAGCGCTCCAACCAGGGCACCTGCTTAAACCAGCGCCCCATAATCCGCACGGGAGACCACGTGGAGGCCGGCGAGATTATAGCCGACGGCCCCGCAACCTCCAACGGAGAGCTTGCCTTAGGCAAGAACATCCTTGTGGGATACATGGAGTGGGAAGGATACAACTTCGAGGATGCAATCCTTATATCCGAGAAGATTGTGCAGGATGACGTCTTCACGTCCATCCATATAGAAGAGCATGAGACCGAGGCCCGCGACACCAAGCTTGGCCCCGAAGAGATAACCCGCGACATTCCGAACGTATCCGACGATGCCCTGAAAGACCTGGATGAGCACGGCATCATACGCATAGGCGCCGAAGTGCAGCCCGGAGACATCCTTGTGGGCAAGGTAACCCCCAAGGGCGAGACGGAGCTCACGCCCGAGGAGAGGCTCCTTAGAGCCATCTTCGGCGAGAAGGCCCGCGAAGTGCGCGACACCTCCTTGAAAGTGCCTCACGGCGAGGGCGGCATTGTCGTGGACGTCAAGATATTCACCCGCGAGAACAAGGATGAGCTGGCTCCCGGCGTCACCAAGCTTGTGCGCGTGTACATCGCGCAGAAGAGGAAGGTGCAGGTAGGAGACAAGATGGCAGGCCGCCACGGAAACAAGGGCGTAATATCCCGTGTCCTTCCCCAGGCAGACATGCCCTTCCTTGCGGACGGCACTCCGCTTGAGATAGTCCTGAACCCCCTGGGCGTGCCCTCCAGAATGAACATAGGCCAGGTGCTTGAAGTGCACTTGGGCTACATATGCAAGCTTCTTGGCTGGAAGATTGCGACGCCCGTATTCGACGGCGCAACAGAGTCCGACATAAAGCAGCTGTTCCTGGAAAACAACATCCTCAACCCCGAGGGGAAGGTGGACGGCAAGATACAGGTTTACGACGGCCGCACGGGTGAGCCTTTTGAAAACCGCGTCACGGTAGGCGTGCAGTACATGATAAAGCTCATCCACCTCGTAGACGACAAGATCCACGCCCGCTCAATAGGACCCTATTCGCTGGTTACGCAGCAGCCTCTCGGCGGCAAGGCGCAGTTCGGCGGACAGAGATTCGGAGAGATGGAGGTGTGGGCGCTTGAGGCCTACGGCGCCGCCCATATCCTGCAGGAGATACTGACCGTAAAGTCGGATGACGTCGTAGGGCGTGTGAAGACGTACGAGTCCATTGTAAAGGGAGACAACATCTCAGAGCCCGGCATCCCGGAGGCCTTCAAAGTTCTCTTGAAGGAGATGCAGTCCCTGGCTCTCGACGTCAAGGTTCTCACCGAGACGGGCGAGGAGCTTCAGATACGTGAGCTTGACGACGAGGACGATGCTATCCCGTCCGCGCGCTCACGCGACCTGGACCGCATAGAGATGCTGCGCCCGGACGCAGAAGTGACCCTGCCGGGCCTTACGGAGCCGGACGAGGGAGAAGAGGACACCTTCTCGCTGTTTGACGAGACGGAGGACGACGGCATGTTCTCTGCCGATGACGGCGATGACTCTGACGCGCTGCACTTCTTAGACGAAGATGAAGACGATGAAGATGACGGGGACAACGTAGACTCCTTCTTCACGGACCTCTTCGGCGACGATGACGACAGCGAAGACAAGGATGAGTGACGGAGGGCTGGTATGTTTGAATTAAACGATTTCAACTCAATAAAGATCGGCGTCGCCTCTCCGGAAAAGATCAGGGAGCTTTCCCACGGCGAGGTAACAAAGCCCGAGACCATAAATTACAGAACGCAGAAGCCCGAAAAGGACGGCCTCTTCTGCGAACGCATTTTCGGACCCATGAAGGACTGGGAGTGCCACTGCGGCAAGTACAAGAGGATCCGCTACAAGGGCATAATATGCGAGAAGTGCGGCGTAGAAGTCACCCGTGCCAAGGTGCGCCGTGAGCGCATGGGCCACATAGAGCTTGCAGCTCCCGTGTCCCACATCTGGTACTTCCGCGGCGTTCCCTCACGCATAGGCTTAGTGCTTGACATGAGCCCCAAGGCCCTGGAGCAGGTAATCTACTTCGCGGCATACGTAGTAACAGACCCCGGCAAGATCCCTGTGCTGGAGCGCAAGCAGGTCATAAACGACATAGAGCTCCGTGAAATAGAGAACCAGTACGGCTCATCCGACGCCACCGGCCTCAAGGTTGGCATGGGCGCAGAGGCCATCCGTGAGCTCCTTCAGGCCGTGGACCTCGACAAGGAGTGCGACGAGTGCCGCAAGATAATAGACAACTCCAACGCAAGCCAGAAGCGCATCAAGGCCGTAAAGCGCATCGAAGTTCTGGAGTCCTTCAGAAAGCAGAACGCCCGTCCCGAGTGGATGATCCTCACCGTTCTTCCGGTGCTGCCCCCGGACCTTCGTCCCATGGTGCAGCTGGACGGCGGCCGTTTCGCCTCTTCTGACTTAAACGACCTCTACAGGCGCGTCATAAACCGCAACAACAGACTCAAGCGCATGCTTGAACTCGGCGCTCCGGACATGATCGTGAAGAACGAGAAGCGCATGCTCCAGGAGGCCGTGGACGCCCTCATAGACAACGGCAAGCGCGGCAAGGCCATATCCGGCCCCTCCAACAGAGACTTGAAGTCCCTGTCCGGCATGCTGCGCGGAAAGAGCGGCCGCTTTAGACAGAACCTCCTTGGAAAGCGTGTAGACTACTCCGGACGCTCCGTCATTGTCGTAGGCCCTGAACTCAAGCTCTACCAGTGCGGCCTTCCGAAGGAAATGGCCATAGAGCTCTTCAAGCCCTTCATCATGAAGCGCCTTGTAGAAAGCGGCCAGGCCCACAACATCAAGACGGCCAAGAAGATGGTGGAGAAGGCAAAGCCCTTCGTATGGGACGTACTCGAGGAGGTCATAAAGGACCATCCCGTGCTCCTCAACCGTGCCCCCACGCTGCACCGCCTCTCCATACAGGCCTTTGAGCCCATTCTGATCGAAGGCCGTGCAATAAAGATCCACCCGCTTGTCTGCACAGCGTTCAACGCAGACTTCGACGGAGACCAGATGGCGGTCCATGTGCCCCTTTCCATAGAGGCGCAGGCAGAGGCCCGCTACCTCATGCTCTCCTGCAACAACATCCTGAAGCTCTCCGACGGCAAGCCCGTAATGCAGCCTTCGCAGGACATGGTAATGGGAGCATACTACCTCACCATAATCCGCCGCGAGGAAGGCAAGTGGTACCGCTGGAGCGGAGACCGCTACTACGAGTGCTCCCCGGATGAAGAGGGCGCAGAGCAGTACAAGCCCGCATACTACATCTCCGAGGACGAGGCCCTCATGGCATACCAGCTCAAGTATGTCCACATGCAGGATGAAATCTACGTCCGCAGGAAGATAGACGTCACGGATCCGGACAGCCCCTTTAACGGCAAGTCCGTCCAGGGCCTCGTGAAGACCACGGTAGGCCGCATCATATTCAACGAAAAGATCCCTCAGAACCTCGGCTTCGTAAAGCGCGACACCCTGGACGACTATCTCAAGTATGAAGCTTCCTATGAGCTCTTGGGCGACAACGTTGCCCTCGGCAAGAAGCAGCTTGGAAAGATAGTAGAGCGCTGCTTCAAGAAGGGCGGCGCCCCCATGGCAGCCGACGTTCTGGACTACATCAAGACCCTCGGCTACAAGTACTCCACGATAGGCGCGATCACGACGTCCGTATTCGACATGCACATCCCCGTGGAGAAGAAGACAATAATTGCCGAGACGGACGAGAAGGTCATAAAGATCGGCGTCAAGTACCAGCGCGGACTCCTGCGTGAGGAGGAGCGCTACAACGCAGTCATCCAGGCATGGGACGAGGCCACGGAGGACGTAACCACGGCCCTCAAGAATTCCCTCGACAAGTTCAACCCCATATGGATGATGGCGAATTCCGGCGCCCGCGGCTCCATAGACCAGATGAAGCAGCTTTCCGGAATGCGCGGACTCATGGTTAACCCGCAGGGCAGAAAGATAGAGATACCCGTAAAGTCCTGCTTCCGTGAAGGCCTCTCCGTTCTCGAATACTTCATTTCCTCGCACGGCGGCCGCAAGGGCTTGGCCGACACCGCACTCAAGACCGCAGACTCCGGCTACCTTACCCGCCGCCTTGTAGACGTCTCCCAGGACGTCATTGTCCGTGAGGATGACTGCATGGCAGGCTCCAAGAAGCCGAGAGGCATGGTAGTGAAGGCCATCATAGGCCCCAACGGCGAGACCATCGAAGGCCTCGAGGACCGTGTCCAGGGCCGCTTCGTAGCCGAAGACGTCCGTGACAAGCGCGGCAACCTCATTGTTGCCATGAACGAGTTCGTAACGGACGACATAGCAAAGAAGATCGTGGACGCAGGCATAGAGCAGGTATCCATCCGCTCAGTCTTCACCTGCAACTCCCGCTACGGCGTATGCGCCAAGTGCTATGGCAAGAACATGGCCACCAACACCCCCGTGCAGGTGGG
>JAJPZC010000138.1 GCA_021204585.1 Clostridia bacterium
AAACAGCAAAAATGCCACTATATGATCCGATACCGGCATGCAGGCACCCCAAGGGGGTGCTGTTTTTTTGCGCCCGCGGAAAGGCAGCGGGGCGCAGCATAGCGGGGATTACTCCTCGCCGCTTATTCTCTTGAAGACTTCCTCGTATGCGTCCTCTACGCCACCTAAATCCCTGCGGAAACGGTCCTTGTCCAGAGAGGTGTGCTTTGTGGTGTCCCAGGTGCCTGCTTCCCAAAGCCTGCAGGTGTCCGGGGAAATCTCGTCTGCGAGGATGATCTGGCCCTTGTAACGGCCGAACTCCAGCTTGAAGTCCACGAGGTCTATGTTGAGCTCCTTGAAGAAGGCGATGAGGGCATCGTCCACGGCCAGGGCAAGCTTTGTTATGGTGTCTATTTCCTCAAGGGTTGCAATGCCGAGGGCGGTTGCGCATGAGGTGTTGATGAAGGGGTCGCCGAGGGCGTCGCTCTTGTATGAGAACTCCACCGTGGGGTTCTTGAGGGCCAGGCCTTCGGGCACGCCGTAGCGCTTGGAGAAGCTTCCGGCGGCAACGTTGCGCACGATGGTCTCCAGGGGCACTATCTGCACCTTCTTGACTATGGTGTTGCGGTCATCTATCTGCTCCACAAGGTGCGTGGGGATGCCCTTCTTCTCAAGCATTACCATGAGCATGTTGCTCATTTTGTTGTTGATGACACCCTTTCCTGCAATGGTTCCCTTCTTGAGGCCGTTGAAAGCCGTGGCATCATCCTTGTACGTCACGATGACGCAGTCCGGGTCCTCCGTTGCATATACCTTCTTTGCCTTGCCTTCATAAAGCATCTCTTTCTTTTCCATGATCTAACCTCTCTATATTACAGATTCCAGCCCGCCCCTCTAAGCAAGGCGGCGCCTATGTTCATTTCATGAACCGCAGGCGGCCCGCTGGGGCGCCGGGTTCAAGTTAAAAACCCGCAGGCGGTCTGCGGGCGTGGTTTAAGAGTTGTATTCTGCCTGGAGAGCGGCGTCATCCGCTGCAATCTTCGCCTTCATGTCTTCCTTGTATGCGGAAAGCCTGGAGGCGATCTCCGGGTACTTTATGCCGAGGATCTGGAGCGCAAGGAGGCCGGCGTTGGCTGAGCCGTTCACGCCCACCGTGGCCACAGGTATGCCGGACGGCATCTGGACTATCGAGAGCAGGCTGTCCAGCCCTCCCATCATGTCCGTCTTGACCGGAAGCCCTATGACGGGCAGCGTCGTACAGGCCGCTATGACCCCGCCGAGGTGTGCAGCCTTCCCGGCTGCGCATATGATGACCTCTGTGCCGTTCTCCTTTGCCTTTGCGGCGAACTCATGTGCCGTCTCAGGGGTGCGGTGAGCCGATATGACCCTCACTTCCACGTCCACACCGAATGACTTTACAATGTCCGCAGCAGGCTTTACAGTCGGCCAGTCTGACTTGCTTCCCATGACAACTGCGACTTTTGCCATCTCAATCTCCGTACTCAAAGATCTATATTTGGTGTGCTTTTCAGCTACGTCCACATTATATCACAGGCCTCTCATATTTGGAAAATGTTTGAGCCCGCTTACAGCAAAATTTAGCAACGAAAATTTGCGTTCAGCCCCCCTCCAAACGTTTGACAAAACCGTGCCGTTATGATACAGGCCACAAACCGCTTCACTTGCCTGAAGCGTTCATATAAATGAAAGTTTTTATACCGCCCCGCAGGAATTGGCATAGACTTCCAACTCCCGCCCCGGAAAGGCCCGGAAGGCCCCTGAAAAGGGCCCTGCACGGACAGTTGTGCATGGTGCTCCGGGGCTCTGTACCGGAGCCGGACCCCCTGCTCCCATGGCTCCGCCGTGGGCTTATCCAGAAAATCAAAAGGCCTCCGTCCGTTTGGACAAAGGTCTTTCAATCTGTTCAATTTTGTCTGGTTTCGGTTAGATGTTACTCTTTAGGCATTGCAATGTTCTGAGCTGCAAGGAGATCACGGATCTGCTCAAGGAGCTTCTCAATGTTCTCGGATGAAGGTGCTGCCGCTGCCGGTGCCGCTGCTTCTGCTTCGGGCGCTGCCTCTTCAACAGGTGCCTCTGCGGGAGCCTCTGCTGCTGCTTCTGCCTCGGCGGGAGCTGCCTCTGCCTCTGCTGCGGGAGCCTCAGCCTCAGCTGTTGCGTCTGCCGTTGCGCCTTCTGCTGCGGCCTTCTCTGCCTCTTTGGCTGCCTTGTGCTCTTCTGCGGACTTCTTAGCCTTCTCCTTCAGCTTCTTGCTGCCGCTGGACATGCCGTTGAAGAGCTTGATTATGAAGAACAGGACAAGCGCGATGAGAATGAAGTTGATGATCGCACTGATGAATGCACCCCAGTCAATGTATATGGAGTTGTCCAAATCTACCAGGCCGGTTGTATCGTCCATAACCTTGTGGAGGTATGAATATGCTGTGGCATTTTCATCTCCGATGCAGACGTAGATGAGTCCATTGATAAGGGGCTGTAAGATATTGTCTGTCAGAGCTGTAACGATAGCTGAGAACGCACTGCCGATTATAACGCCGACAGCCATGTCCATAACATTGCCGCGGGTTATAAACGTCTTGAACTCTTTAAAAAATTTCATGACAGTTTACCCTTCTTAAGTTGTATTGCAACCTATGCAACAAATTTACGAAAGAATTATATATTTCGCCCCCCTGCAAGTCAAGCAATTGAGGACAGTTTTACGGCTCTTGTCGGATAATTTTTGGGCACTCTGACGGTCACTCCATAAGCGCTTTTACAAGCTCCACACGCTCCCTTTCGCAGGAGCCGATCTCCCTCGGGGGCCTGCCTTCAAGGGACAGATCTGCACATATATTCCCGCCTTTTAAGACTACGATCCTGTTGGCCATGCAGAGGGCGTCGTCTGCGTCATGGGTCACGAAGAGCACCGTCCTGCGCTCTTCCTCCCACACGGAGAAAAAGAGCTTTGCCATCTCGTCCTTGGTCTTTAGGTCCAGGGACGAGAAGGGCTCATCCATGAGTATCACGTCCGCCTCATACAGGAACGCACGGGCAATGGCCACCCTCTGCTGCTGCCCTCCGGAGAGCTTCCCGGGGTAGCTCTTCGCCCTGCCGCCAAGGCCTACGGCCTCCAGCATCTGCATTATCCTGCCCTCATCCGGGCACACCAGCTTCAGGTTGCCGAGGACCGTCAGGGACGGCACCAGGCGGGGGCTCTGGAAGATGTATGAGCACCTGCAGGGCGTTATGGTGCCAGTGTAGTCCGTTATGCCGGCTATGCAGTTCAAAAGCGTGGTCTTGCCGGACCCGCTCTCGCCCAGGATGCAGGTTATCTCACCCTCTTTGGCCGTGAAAGTGAAGTCCTTGTATACTGCATTGTCTTTGTAGCTCTTGGAAAGGCTTTGGATCTCAAGCATTGGCGTCCTCCTCTCTCCATCTGCGCCAGATGCGCTTCGTGAAGGAGAACGCAAACTCTATTATGATGCCAACGATGACAGTAATGAGGGTGAGGGCTGCAAGCTTGGGCATGTCCACATACGTCCTTGCATTCTGCATCATGCCGCCGATGCTGCGGAGCGTGTTGGCCATGACCTCAGCGGAGACCGTAACCTTGAGCCCTAAGGATATGTTGGGCCCGCACTGGGACAGTATGTTGGGCGCCACAAGGGGCAGGTATATCTTGGATATGCGCGTGCCGCGGCTCACGCGGTACACGTCCGCCATCTGCACAAGGCCCTTGTCCACGTCATTTACGGCTGCCATCATCTGAGCATACATGGCCGGGAACAATACCAGTACGGTTACGATGACCGGGGCTATTGTGGCATTGGTCCATATGAGTATCACAAGGATTATGGCAAGGGTCGGCAGCGTGCGGAAGAATATCATGACGGGCTTTAAGAAAGCCTCTATGGCCTTCACCGACGCGGCCAGCATGCATAGAAGAGCCGCCAGGACGAATGATATAAGGAATGCCAATATCATTCTGAGGCATGTCATGCCGAAGGCAGTCCAGAAGGTTGTGCTCACAAACAACAGCCCGAACGACTTAATGGACTCTGTAAAGGAAGGGATGACGTACTCATTGCCCACCGCATGGTACACTATGACCCACACCAGCCACATGGCCACAATGGCTATGACAGACACCAGCACATAAAACCAGTTTTCCTTAAAATACTTCTTCATTTCTCCAGCCCTGAAACGGACCCTCCGCTTTATGAGGACAGCTCATTGTATGCGAGGCCGTTCTTCTTGAGGATAAGCTTGAAGGTAAGCCCCGGCACGTTTCCTATCTGGATGCATCCAACCGTCCTGCCCACAAGCGTTGAGAGGTTCTCTGCGGCAATGGACGTGCTGTCTGTGGATAGAAGGTACAGGTTGCCATGGGTTATGGTGCCTGTAAGCTTGTATGTGTCCTTCTGTCCAAGGAGCTTCACTGCAAGGTTCACGGGCATGATGCAGATGTCTGCATTGCCGCTGTTTATAGTGGCGGCCACGTCATCCGAGGAGATGACATGGTACTCAAACCCGCTTGCGCTCTCGCTCTCCCACGCCCCTGCCATCATGTACGCAATCCCTAAGGCCGGCGCCCCGTCCGGGGCATACACCTGGAGCGTGGCTCCATCGTATGCCTCCTCGCCGCTTATATCTGTGGCAAAGAATGAATCATTTGCCGTGCCAAAGCCGTCTGAGACCCCGTTGATTTCAGTCATGAAGCTGTTTATGGCATCCTTGCATTCTACTGCCGGGGTGTATGAGACGGCACAGTTGGCTATGACATCCTTATTAAGGTTGCCGGCGTTGAAAGTGGGCGTCGTATCGGAAGGAAGATGCTCTGACACGGCATCCACTATAGTGCCGGCCTCCGTAGTGTCTGCAAGAAGCCACTCTGCCCCCTCTGCAAGGCCGTCCAGGAAGTCTTCTATTATGGAATACTGCAACAGGCCTGACTTCACAACCACTACAGCCTGCGGATAGCCGTCCTCACCGCCGTACAGTTCCTGCAGGCTTCCAACAATTCCAAGGCCTGTGTCCTTCATGGCATTAACCTTAGCAGTTGCCGCAGGCTCTGCGGCAAGATAATAGTCGCAGTCTGTGTCTGTGCCTATCTGCGCAGCCTCTATGCCTTTGAGGTTGACGGCATCTTTATCAACATAAGCCGTACAGGCCGTGAAAGCCAGGGCAGTGCAGGCGCACAGAGCCGCGCAGGCAGCTCCAAGCAAGAACTTTCTCATATGCATCTCCTTTTCCGCATCAGTACCCACTTGGGTGGGGGCCTTTTGCATCAAACAGCTTCTAGATTTTGGACATGAGGGTCTTGGCGCTCACGCCTGTGAGCATGCCAATCTTCCCCGTAAGAGCATTGATGGTCTCAGAGGGCGCATCCAGGGCAACGCAAATGACGTTCACTGCCTTCTCCCTGTACGGAATGCCCATGCGGCCTATGATAAAGTCCCCGAACTCGGACAGCAGGGCGTTGAGCTTCGGAGCCGATGCCCTGTCCTCCACTATGATGCTGATTACCGCCAGTCTCTTTTCAGACATACAAAAAATCCTCCGGGCGTAAATCCTGGAGGGCACACAAAACACAGGCGCAAGGATGCCTTGCGCTATGAAGTTTCATGCTTTGCCCTCAGGACGAACCTTCAAGTTCAGTGCCTGCATTGTATCACACACGGAGCCTCAACTACAACTGTTTTGAGCCGCTTCATGAGAATTTGTACAGAGTTCCATGGCTTCCCGCAAAGAGCTTCCAGATGCCTCCGAAGGAGCGTATGAGGGCCTTTTAAAGGGCAAAATTACTATGCAAATTTAATAATATTACATTTTACATAGTAAAAATCGGATTTTTCTTCCATGTGGCAGGCAATAAATATGTATGCCAACATTGCGTTAAGACACTCTGCAGAGAGGCCCGCATCGTGCCGGACTTTAACTGCCGGATGCTTCCCACAGAGGAAGCTCATACCCCCCCGCCACCAGCCGTGGTCTGCGACGGCTGGCGCAGAGCAACTCCTTCGAACCCCTACATTCCCCTATGACGCCAGATCCCAGTGGCGCAGGGGAACCCGTTCGACCCGTCACCCTTCCTTGCGGTGCCAAAGTCACGAACCTGGCAGAGCTGGGGGCGTGACTTTTCTTGCTTTAACTTGCCGTAGATAATTTTTCTACGATACTTGTGTATAAATACGAAATGGTATGTACAATTCCATTTCGAATGTGCTATACTTTAGTCGTCCATAGTTTCATGCGGACCTCCCGTACTAAATTTGTTTTGGCATGCTAACTCCAAAACTTATTATAGCACGGGATTTTTTATGCTATGGGTAACGCCACGGCTCCTCCCTTCCCCCATTGCAAATGGTGGGTTGATTTTAAGGTCAAACAATTTGGCGAAGGGGATTCACATTGACTCCCTTATGCCTCCATATTAACTAATGACTTGTGCAGCCAGGTATGGGCCAGAGGATCTGGAGCATACGCCGTGCCTATTATTATAATATGTATAGAGCGTGCGGGAATGGGATACAGGCTTAGGCAGATTGCCACAAAATGAGAAGCTAATAGACAGAGTGTTGAATAACTCGCCGATTTGGACACATATAGGGACATTTTTTTATAAATTACAGGCTGAAGCCGTTTGACATATGGCTTGAGGTTTTATATAATGAATGTAGAGATAAACAACAAATTTAGACAAAGTGTTGATTATCTTGAGAGAGACCCCCCATTCGCTATAGGGAGACGTTTAATGAGAATCAATAAGAAACTGTTCGGAGCGCTCAATACGGTCTTGTTTGTGCTGATCGCGGTCTTTGCAGTGCTGTACATTGTGTACGATGATGCGGAGGCCGGGGCCAGCTGCGTGTACAAGTACGTGGCCAGTGCTTTGTTTGTCATTGAGGGCATAGTCAACATGGCTCTTGCAAAGGCTGCCGGCGGCAATGCAGGCGCCTTTGTGGTGCTTGAGATTGTTGCCCTGGTTTTGTGCCTTGCAGGCGATGTGGCAATTAACTACATGTTCATAGCCGGCATGGCAGCTTTCGCAGTGGCGCACATACTGCTCATTGCCACCTTTACGAGAGTGAACATATTCGGCTGGAAGCACATACTCCCCTTCGTGGTCTTCTGCCTGTTCTCTGTGCTCATGATATGCCTCTGGAACGGATTTGACTTCGGAGACATGAAGCCGTACGTCATTGTATACGCCGTCATAATAAGCCTCATGGTGGGCATGGCCCTGGGCGTTGCCCTGGACGGCACCGTGAACGGAAAGGTAAGGATCCTTTCCGGCCTCGGGGCACTGCTGTTCTACGTATCGGACCTGTGCCTGACTTTCCGCAACTTCGCAGACGGCGGCAGGGCGGCGGACGTGTGCTGCCTCGCCTTCTACTACCTGGCCCTGTTCATTCTGGCCATTCTGCCTGCGGTTTATTCCGCTTCAGACTGTGAGCCCCAGAAGGCGCATATGAATGTCTTCAAGAGACTGTGGTGCAGGGCATTCCAGTTCGTGTTCCATGTGGTTATGCCCTTCCTTCCGTACAAGAACCCCACAAGGCTGCACAGCTGTGAAGAGGCCGCAGAGACTCTGGTTAAAGAGAACAGGAAGAAGCCGCTTATCGTTACGGACAAGGGCATCGTGGCATGCGGGCTGGTAGAGCCCGTGAAGGCTGCTCTTGAGGCAAAAGGGATTCCGTACGAGGTGTACAGCGATACGGTAGTGAACCCTACGATACAGAACGCCGAGGAAGGCGCAAAGCTGTACCTGGAAAGCGGGTGCGACAGCCTCATTGCCATTGGCGGCGGGTCTGCCATGGACTGTGCGAAGGGCATTGGGCTTAGGATATTGAAGCCCAGGCGCACCTTCAGGAGCATGAAGGGCATCTTGAAGGTGTTCGGCAAGCTCCCTCTGTACATCGCATGCCCCACCACTTCCGGAACAGGGTCCGAGACTACGATTGCCGCCGTTATAGTGGATGAAAAGACCAGGGACAAGTTCACCGTCATAGATTTCTGCCTCTGCCCCAAGTATGCCCTTTTAGATCCCGTCATGACAAAGGGCCTTCCGCCCAAGATGACTTCCACAACGGGAATGGATGCCTTGACGCATGCCGTGGAGGCATACATAGGCGGATCTACAATCAAGAAGACCCGCAAGCTCTCCGTAGAGGCCGTCAAGGCCATAAGGGCCAACCTGTATGAGGCCTATATACATCCGGACAACATGCAGGCAAGGCGCAGAATGCAGTACGCCGCATACTGTGCGGGCCTCTCATTCACAATATCATACGTAGGGTACGTGCACGCCGTGGCACACTCTTTGGGCGGCAAGTACAACACCCCTCACGGACTTGCAAACTCCGTCATACTTCCGTATGTTTTGAAGGACTATTGCATATACGGCCGCAAAAAGATCGCTAAATTGTCCAGGCTCACAGGTGTCTCCGAGGTCAATACGACGGATGAAGAGGCATGCAGTGAGTTCATAGCCTGGATAGAGGACCTCAACAAGAAGATGGACATCCCCGTAAAGCTCCGTGTGGACAAGGAGGACATCCCCGCCCTCGCAGCTCATGCGGACGCGGAGGCCAATCCGCTGTACCCCGTGCCGTATCTTATGAACGCAAAGGCCCTGGAGAAAATATACTATGAGATCCGGGATGAGTACGGAGACCTGGTACACGGAGACACGGCACAGAGTGCCGGAAAGTGAGGCATATGTATGGAAAAGGAAAAGATACAGGAGCTTCTGGACGCTCAGAAGGCATACTTTGCGACGGGAGCAACACTCTCCCCTGCCTTCCGCAAGGCGGCATTGAAGAAGCTCCATGACAATATATTGAAGATGGAGCCGGAGATAAATGCGGCCCTGAAGGCAGACCTTGGAAAGAGCGCCGCAGAGACCTATATGGTTGAGACCGGCATGGCCCTCGCAGAGATAAGCTGCCAGATAAAGCACGTCAAGAAATGGTGCAAGGACAAGACGGTGTCAACGCCGCTTGCCCAATTCCACTCACACAGCTACATTCATAAGTCCCCCTATGGGAACGTGCTCATAATGAGCCCGTGGAACTACCCCTTCATGCTCACTATAGAGCCCCTGGCAGACGCAGTCTCTGCCGGCAACACTGTCATTGTGAAGCCGTCCGCATACTCCCCTGCCACCTCTGCGGTCATAGACAAGCTCATCCGTGAGACCTTTGCACCGGAGCACGTAACAACGGTTCTGGGCGGCAGAAAGGAGAACACGTCCCTTTTGGACATGCCTTTCAACAAAATATTCTTTACTGGCTCACAGGCCGTGGGCAAAGAGGTCATGAGGCATGCAGCGGAAAAGCTCATACCCGTCACCTTAGAGCTGGGCGGCAAGAGCCCCTGCATCGTGGACGAGACCGCAAAGATCCCCCTCGCTGCAAAGCGCATAGCCTTCGGCAAGTTCTTAAATCTCGGCCAGACATGCGTGGCCCCGGACTACGTGCTTGTGCAGGAGTCCGTGAAGGATGAGTTCCTTGCGGAAATGAAGAAGCAGATCGCGGCCCAGTACGGCGCATACCCCCTGGAGAACGCAAACTACGGCAAGATGATCTCCCGGAAGCACTTTGACAGGGTCTGCGGGCTCATAGACCCCGCCAGGATATACTGCGGCGGCGAGACGGAGTCGGATACCCTGAGAATCGCCCCCACCGTCCTTGCGGATGCAAGCTGGAATGATGCAGCCATGCAGGAAGAGATCTTCGGGCCCGTGCTGCCCGTCATAACATACAAGACCACGGACGAGATAGTGGAGAAGATCAACTCCCACAACACTCCCCTCGCCCTGTACATCTTCTCATCCGATAAGAAGAACATTCAGTACGTGAC
>JAJPZC010000127.1 GCA_021204585.1 Clostridia bacterium
TTCGTATATAT
Organism: Clostridia bacterium; assembly: GCA_021204585.1. Lineage (GTDB taxonomy): Bacteria > Bacillota > Clostridia > Christensenellales > Borkfalkiaceae > Coproplasma. The sequence continues at coordinate 12 of JAJPZC010000127.1, forward strand.
CTGAAATCGCCTCCCAAACCGCAGCCTATCCTCTCTTCTGCGGCCAGGAAGCCAGTATAATCCCTTTGACGCCCGTATAATACCACACCAGTCTTGAAGATTTCAAGCATTTCACCGCGATTTGACTAAAGTGTCAAAATTAGTCTCACATGACGCGAAAACATTCCGCCACATGGAGCCTCTCCTTCCCGTGGACGCTAAAAGACGCCCCGTTGCATAGACGGAACGCCTTGTATTGCCATATGCTGTTTTGTACGGGCCCTGAACCGGGCCCGGATAATGTGCCTGGAATGCGCAGAAGCGGCATATACGCACTCTCAGAGCTTTCAGAGGCCTTGCGGAGGCCGGCTAGAACTCCGTGCATAGCTCTGCGACGCAGATGGCTATGAGGATGGCGGCTACGATGAAACAGATTACGGGAGTCTTTACGGGGTTCTGGTTCCAGGACTCAGTGGGGCCGTGCTTCTTCTTGCGCTTCACGAGGAAATATATGGCCACCCCGATGAGCGCAGCGGCGCCTGCGAGTATGATTATAGCAAGGATTCCGTATGCTGTCATTAGTGAGTCTCCGGGAAAAAGCCCGGGATGCGCAGGGCCAAAGCCTTGCGGTCCCTTTTGTGAAAGACGCTCCGCTCAAAAACGGAACGCCTGTTATGCCATATGTTCCTGGCTCCTTGCAGGGGCTTGTGATTTGCCCTGTTTTGTCCCTTTGAGGGGACTTATGCAGGTTTAAAGCAGGGGTGAAATGAGGCGGCAGATGTCCGTGCAGAGCTTGTCTCCGGCGCTGTGGCGCTCTATGTCCGCAACCTGGTTGGTGCGGAAGATCTGCATGAAATCATCCTCTGCGCCCTTCATGCAGTCCGGATCATTGGTGTATACGCCGTTGTCCAGCTCCTCGAAGAAGGCGCGCATGTCAAGGTTCGTGGAGCCTACCGTCATGGCGTTCTCGGTAAGCATTACCTTCATGTGCACGAAGGCTCCGTCCATGTAGTAAACCCTGCCGCCGGCCTTGATGACCTTCTCGGCGTGGAACTTGGTCACTCTGTGTATGTATGCATAGTCCGGCACGGCGGGAAGCACGATGCGCACGTCCACTCCGGCCTTCGCCTTCTCAATGATTCTGTCCAGGAAGGACTCATCCGGAAGAAGGTACGGGGATGACATCCACAGCCTCTCATGAGCTCCGGTTATGAGGGACAGGTATACGCCTCTGCACAGGTCTGCATCCATCTCGGGGCCGCCTGCGTACGGCATGACGTATGACGTGCTCTCATACGCATCATACCTGCGGAGGTAATCATTGAAGTCCAGCTTGCGGCCCGTGGCTATCTCCCACTGGCGCATGAAGCATGTGGAAAGGCCGTCCACGGCCTCGCCCTCGATGCGCACGCCTGCGTCCTTCCAGTACCCTTCCATGACGTTCCTGTTCACGCAGTTGTCCGTGAGGTTGCAGCCTGCCACGAATCCCGTCCTGCCGTCCACAACGACGATCTTTCTGTGGTCTCTGTAGTTCAAGCCGAAGTTTGCCACGGCAAACATTCTTGAGAATGCCTCAAACTCCACTCCCGTGGCCTTTATGCGCTTAATGGTCTCGCTCTTCAATGCCTTGGAGCTGCCCTGGTCATCATACAGGAAGCGCACGTGCACCCCGCGCGCGCATATCTCTTCAAAGGCAGAAATGAGCTCTTCCAAGAGAGTTCCGTCCGAGACCATGAAGTACTCCATGAAGACGAAATCCTGGGCCTTTGATACGGTGTCTATTATCTCGCCGAAGACAACGCTGCCGTCGCTGTAATACTGTATCTTCGTATTCTGGTACGGAACGAACCCGGAGGCTCCGTTCACGTATGTTATGTCGTTTGCAACGGCCGGTGAGGCGTCCTTCAAATCGAAGCTTGCCGCGCAGCAGTCCGTGCGGGCGCGTATCTCCTGGAGCTTCTTCCTCTGCCCGTAGTAGCAGACGCGCCTGTCCGCCATGAAGTATATGATGAACCCGCAGCCGCAGGATATTATGAAGATAACAAGCCAGCTCAGTCTGCACTGGGCGTCCTTCTCAAAGCACATCGCACATATGCAGACAACGACGTTTACAGCAAGGCAGACATAGAAGAATATGTCAAAGTACCAGGCAATGACAAAATAAATGAGTGCCCAGACCGCACACTGCATGCCAAGGAAAAGGCTAGTGCCTGTTCCCTTCCAGCCGGAACGTCTGTCCACCCATATCTTCTTGATGGGCAGGGGCTCACTCACCTCCTGCATCCCATCTTCAAATGTCTTCGCTTTTTCCATAACTGCATCCCATATAACGGCCTTCAAACAGCGGACGAAGGCCACGGAGACGTGCGCTGGAAACTCATCTGCCTGCTCTTAAAAGGGCGCACCATCCCCCTCATCATCTTCCAAGTGCCTAAATTATATGCACCACTCACAAATAATGCAAGTTGTTGTCACATATTCGGCTTAAAATTTCACGCAACCAGAATTAAAACGGCACTGGCTGCAATTTTTGCAATCCCCGAACCAAAATTTCTGCAAAGAAAAAACGGCTTCCCGCCGTATCCCTCTGCCGCCTCACCGGCCGCCAAATCGTTCTCTCATGAACGATTTCACTCTGCCTGCTCATCCTCCGCGCCACTTTCCTCCCTGCGGCCGTCTTCCGCAGGCTCCTCTATGGGCTCTCCTGCGGTCTTTCCGGGCTCCTCTATGGGCTCTTCTGCGCCCTCTCCAGGCTGCTCTATGGGTTCCTCTGCAGGCCCTTCCGCAGCGTCATCTGCAGGCTGTTCTGCCGGCTCTTCCGTGGATTCTTCCATAGCAACATCTGCAGATTCAGAAGACACCCCGGCACTCTCTTCCGTGAGATCTTGTACGGCCTTCACAGGCTCTTCTGCAGTCTCTTCCGGCTCCTCTATGGGCTCCTCTGCTGCCCCTGTAACCTCTTTTACAGGCTCTTCTGAAGACTCTGTAACCTCTCCCAAGGGCTCTGCGGGTTCTTGTGCAGGGGTCTCCTCCGGGTTTGTAATGACCTCTGGAGCGGCTGTATATGCGTCCTCCACGAGGACATCATCAGGCTTATCGGACTCCGGTTCTGCCGCAGACGGGGCGGAAGCGCCTTCGGATTTTGGACAAACAATTGTTTCAACTCTGTCCGGGGCGGCGATTGGAATGAATTCCTGCGCCATATCCGGGGGTGCTTGCACTTCTATGAACTCCGGAGTGAGGCCTTCCGGAGGCACGGGGATGTAGTCATGGGCGAAGTCTCCGAAGCCGTCCTCGTCCTCTTCGTCATGGTGCGCCTCCGCTTCGGGCCGGAGCGCTTCCCCGGTGCGGGGCATGAGGGATGCAGGCAGCGGCGTGGGCTCATCCTCTTCTTCTTCCTCGTCCTCCGTCAGGGGGTGAGGGGCAGAGGGGATGTCTTTGTCCATGCCGGCCATGTTGTACAGGTTCCTGAGTTGTTCCGGATCTGAGTTCTCTGCGGACAGAAGAAGCGAGTTATAGCGGGTTGTGGAGTTCTCCAGGCTGTCCTTGATGCCGTCTGACATGCTCTCGTTCATCTCTTCGAGGGCAAGGTCTGATTCCACTATGTACTCCACGGAGCCGAACTGGACTGTGGCGAAGACGGCCTCCCAGGCGGGCTCTTCGAGGGAGTTCTCGAAATCCTCGTTGAGGCTGTCCATGAGCAGCTCATACAGGGTGCGCCTGTTCCTCTTGAGCTTTACAACGGAGTTGATGAGCATGAAGAGGGCCATGGCGGCCACGTAGACGCATATGATGGTGCCGAGGACAAGGACGGTCGTGACTGCCGTCCTGCTGTCCGAGAACCTTGTGAGGAAGGTCATGAGGAGCGTCAAGACGGAGACCATGGCATCCGCCATGTTGATGTTGCGCACGGCGTGGGTTATCTTGTCATGACGGCCCCTGGTGTATATGAGGTTGGAGACGGCCAGGACCACCTTTATGACGGTGTAGATGCCCGTCACTATGGATATGAGCAGGTGGTGGCGGAAGCCGAAGTTTGCCTGGGAGAGTAGCTCCCATAAAAGGAAGTTCAAGCCTATGGTGAAGGCCAGCATCATGATGGCGGCCATGCGGTACACTCTGAGCTGGGCGTCCTCGCGGCTGTTGTCATCGAAGTGCCTGGTCACGGTGAGGGCCCTTGCGGATATGCTGGAGCGCATCACTATGAGCATGACGTAGTATATGAACATCGAGATGCACCACCACTCCATGTACATGAAGCCGTACACGGCGTTGAAGACGGCGAATCCGATGTTGATTGCCATGGAGAGCAGCATCGTGCATATGGTGCGGAAGTCGTAGTTCTTCACGAAGCTGTTGACGTACTTGCCGTGGCCTTCGGACCACTGCTCCAGCTTCGGCCAGTACTTCATCAAAAGCACTATGATTGCATACGTCCCGTACCCTAAAAAGAGGGCGGATATGAACAGGCATATGAGCCCGGATGTGGGAAGCCCCGTGAGGAAGCAGAAGATGGTGAACAGGCCGACGGCAACAAAAATAAGCACTGCCATGCAGGTTGCATACAGACTCGGCCTTGTTATCTTCGTAAACAGCTTCCTTATAAGATTCATGAAAGCTTCTGCTCCCTCATCATTCCGGCCTTTTGCGGCGTCCGGAATGCATTGCGTGCACCCATGCACTGCGTGCATGCACAGCTACAATATAATGCATTGCGTGCACCCATGCACTGCGTGCATGCACAGCTACAATATAATAGAATACCAAAGAGGGGCCCGCTTTGCAATAGCAAAGGGTCTCTTTCCGCCGAAATATCATGCAAACATCATGCAGCGGGGCCTGCAGGCGGGCGCAAAGCGCCGGTCAGAGACCCTTCCGGGGCCCTCATCGGCGGCCTTTGCAAAGCCGTCCGGCATGCCGTGCAGGCCGCAAAACCGGCTGGCTTGCAGATTGATCCGGACATGCCTGCAGGGCGGATTTTCAGGCAGATTTTCAAGCAGATTTTAAGACGGATTTTCATGGGTCTGCAATGCCCCATTCTGTTGACAATTTCTTTGTTTTTGGGTTAAAATCGAAGCCGTGGAGAATGTTATACTGTCTGAAAATCCCGAAAGGGACAAGGTGCTGAAGTCCGGCCTGAACCGGGCTATGATGGTGTTGACCGTAATCCTTCTGGTTTGCGGTTTTTTGTCCACTCTCACAGTATCAGACTACTACATCTTCAACCGCTTCGGCGAGTTCTATAAGTCATTCATCATCAGCCAGTGGGTCAAGAAGTGCGGCTACGTCCTTCTCCCCATGGCTGTTTTTTTGCACCGGCGCGAAGCATCCGACGTTGCCAAGTACTTCCTGCCCCTTTTTATCCTGATCTCTGCCTTCTTCTACGGGGACTTCTTCTCCGTCACGATGGCCACAGAGGGCGCCTCTGCCGCCACAATGATATACGCCGGCATAAACGAGTTCTTCCCCCAGTGGCTTGTCCGTGCGCTGTTCTATATAGAGAACGGCACCATGATGATCCTGTGCATATGTCTCTTTGTCCGGGACGGGTACAAGATATACCCCCGCTCCTTCATCCTGGCTCCCGTCATCATGCTGACCGTGATGCCTCTCAACATCTTTGAGAACTTCTACGACGCCTCATCCGTCTCCGCAGACAGCTTCCTGAACTTCGGCAGCTTCACCCTGTGGCACCTCCTGGCCATTCTGTTCCTTGCAGGGCTTACCATAGGCATCTATTTCTGGCTGAGGCACAAGAATGCGGACTACAAATGGACCGCCCTGCGCTACATTGCTCTTGTAATGGTTCTGCAGTACTGCAGCCGCAATTCCATGCTGATGGGCGACGGCTACAACGTCTACCACACCATCTTCACAGCCCTGCCCCTCTACATCTGCAACATAGGCGTCTTCGTAGCCCTCATATCCGTCTTCTCCAAAAAGCGGGTCTTCCTGGCCATGTCCTTCTTCATCCACGCAGCCGGAGCCCTCTCCATGTTCGTATACTTCGGCCGGCCTGAGATGTCCAACTACGGCATATTCTGCAGCTACACCACAACATACCTCGTAGTAACCCATGCAGAGCTCTTCGCCGTCTGCGTCCTCCCCACCGCCTTGGGCCTCTACAAGTGGCGTCCGAAAGATGCCATAATCCCCATCATCTACTACTTCGTCTTCATAGTCCTTGCGACGGTTGTGAGCGGGCTCATAACATCCTACTCCATGACCTTGAGCTACAACGGCGTATACCTCACCGAGGATGAGCTCATAGTGCCCAACTACTCCTTCACGCAGATAGACCCTCTGCCCATCTACAACCCGCCGAACATACCGTTCAAGATCTGGAACTACGAGTTCAACCTGTTCTACCTCATCTTCCTGTTCATAGACTACATCCTAATCTTCTACGCCTTCAACGGCTGCTACCACATCTTCCTCAAGTGCCACACCCGCTTCATCCACCGCAGGGGCACAATGCTGAACCCCGCCCCGGATGACCCCGAGGACGACCTCCAGGAAGCCGTTGAGATCTCCACAGACGACACCGAAGAGCCACTATAACCCCACCAGACAGTATGCAACGGGCAGCCTAAGCGGCTGCCTTTTATGATGCCTCATATACCCACGTCAGACATGAGATGGTATACCAGTTTCGACAGTTTCGACAGTGTCGAAACTGATGTGTCAACAGCAACAGAATTACACCTGTTAGCCATTATCCCCCCCATGCAAAACGGGTTGTATACTTCTGCATCAACCGGTTGCTGAAAGCCATAAACGATAATATATACGGACAATTTTGAAGCATCTGGAGTGAACGGTGCTGCCTAAACTGCTTGTGTCTTCTTGTGTGATTCATATGAGTGGCTTGCAGATTTTCTCCATGCAGTTTCGACACTGTCGAAACTGTCTTTTTTTGCAGGGGATATGATGCCATTACTACTCGAACAGCTTACTCAGTTCTTCAGGACTAGGCAGCATGCCTTCATATTCCTTAGGAACCGTTGCGCATGTAGAATAGGTGGCTATTGCCAAAGGGCAGTTTTCCATACTCAACGCATATCTTACATCAGTTTCATCCTTATCCCTGCAGATTATGATACCTAAAGGGTAGTTCCCACTGGGGTTATAGAACTGATTATTCACGGCGTCGAGATAATACTTCATCTTGGATGCGTATTCAATCGCAAACTTCCTGACCTTCAGCTCAACAACGACATAACACTCCAGCCTCAACTGATAAAGAAGGATATCGACACGATGTGCCTTGTTCCCTATCGTAACACTGACCTGATGCCCATGATAGGAATAATCAGGTCCAAACACTTCTAATAACTTATCTACGTTAGAGATGAGCTGCTTCTCAAGTTCTGCTTCAGAATAATCATCCGGCAAATCCAAAAAGCCGAAATCATAGTTCGCCCTTACAGAAAGAAGTGCCGGAACCTTGATTTCCTGGGGCAAAGTCATATCAAAGTTGGTCGTACTATTCATAGAGTTTTCGTACATCTTCTCTTTAATATGAGAGATCAGTACACTCCTTGACCAATGATACGTCAATGTCATGCGGACATAGTATTCCCGTTCAGCCTCATCCTTGCACTTGTCAATAATAACGTCGTTGTTACTCCAGCTAATGCTCATAACAAGAGGCAGCAACCTTTCAGAATTGTGATATGTTCTATAAAATTTGCGCATCTGCCAAAGATTCTTTTCAGATAATCCAGACACACCAGGCATGCGCCTCTTAAGTTCCTTAGAAAGAGTCTCTACAACACGCCGACCCCATCCATATCTATCCTGTACCAAGCAAATCTTTTCACCATTCTCGTAATAGTGCTTAACTAATTCCGTATTAACTGAATAACAAACCCTGCGATAATCCCTTTCGATCTCATCTGCAAGGGCATTAATTACAGGGAAAAACTTAGGATCGTCTTCATCATTCTTCACGACAAGATCCATACTCTTCTTACTCTTCCTACTCATAATGGCACCCTCCTATCTAACTCATCCTTCCTGATACAAACCAGCTTTATCAAATGCGTTGATCCGCTGGCTTCATCTTTATATTTCTCCAACAGCTTGTTGGAGAATTTCAAATAATTGATCCGCTGGCACCAGCCTTACAAATCTCCAACAGCTGGCTACAGTTTTAAGAAAATTTATAGAATAGTTTAATTCTGCATTTCCTTTACCCCATAGATTATACGCATCCACAGAATTGTGTAAATCAAAAATCCCTCGAATTTTATAAAACTTTTAAGATTCTTAACCCCGGAATTTGAGCCCGCGGCAAAATGTGTAGTAAATGCATAAATGTCGTATATGATTGATTTCAGCCTGTTCCACTCTCACTCTCGGTCAGCCTTCCAACTGATGTGCAGGGGTTGCATAATTGTATAATAAACTATTGTTTATTTGCAGCGCGAAAAAATAACAGGCCGGAGGCGGTCTGCTTGAAGGGGCGGTGCGGAGCCGGGGATGAGGCTAACTGATGAGGGCTTTCTCAGCGGCTATGCAGGCGGGGCATTTGACGGAAAACTCGATTGTGGCTGAGTAGATCTCGAAGCCTCCGAGGTCCTCCTCGCCCAGCATGAAGGACACTTTGTCCTCGAAGACATCGTAGATGCGGCCGCAGCAGACGCATTTGGCGTGGGCGTGAGGCTTTATGTTGGCGTCGAAGCGTGCTTCGCCGTCGGATAAGGTCACCTTCTGGACGGAGCCCTCCTCTGCAAAAAGTGAGAGGTCTCTGAAGACGGTGGCGCGGCTTATGCCGGGGTTCTCTGCCTGCACTATCTCGCATAGCTCTGTGGCCGTGGGATGGTCGGCGCCCTTCAGGGCCTCCATTATGATCTGCTTCTGCCTGGTGTTTCTGTGGTTCATTACAGCCCCTTCGCCGTGGAAAGGCTGGTTGTTCCGGCATACATGCGTATTGAGTCCGCTATGTTCTTGAGATGGCCGCCTATGCGCTCCAGGTTGATTGTGAGCTCAAGGTATATGGCGCCGGCCTCAGGGGTGCAGCGGTTCTCGGACGTGCGGCGAAGATGGCTCTCGCGCATCTTGTCACTCATCTTGTCTATGTCCTTTTCAACGAACTCGGCGTTTGAAAGGTAGCTTGCGTCTATGCCTCCGAAGGCCTTCTCTGCGTAGCCGTACAGGCGGGTGAGAAGAGTGTCCATCTCCCTGACCTCGGCCCAGGCGTGCTCTGAAAAGCTGATGTCCTCATCCGCCATCTTCTCTGCATAGTTCACTATGTTCTCGGAGTAGTCCCCTATTCTTCCTATGTCAGAGGCCACGTGGTAGAAGGACGAGACTTTGTTCTCGTCTATCTCGGACAGCTCACTCAAGGAGAGCTTTACCAAAAAGCGGGTGAGGTAATCGCAGGTGTCATCTATCTTCTGCTTGTCCTCCATGAACTTCTCCTTCTCGGACACGTTGCGGGTCGTGAGCATGTCAAGGGCAAGCTTGTAGTTGCTGTACATGTCGTCCATCACGCGGCTGAACTCTTTTCTGGTCTGGCCTACGGCTATGGCAGGCGTCTTGAGGATACGGGGGTCCAGAGGCTCCCTGTTCTCTTCCCCCGCCTTGCCTTTCTTCTCACGGACAATGAGGCAGGCAAGCTTAACGAGATACTTTGTGAAGGGCGCAAGAAGAAGGGTTGTCAAAACGTTGAAGCACATATGGAAGATGGCTATCTCCCATGATACGATGCCTATGCCCTTTTCCAGCCATGCCGATACATACTTGCTTGTGAAGGCCAGCACAATCATGAATATGACTGAGCCTATGATGTTGAACATCAGATGCACCATGGCCGTGCGCCTTGCGTTCACGCTTGTGCCTATGGAGGACAGCATTGCCGTCACCGTCGTTCCTACGTTCGTGCCTAAGATTATGAACATGGCCATCGGGAAGGATATGAGGCCTGCCGATGCCAGCGATATTATAATGGCCGTCACGGCCGCCGAGGACTGCACGAGGCCCGTTATAAGGGCTCCCAGAAGGAACAGCACTATGATCTCCCACGTGAGGGTATCCTTGCCGTTTCCTATGGCAACGAACAGATTCTGTATCGCTATCGAGATGTTTGAGTCCGTATCCTTTATGAGGGAGGCCATTGATGAGGACATGGTGTTCATGCCCACGAATATAAGCCCTAAGCCCTCCAGAATGACTCCGACCCTTTTGACCTTCTCGTTCTTTGAGATCATGGTCATGAGAGCACCCACAAACGCAACGAATGCGAAAATGGAGGTTATCTCAAGTTCGCCTCCCGTTGTGGATATTGCTGATATGAACGCTGTGATGGTCGTGCCAATGTTGGCGCCCATTATGAGCGACGTGGCCTGGACAAGCGTCATGAGGCCAACGTTTACGAAGCCCACTATCATGACGGTCGTGGCCGAGGAGCTGGTCACAATGGCCGTGACGGCAGCGCCTGTCAGGATGCCTAACGCCCTGTTCTTCGTGGCCTTGCCCATTAGCCTTCGTATAGGCTTCCCTGCGGCCTTCTCAAGGCCGGAGCCCATCATGTTCATGCCTATGATGAATGCAGCAACACCTCCAAGCATAAGCAGGAGGTTGTTGATGATGGTCAGCACATCACCGGTGGTCAGATTTGTACTTTCCGCTAAGAGCGACAGCGCCATATACGACTCTCAGAATCATATTGCCTCCCCCTCTCCGGGGAATGCATATATCATTCTACCAGCTATACTCTTATAATGTCAAACAATTTTATAAGCACTCACTCCTCACGCTGCCGCCTGTCCAAAGTGCCGTTATGCGGCAGAACGCAACATATGCGAGGTCTTCTGCCCCTCCTGCCGCATCCCTTGCCGCAAATTTCACAAAGCGGCACAGCTCATGCACAGGCCCTCTCATGCGTTTGCTTTTTTGCGCGGCCTGTAGTACAATTCCCGCATACGGCCCCTTTGCGGGGTCCGGACAGAAGGCAGCTGAAATGTACAACGTAGTTCTCGTAGAGCCGGAGATACCCCAAAACACAGGCAACATAGTGCGCACATGCGTGGCCACAGGCTGCGCCCTTCACCTGGTGCGCCCTTTGGGGTTCTCCACGGATGACAGGTATCTCAAAAGGGCGGGCCTGGATTATTGGTCCGAGGCAAAGATAGCATACTATGACTCCTTTGAAGAGCTCCAAAAGAAGTTCCCGGACGGGACGTTCTGGTACTTCACCACAAAGGGCCTCAAGGTGTACTCTGACGCACCCTTCCGTGAAGGGGACTTTCTGGTGTTCGGCAAAGAGACAAAAGGGCTCCCGGAGAGCCTCCTGAAAGCCAACAGGGAGCAGTGTCTGCGCATTCCCATGGTAGGGGACACGAGGAGCCTCAACCTCTCCAACTCCGTCGCGATAGCCTTATATGAGGCCCTGCGGCAGGACGGGTTCAAGGACTTCCGCCTTAAAGGACAGCTGCATGAGTCCGCGTGGGACTGAAGACATTTTGCTGGGGCGTGCTGAGATAAACAACACTTTATGCAGATATGTTCAGCATTTCGCCCTATGGGGCCGGCAGAGCCCCTCTTTTGTCTTTACATTTATGGCGGGATATATTATAATTGCGTCATGACACTGGAAAAGGTGATCGTTGCCAGCTCCAATGAGGGCAAGATCAGAGAGATAAAGGAAATCTTCACAGGCGTTGAGATTGTAAGCCTCAAGGACCTGGGGTTCAACGAGGAGATCCCCGAGACGGGCGAAACCTTCAAGGAGAACGCCCTTATAAAGGCCGGCACCATATGCAAAAAGTACGGCCTCCCCGCCCTTGCGGATGACTCCGGCCTCTGCGTGTACGCTTTGGACCTCGCTCCCGGCATATACTCCGCCCGCTTCTCCGGCGAGGGCTCCGCAGCCAACAGAAAGCTTCTTTTAAAGCGCATGGAAGGACTGACGGACAGGAAGGCATACTTTGAGTGCAGCGTCTGCCTCTGCTTCCCGGACGGCAAGACCATATACGGCCAGGGCCGCACGTACGGCCGCATCCTGTACGAGGAAATAGGCTCAAACGGCTTCGGCTATGACCCCCTCTTCTGGTCCCTGGACCTACGCAAGAGCTTTGGCGTGGCCACAGAGGAAGAGAAAAACTCCGTCTCCCACAGGGCAAGGGCCCTCAAGGACCTTGCAGACAAGATAGCAAGGCTTTAGAGCCGCATACAGAGGGGCACACGGACGCTTATGTGACGGCAGACGGCCGCCAAGGGCCGGCAGACAGGCCGCCCAGAGGACGGGCCCGGGCCGCTTCCGGCAATCCTGAAGATTACAGACAGCCGCAAAAGGCTACAGATATAAAGCCGCTTGAAGCGGTCTGGTGATGATATGACGACATGCGTTATCCTTTCTGACACCCACGGGTACAGGAAGGCAATGGACAGGCTGGAGGGCATATTGTCCGAGGCGGACATGATAGTGCATCTCGGGGACACGTCGCAGGACGGGACCTATCTTCTGCAGAAGTTCCCGGACAAGAGGGTGTATCTTCTGAACGGCAACTGCGACGGAGAGAAGTTCGGCGAGAATGAACTGGTCATTGAGATAGAAGGCGTGAGGATATTCGCCACGCACGGCCACCTGTACTCTGCTAGAGGCGGGCCGTTCAAGATGATAGACAGAGCCAAAGAGCTTGGGTGCTCAGCGCTCATGTACGGGCATACGCACAGGGCGCAGGACGAGGAGATTGAAGGCATCGAGGTCTTCAACCCGGGGACATTGAGCCGCACGGCGGCAGACCCCAGCTACGGATACCTTGTTGTAAACCTCGACAAGGCCGTCTTCAAGGTCGTATACGTTTAATGAGGAAAGTATGAAATTCAAGCATGCGTGCCACGTTTTAGTGGACAACTTCTCGCTCATATTCAAACAGCTCCTGTTCAGGATTGTCTTATGGGTCATCTTCGCCGTCATATACTACTTCTGCATCTATCCTGCCGTGGTGAAGATACTCAACTCAGAGGCCCTTTCGGAGATCATACAGTACATAAAGGACATCTTCAACGCATTCATCTCCGGAGATCTGTCCGGCATGCCGGACATAGTTGAGGCCATAAAGACCTCCTATGCGGACTTCATTGAGATCCTTAGCGGCTCCGTGGGCAGCCTCATTGAAACAGCTGTTCTGGTAGCCGTCGTGCGCCTTGTATCCAAGTGGATCACGACCCTCTGCAACTACGGCGCCGCACAGTGCATATCCGACAAGATGTCCATGCGCACTGACGACCACTTCTTCGCCACCACCATCCGCTGCTTCCGCAAGTCCTCCATATACAGCCTCCTGTACGTGCTGATGTCATTCGTATACGAGATTCTGGTGACAGCCATTATGATTGCCCTCCTGTACGCCCTCGTTGTGAACAGCGTGCTGCCCCTCCTTCTTGCAATATTCATCTTCGTGGCTGTCCTTGTCTTCGCCATAGCCGTCCAGCTGACCTTTGCCTCCGACTGGATCCCGGCCTTGACGCGCGGCACCATGACGCAGCGTGAAGCCATAAAATACACATTCAAGAGAAAGAACAAGAAGACAGCCAACATGCTTGCAAACTACGTCATCCTCGTGCTTCTCATCTTCAGCATCAACGTCCTGGCCGCCATCTCAACCATCGGCGTAGGCCTCCTCATCACCGTCCCCGCAAGCTATGTCATGCTCCTCTGCTTCCAGATGGTTGCCTACCACGACCGTGAGCGGATAACCTACTCCATAGGCCCCGACTCCATGGTTGAGTACAAGTCTGAGCACATCCCTACAAAGGAAGAGTTCTTCCGCGGCGCAGAAGACCCCAGCGACGACCACACCAGGTGATTCCTGCGGCCCAGCCCAAGGGCCGGCAAGATAAGCAGAAAGTACAAAGGCTCCGCCATATGGCAGAGCCTTTTGTGTTTTCCTTATGTGCGCCATATCCCGGGAGCTTTTATTATTGCCCGCAGGATATGCCCTTGTTACACCTCTCCCTTGCCCCGGACAATGATCTTCGCTTTGGGCTCATATTTGGTATCCGGGGTGCGCATAACCTCGCCGTACCCGTCTGCGGTGACCTGGCCGGAGATGACGTTCTTGACGGACAGGATCCCGCCTTGGATATCTGCATCCACGTCGCTGTACTCAAAGGTGAAGTCACAGCCCTTCATGCGGCAGTTTATGAGCTTGAGCCCAACGCAGTAGCACAGGGGCTGGGTGCCCTCTATGTCGCAGTTGATGAGCGTAAGGCCCTTGGAATACCAGCCGAGGTACTCTCCCTTTATGACGCTGTCCCTCACGGTGAGCCCCTCTGAGTGCCAGAAGGCGTCCTTGGTGTCAAAGACGCAGCCGGAGAGCTCCCCGCCCTTGACGTACTGGAAAGTGTACTTGCCCGCAAGGTTCAGGCCCGTTGCGTGTATGTCCCACGCCTCAAAGAATGCATATTCCGAGTCTACGGAGCAGTTCCTTATATGGAAGGGTCCGCTGCGCCAGCCGAACTCCGGCGACACTATGTCGCACCCCTCAAGGGTTATGTCCTTGCACTCCCGGACGGCCTTGATGCCGTACATCCTGGTGTCCGCAATATGGATGTCATTGCTGTACCAGATGGCGGCGCGGCAGTCCTTGGACATGTAGCAGTTTGAAAGGGTCATGCCGTCCGTATGCCACAGCGGGTAGCGAAGAAGGAAGCTGCACTCCTCAGCCGCAACGTCCGTGCACTCCTTTATGGCGGATTCCCCGTCCTCGGCGCCTTCGAAGGTGCATTTGTACAGGACAAGGCCTGTCATGTTGTACAGGGCGCGCTCCTCTCCAAAGCGCTGCCCCTCTATAATCTTTTTCTCCATGTCTCTCCAAAGGCCCTGTGGCCCTATGAGTATTGCACCATTCTTCCCGAGTAAGTGAGCCGGCGTGCACGCTGTGCGGCGGATGCATGCGCCTGTATCTGGATATAGTATACCATGCGAAGGCGTTCCTGTACAAGAAATAATAGCCTGAGTTTTGTGTCACGGGTATGGCAAAAGTTACGAAATTGTGAAAAAAGCACCAATTCCGGCCCATATCCTTTACAAAACGGCACTTTGTCATTATAATGTCTCCTGTATTCGAGAGGCGGGAAAATGTCTCACAGCCGCATGGCTGCGGATGCCCCGGATGCGGCGGCCAAGGCCCTGGCGGGCCGGTCTGCCGGCGTTGAGATTACGTTAGAGGAGCATGATAATATATGAGTTACAAAGATGCGTATGAGTCCTGGCTTAAGGACGAAAGGCTGAACGAAGAAGGCAGAAAGGAACTGGAGAGCATAGCTGGCGACGAGAGCGAAATAGAGTACAGCTTCGGCGCAGAGCTTGAGTTCGGCACGGCCGGCATGCGCGGAGTCATAGGCTACGGCACCAACAAGATGAACGTGTACACCGTTATGCGTGCCACACAGGGCCTTGCACAGTTCATAAAGACTCTGGGACAGGATGCCATGGACAGGGGCGTTGCCATATCTTATGACACAAGGCGCAAGAGCGAGGTGTTCGCCAGAGCTGCTGCGGACGTGCTTGCCGCCAACAACATCACGGCATACGTCTTTGACGTTGTCCATCCCGTACCCATGCTTTCCTTCTCAGTGCGCTACATGGGCACCATAGCAGGCATAATGGTTACGGCCTCCCACAACCCCAAGATCTACAACGGCTACAAGGTATACGGCCAGGACGGAGCGCAGATGAGCCCCGAGGACACGGCTGTGGTTGTGGACTTCATAAAGAAGCAGACAGACTTCCTTGGAGCCCCCGTTCCCACACCGGAGCAGAAGGCGGCATACGTGAAAGAGATGCCCGCCAAGGTGGACAAGGCATACTACAAGGAGCTCACAAAGCTCACCCTCTCCAAGAAGGCCGTCAAGGCCTGCGGCAAGGACCTGCAGATAGTATACACTCCCGTTCACGGCTCCGGCTACATCCCTGTAACGACAATCCTCAAGAAGATAGGCCTCAACGTAACCGTCGTCGAGGAGCAGAAGAACCCGGACACCGAGTTCTCCACCGTTGCCGTTCCCAACCCCGAGTTCAAAGAGACCCTTTCCATGGGCATTGAATACGCAAAGCGCATAGGAGCTGACGCAGTCTTCGGCACAGACCCCGACTGCGACCGCCTGGGCGTGGTTGTAAAGAACAAGGCCGGCGAGTTTGAGTCCCTTTCCGGTAACCAGGTAGGCATCCTCCTTCTGGACTACATCCTCAACAGGCTCAAGGATGAAAACAAACTCCCTGCAAACGCAGCCGTCGTAAAGTCCTTCGTGACCACAGGCATGGCCAAGGCCATATGCGCAAAGTTCGGCGTAGCCCTCTTTGAGGTCCCCGTAGGCTTCAAGTTCATCGGCGAGAAGATCAAGCAGTGGGAAAAGGACCACTCCCACACATACGTATTCGGCTTTGAGGAGTCCTGCGGATACCTCCGCGGCACCCACGCAAGAGACAAGGATGCCGTCGTAGCCTCCATGCTCTTTGCCGAGATGGTATGCTACTACACGTACATCGGCAAGACCGTCTCCCAGCGCCTGCAGGAGATATACGCAACATACGGGTACGTTCTGGACTGCAACATCTCCATCCCCTTCAAGGGCCTCAACGCCATGAAAGAGATGAACGCCCTCGTAGATTCCCTTAAAGTAGAGCCCATCACCAAGTTCGACATCTACAACGTCTCCGCCGTCCGCGACTACTCCAAGAACATCCGCACGGATCTTGCCACCGGCGAGAAGACCGAGATCGGCTCCCCCCTCACCAACTGCGTATACTACGAACTTGAGAACGGCAGCTTCATCTGCGTCCGTCCCTCCGGCACGGAGCCCAAGCTCAAGATATACTTCTCCGTAAAGGCCAACAACAAGACAGACGCCGAGGCCGCCCTCGCCAGGATGCAGGCCGCCGTCCAGGAGATCATCAAGGCATAACACAGCCCCTCCAAAGGGCCTGCCCGTCTCCGCTCCAACTTAGACATTACACTTTAGATCACCTCATAAAAAGAGCCTGTCCCGCACATCGGGGCAGGTTCTTTTTCGCTCTCATACCTGGTCTGAAGAGCCGCCAAACTGGCTACACAAAAAAACAGCCGCTGGAAAAACTGCAGTATATATGAACAATACGGCCAGATTTTGAGCTCTGGCGGCCAATTGTAAGGTATACATTGCAATTAGCCAAAAAAATACTTGACATCCTGAATTCCTTACACCAAAATTAAGACAGCGCATCTAAACCATCCAAAGGACTTGTAAAATGACATATCTCCACAGAGCACTGGAAGATGCATTTATGGAAGCACAGAGCGAAGCTCCTGCAACGCTTCTGTCCGGGCCGAGGCAGGTCGGCAAGACAACAATGCTGGAACATCTTATGGAAGGCACAGACAGAAAGTTTGTGTCCCTGGATTATGCAAGCAATCTGGACATGGCCCGGAAAGACCCGGATGGATTCTTCCAGATTTTCTCCCCTCCTGTCCTTGTGGATGAAGTTCAGTATGCTCCCGGCTTGTTCAGACAGATAAAAATAATAGCAGACAAGACTCACCGGAACGGAGATTTCTGGCTTACAGGATGTCAGCCCTATGCACTTATGAGAGGCAAAACAGAATCATTAGCCGGCAGACTCAGTCTTCTTAATATGATGCCGATGTCCCATTCTGAGATATGCGGATACGAGAATACTGCATTCGTTCCTGAAGCCGCAGCATTGATGTCCCGCCACTGCACCCCTATGACAATGCCGGAAACATTTCAGATGATATTTGACGGGGGAATGCCCAAACTTGTTTCCGGAGAGGCCAAAAACCGAAAAAAGTTCTATGATGATTATATTCAGGCCTATATAGAAAAGGATCTGAACTATCTTTCCCTTGGAATAGACGGCCTGGGCTTCTCAAACTTTATTCATGTTGTTGCAGCACATGTAGGACAGCTGGTCAATGTGTCAAATCTTGCAAAAGAAGCTGAAGTGAGCCGGGAAACAGCAAACAGATGGCTGGAACTTTTGGAGCAGCTGAATATTATCTTCCTGTTAAGGCCCTATTCCAACAGCCTGCTGAAACGCACTATCGGAACGCCGAAACTGTATTTCCATGACACCGCCCTTGCGATTCAGCTTATGGGCTGGGAAAATCCTGCGGTATTGCAGAACTGCGCACTGAGCGGGGCATACTTTGAGAACTATGTCATAAGTGAAGTGTACAAGAGCTGGATTAACACAGGCAGCAAGCCGAAACTGAACTTCTACCGTGACAAAGATGGAAATGAGATAGATCTCATTATAGAAGAAAACGCCTGCCTGCACCCTTTGGAAATCAAGAAAACCGCCACCCCGTCATCAGATATGATATCTGCATTCAAATGTCTTAAAGTGCCCGAGGCATTCACTATAGGGAAAGGCGGAGTAATTTGCAATGCTTCAGAACTGTCTGCGTTTGATGCCAATAATCTCATTATTCCTGCATACATGATATAGCTTTAACCGTCAAAAGAGCCTGTTCCGTATCCGGGGACAGGTTCTTTTTTTGCTCTCATACCGGGTCTGAAGAGCCGCCAAACTGGCTACATGAAAATCAGCCTCCGTAAAAACTGCCGTATATATGTACAATACGGCCAGGTTTTGAGACCTGGCGGCCAATTGTAAGGTATACATTGCAATCAGCCGGAAACCCTTAAGTACATCCAGGACTGAGGGCCCTGGATACTCCCATACTTCCGCTTTAATTCAACTTGTTCAGATTCTATCATTATCCAGTCCTCTGGCTGCTATAATATGACTTTAAGACAATGCTGTCAGCAAAAATTATCTCAAATTATCTCAAATTATCTCAAATATACAATGGCATTGTAAATCAAAAATCAGCCGTACTCTCACAGATACATCCAGGACTGCGGTGCCCTGGATACTCCTGTGGCCTTGAGCTCAACAGGCTCTTCATATGCCGTTATGCGGCCCAGAAGGAAGGCATGGGCAATCTCTTGGCCGTGGAAATACTGCCTGTATGCGGCCTCTGTAAGGCCTCCCAGAGCTTTTGTGCGCTCCCACAGCTCCTCCACGGGGAGCTCCAGAAGCCCTATGACCTCTGCCTCTCCCATGATATGCTTTGCGGGTGCGGTCTCGTATATAAGCATCCTGGAGACAGGGCGCCGGGGCACGGAGCGGCGGTATTCGCATGTCTTGGTGCCGTTTAAAATAGCCCGGGCATATGCCGGGCGGACGGATATGAGTATGGTGCTTTTGAGGCCCTCTACGGGCGTTGGATCTTGCATAAGTCTCATGAAACAGGCTTCAGGCCAGGCCTAAAGCAACCATTATAGCATTAACGATGATGCCTGCCAGGATGGCTGTGAGGTACAGGACTACGATAAGGATTATGTTCCTGCGGATCTTCTTGCCGTTGGACAGAAGGACCACGAGGCCGAGGCCTGCGTTGCAGCAGAGGCCTGCCACCATTGAGCCGAACATGATGCCGCCGTTCACGAAGGCGCCCGTTATGATGACGCTGGAGGCGCATGTGGGTATGAGGCCTACGAGGGCGGTGACTATGGGCTGCACGTAGGGGCCGCCTATGAAGGAAGAGGCTATGGTGTCCTCGCCTATGGCCTCTATAATGTAGCCGAAGGCGATGTTGACCACAAGGAGCCAGAAGGCAATCTTCAAGGCCTGCCAAAGGGGCGAGACGAGATAGTTGTACACGTTCCCTTCATCCGGCTTTGCCGTAAGACGGGCGTGCACAAAGCGCTCCAGGGGCATCTCCTGCAAGGTTTCCTTGCGCATGACGGCGTTGGCTATGTAGCCTACAAGGATGGCGAAGACGAACTTGATGGCAAGGAGCGGCAGGACGGACTTGATGCCCTCGCTGTCTCCGAGGAGGACTACCAGTGCCTCGTCTGACGTGGAGATGAAGACTGCGAGGATTGTGCCTGTGCGGATGATGCCGGAGTCATAGAGTTTTGCGGCCATGACAGAAAAACCGCACTGAGGCACAAGGCCTGTGGCGGCTCCTACCACGGGAGCTATGTATCCCTGCATGACTTTGCGGCTGCGAAGGAGTGCCGTCCTGTTCTCTATTATCTCTATAAGGATATAGACAATGAATAGGAATGGCAGGACGTTGACGGTGTCCAGCAGCGCATCCGTGAAAATTTCCATCCGTCCATAAAAAATCCGGCGTCACAACAATTGTAATATGGTGCTGCAGCCGGATTGAAACTCAAATATCTTTCGCATATCCCCCGCTGTTTCGCTGCGGGGCCTGTCTTGCTACTTCTTCTTTTTGGCCTTGGGGGCAAGCTGCTTCAAAATCTCGCGCTCCTCAACGAAGGACTTTGGCATCCTGTCTGCATCCGCATGCTTGGTCTTCTGGTACCCCTCGTCTTTTGCAAGGATGGTAAGCCTCGTTTCGCCGTCAAAGAGATACAGGTGCTCCGTATCCGTGTTGACCTGGATCTCGTGGTCCTTGAAAGGAGCCCCTTCGTCCCAGTCTCCGGACCAGTTCGCGCCGACTTCCTTGAACTTGACCTTCATTATGTTGCGTCCTGCGGAGCACTCCGTATAGATGGCGTTGCCTGCGTACTCGTTCTGTATGGCCGTGGCCTTGAACATGCCGCCCTCTTCCACTATCTGCGTGTCCTCCGGACGGAGTCCTAAGATAACCTTCCTGTCCTTGTCCAGATAGTCCTCCAGGTTCTCTATCCTGGCCTTTATCTTGTCGCTTACGGGAATGTCCCCGAAGTCACACCGTACCACAATCTTGCCGTCCTCTGCGGATGCAAGGGTGGCGTTGAAGATGAAGTTTATGGTGGGCTGGCCTATGTAGAATGCCACGTATGAGTTGGCGGGATAGTCGTACAGGTTGGCAGGAGTGTCCACCTGCTGCACGAATCCTTCACGGAGGATTACTACCCTTGTAGCGATGGCAAGGGCATCCTGCAGGTTCCTTGTGGCGTATATGTACGGGGCCTTGGTCCTCATCTGCAGGTTGATTATGATATTGAGCATCTCGGCACGGAGCTTGGTGTCCAGGCCGGACAGGGGCTCATCGAACATGAACACTTGGGGCTCACGCACCAGGGCACGGCCGAAGGCCACCTTGAGCTTTTCCGACGCAATGAGGTTCTTGGGCTTCTTGTACAGAAGATCCGAGATGCCAAGTATCTGGGACACCACTCTGACCCTCTCTTCAATGAGCGTCTGGGGAGCCTTCCTTACCTTGAGGCCGAATGCAAGGTTGTCAAATATTGTGTCGCTGGGGAAGAGCGTGTCTCCCTTGAACACGACGGACACGTCCCTGGCCTTGGGCTCAAGGCTTGTGACATCCTTGCCGTTTATCTGTATAGTTCCCGAAGACGTGTCATCCAGGCCGGATATGAGACGTATAAGCGTACTCTTGCCGCTTTTTTCCTGTCCCACAACGACAACGAACTCATTCTCATCCACTTCCAGATTGAAGTCCGTAATAGCCGGCACGCCAGAGGGGTATATCTTATTGACCGCAGTAAGCTTGAGACTGCTCATAACCTGCACCTCTTACCTGCAAGATTAGCTGTAATAGCATAATAGCACAAAACTTTCCTTTTGACCACACTTTCAACGCCCCTTTTCCATATAAAATGCCTCCGGCAGCAAATTTTCATGCGCCGTCCAGCCGCCGGGCTTGTATAGCCGCTGCCGGGCATATACAGCCGCCGCCGGATGCCGTGCTTGTACTGTTGCCTTCGCCGCCTTCGCACGGGCGATAGTCTCCGGCCACATCCTGCTGCATGTACAGAAACAGCTCCCATGGCGCTTGGCGCTGCGGGAGCCGTTCTTTTCATATATGAAGGGGTGATATTCTCAACCTGACTGAAGCTGCAGGTTGGATTACCGGACTGAAACTGCTGCAGGTTGGATTACCGGACTGAAACTGCTGCGGGCTGGATTGCCGGGCTGATGTCGCTGCAGGCCGGATTGGCGGGCTGATGTCGCTGCGGGCCGGATTATTCCACGGCCTTGAGGCTCTTGTTCATGTCCACGAAGGCGATCTTCTTGCCAAGCATGAGGGTTACTATGCAGGTGAAGAACATAAGCAGGGCTATGCCCACTATCCACCAGAACCAGGTGAAGCTGGCAAGGGTTCCCATGCCGATGACGGAGAACAGAAGAAGGATTAAGGGAACGGAGAGAGGCAGACCGAACAGGATGCCTATGAGCGTGTCTATGTACACTTCCTTGTATATGTAATTGGAGACTTCAAAGTCCACATAGCCCAGGACTTTGAGAGATGCAAGCTCCCTTTCCCTCTCGCTGATGTTTATATTCGTGAGCGTGTATACAACGAGTACGGACAGGAGGCCAGCAAAGACTACAACCACCACGGAAACGCCGGTTATGGCAGCGGAGGCTATGCCGCCGAACAGGCACAGGTCCAGAAGTGAGAGGCCAACCATAACCAGGGCTGTGGCTATTGCCACGGAGACTACAGTCATGGTGAAGCGCAAAGGATACCGGAGAACGTTGCGGACCGTGGACTTCTGGTTGAATGAGAGCTTGTTCCAGATGGCCGGGAAGTACTCCAGGAACACCTTCTTGCCGGCTTTGGGGGTCTTCGGCCTCAGAAGGTCCGCAGGCTTCTCTTTTGTTTCCTTCATACCTGCCCAGATGGTGCCGCCCAGTGTGGCCACTACTATCACGGCGGCCGTTATGAGGAAGAACAGCAGGCCGGAATATACTGTTGAGGCAGGCATTGCGAGGCAGTAATTGAATATGAAGTATATGAGCGATGAAAGGCCCATGCCTACGAAGTACCCGCCTGCTACTCCCACGGCCAGGGCTGCCATGGCGAACAGCACGTACTTGGAAATGATGTTGCCGGAAGAGTATCCGAGGGTCTTGAGGCAGGCTATCTGGTTCCTTTCCTCCTCCACGAGGCGGGACATGGTGGAAAGGACAATGAGCACGGTGACAAGCAGGAAGACAACCATCATGATGTACCCTATGCCCTTGACGTCCTTTGCGTACGTGTACATGGACAGGAAGGAATAGTTCTCGCTGAGGGTTATGAACTGCACATCGTCTCCTATGGCCTCTGCAAGGGATGCGGTGTCTGCATCTATCTCGGCGTCATACTCGCTGCTGAAGGCGTCAAAGACGGTGCGGTCTATTAGCGTTGCGTACATGTCCATGGTGCCAAGCAGGGGCCCTGCGGAGAGGCCCGTGAGGCCCGTTATAACCTGCTGCATTGCAGGGCTGTACCCTTCAAGAGAGATCTCCGGGATGTATGAAGACGGCAGATACAGGATGTTCTGGAGGTCTATAAGGTCATTGGCTGCGGTGACAGATACGGGGGTGTCCGAATCCAGCCCGTTGAGATAGCTGGGCTCTCCGTCCAGGGCGAACGTGAGGGGCGAAGCCCACTCCTGCGATGCCGTTACGTCCAGGTCTGTGTATGTGAGAAGCTCACCGAGGTACTGCCTGGAGGTGTCATCCAGGCCCTCCGTTGAGCCGTTCTGCCTTGAGAGCTGGTCCAGGATGTCTATAAAGTCCAGGTGGATGGTCTCAAGGGCGCTGTATCCTGTGATGGCATTGTCTGCCGTCTCAAAGGCAACGGGGTTGGATGCGTTCCCTGCGGCATCATATACGGCTTCTGTCTCAGGGGTGTTGACGGTCATGTTGTCTGCGGAAAGGCCGTCATTGAGAGAGTCTAAGAAGTACAGGCGGGTGAGCTGCCCGTACGGGTTGTCTTCTGTCTTGTTGATGTATACGTCTATTGAGGCGCCTGTCTCCACGCAGGAGAAGAGACCTGTGTCCTCTGCGGCCCGGATCTGGTCCTCCGTAAACCCGGAGTCCGATGTGCTCTTGGCGATGAAGTCTGACACGTTCTGGGCCTGGTAATATGAGGTCATGGACGTGGTCATCTTGGTCCCTGCGGAGCCTAAGCCGGATATGAAGCCTACAGCAATTAACACTATGAGTATTACTGAAATGAACCTTGCGGCATGCTGCTTGAACATCCGCGCAAGTGTCTTGAAATACGTTTTCATGCCGCCCTCCTTTTACCATTCCAGCTGATCCACGGGCATGGGGTTGGGGTTGTCCTCTATGGACTCCACCTGCCCGGATCTTACGTATATTACCTTGTCCGCTATCTCACGGATTGCGGAATTGTGCGTTACAACCACTACCAGCTTGTTGTGCTTTTTTGAGATGTTGTACAGGAGCTCCAGTATGTTCTTGCCCGTCTTGTAATCCAGGGCGCCTGTGGGCTCATCGCAAAGAAGCAGTTTGGGATTCTTCGCTATGGCGCGGGCTATGGACACCCTCTGCTGCTCTCCGCCGGAAAGCTGCGCCGGGAAGTTGTTCATGCGCTCCTCAAGGCCTACGTTCGTGAGCACCTCTGCGGGATCCAGATGGTTCTTGCATATCTCCACCGCTATCTCTACGTTCTCAAGGGCCGTTAAGTTAGGCATGAGGTTGTAGAACTGAAAGACGAAGCCTACGTCATTGCGCCTGTAGTACGTAAGACCCTTGCGGTCCAGCTTGGTTATGTCCTTCCCGTCCAGCACAATATCCCCGGATGTGGCATTGTCCATGCCTCCGAGAAGGTTAAGCAAGGTTGTCTTGCCTGCGCCGGAGGAGCCCAGCACTACTACGAACTGGCCGTTCTCCAGGTCAAAGGAGACGTCCCTTAGTGCATCTACGACAATATCTCCGGTGACGTACTGCTTTCCTACGCCCCGGAGTGAGAGAAACCCTCTGTCTTCTGTATCATCTGCCGACGGATCCAGGCCCGCCATTTCATCTGTCTTCTCTGGATCCAGGCCCGCCTTGCCACGGCGTATCTTTCTCGTTCCCATCACTTCAGCCTGCTCCTGTTTTCCTTCCGCAGCAATCCCGGCTGCGGCCAGCTCCTCTTCCTTCTGTGCGGAACCCTTTCCGCACCCGGAGCCGTTCTCTTTATTGGAATCTCTTAAACCAAATATACGCTTCATATATTATTGTATCCTCCGCCTGTCACCAGCTCAAGTTACAACTTATCATGAAATGTCACGACTTTTTCATACACCCATGACACAGATGCCCGTCATCCGTCCCGCGCGGGGCCCGTGCATGTCATTCCTTGCCTCAAGTTCCGGCGCCATTGTGCGCCTCTCTGGCCGTGCGAATCAAATGCCTCCACCCAAATGGGCAAAATGCCACTCAAATGGAAAGAAACCGGCAGCTTTTTCTGCCGCTGAGACAGTTCAGTCCCTCAAACGGCGCATTCAGACATGAACAGTTGTCATTTGGCATAAGGCGTGGTATAGTATTCGCATGAACAGGCCCAATTACAATGAGATATGCATGAAGACCGCAGAGGAACACAGGGGCAGCAGGCTTCTTTTGCACTGCTGCTGCGCCCCCTGCTCTTCCGCATGCATGGAGAGGCTCCATGAGTACTTCCGTATCACGGCCCTGTTCTACAACCCCAACATAGAAGACCCGGAATACACCCACAGGAAGAATGAGCTCATACGCCTTTTGAAGGAGACCGGATGGGCGGACATTATGGAGTGCGACAGCCCCACGGGCGAGTATTATGACGCCGTACGGGGCTTAGAGGGTGAGCCGGAGGGCGGCAAGCGGTGCATGAAGTGCTTTGAGCTGCGCCTTAAAAAGACGGCGGAGCTTGCAAACGCAGGCGGATATGACTATTTCACCACCACCCTCACCTTAAGCCCCCTGAAGAACGCTGCAGCCATAAACGAGATCGGAGAGAGGGTTGCCCAAGGCGGCAGGGCGAAGTGGCTGCCCTCGGACTTCAAGAAACAGAACGGGTACCTGGAGAGCATAAGGCTCTCTGAACAGTACAATCTGTACCGGCAAAGCTTCTGCGGATGCGTCTTTTCCAAAAACAGTTGATAATTAAAACTGCAGGGTATATAATAGCTACCGTGTGATTCATCCCCGCTGTGCAGTTTCCGTAGGCTGCATGGCACAAGGCCAGGCCGCAAGCGGCGGCAGGCCCCCTGCATCCGCCCAGTGGAGGACGGAAGGAGACATGTATGGACATTAACCTGTACACACCGGCGTACCACATAAACCGCAAGCACATCATAAAGCTTACGGACTACTCCACGGAGGAGATATTTGAGCTCCTGTTCGCCATACGCTCTCTGAAGGCCAAGTTCATTGCCCATGAGAGCACGGAGAACGTTTTGAAGGACACAACCATAGCCCTCATATTCGGGGACACCTCCATCCGCACAAGGTCGGCAATAGAGATAGGCATCCACCAGCTTGGCGGCTACGCCATCAACCTTCCGTACAGCCAGGAGGACATGGAGGCCGGCGAGAACATCAAGGACATAGCGGACGTGCTGTCCCGTTACGGCGTGGGCGCCATAATAACAAGAGGCATCCCGGAAAAGGACCTCATGTCATACTGCGCCATCTCAAAGATTCCCATCATCAACTCCTCCAACGCGGACGAGATCCCTTTGCAGACCCTCTGCGACCTCTTCACCATCTGGGAAAAGGTAGGGCACCTTGAGGACGTGAAGCTTGCATACGTTGGCAAGGGAGACAACAACGCCGCCTCGCTCATATCCGGAGCCATAAAGTGCGGCATGCAGGTCTCTGTGGCCACTCCTCCGAAGTACCCCATCAAGCAGGAGAAGATACGCCTCGCCACCCAGTACGGGCCCATCCATATAACCACAGACCCCCACGAAGCCGTGGAAGGCGCAGACATCGTATACACGGACTGCTACTCATACCACACTCCCCTCACGGACGAGGACAGGAAGTACCTTGCCCCGTACCAGATCAACGAAGAGCTCATGAGAGAAGCCGCCCGCGGCGCATACTTCATGCACGCCCTCCCCGCAAACCGCGGCACGGAGGTCACGGAAGCCGTCATAGACGGCCCCCGCAGCATAGTCCTGGACCAGGCATACAACAAGCTCCACGTGGTCAAGGCCATCCTCGTAATGCTTGTAAAGTAACCATCCCCCGGCCCAAACCGGCCGAAAGACAGCAATATATGAGCCATACAGCGGTGCCACAAGGCACCGCTTTTTTCTTGCCAAGAATGAGGATGTTGCCCACACGGAGGCAGAAATGTGCCCGCACTGTAGTGTCGGCTCCCGGCTTTGGAATTCGGAAATCATACAAACAAATGTTTCCATGCAGCACTGCCCCGCCGCGAAAAAAGAGCAGCACCGTAAGGTACTGCCCGGAAATTTGATGTCTGTATGGGGCCGGAGACACTGCTTTTGGCCGCCCGGCTGTTGTACGAGGGCCGTTACTCCACTGCCTTGAGGCTCTCGTTCATGTCTATGCGCACCATCTTGCGGCGGAGCATCATGGTAACCAGGAAGGTAAACAAGAGTATAAGGGCGATGCCTACTATCCACCAGAACCAGGTGACGCCGAGAATGGTGCCCATGCCGAGGATGGAGAAGAGGATTAAGTCTATGGGAAGGGACAGCGGCATGCCAAATATGATGCCAACTATCGCATCTATGTACACTTCCCTGTTTATGTAACCGCAGACTTCGCGGTCCGTGTAGCCCAGGACCTTGAGGGTGGCAAGCTCTCTCTCACGCTCACTGATGTTGATGTTGGTAAGCGTATATACAACCAGTATGGCCAGGAGTGCCGCGAAGATGACCACCACTATTCCTATGGCCGTGACCGAGGCAGAGGATATGCCGCCGAAGAGGCATATGTCCATTAGGGCAAGGCCTACGTTTACAAGTGCCGTGGCAAAGGCCACAGAGACTACGGTCATGATGAACCGGGGCAGGTAGCGCAGGACGTTGCGGAAGGTGGACTTGTACTTGAAGGACAGCCTGTTCCAGATGAACGGGATGCGCTCCAGGAAGACTTTCTTGCCGGCTTTGGGAGGCTTCGGCCGAAGAAGCACCGCCGGCCTCTCCCTGGTCTCCTTCACTCCCGCCCATATGGTGCCGACTATCATGGCAGCAAGGATTACAACCACCGTTATGACGAAGAAGGTTACGCCGGGGTTAGCCGTCATGGCTGGCATGAGGAAAGTGTAGTTGAAGACGTAGTAGAACAGCGTGGAGACGCCCAGCCCCACAAAGTAGCCCACTACGGCACCCACTATCATGGCAACAAGGGCAAAGAGGACGTACTTCATTATGGTGCTCACGGATGAGTACCCAAGGGTCTTCATGCAGGCTATCTGGCTCCTTTCCTCCTCCACCATCCTGGTCATGGTGGAAAGAACCACGAGGACGGTGACAAGCAGGAAGATTACCATGAGCAGGTACCCTATGTAGAGGACGTCATCCGCATAGCCCTTCAAGGCATAGAATGAGTAGTTCTCATACAGCGTTATAAGCTGCGCATCAGAGCCTAAGGCTGCGGAAAGGACCTCCGTCTCCCTCGTTATCTCCTTGTCATACGCATTGCTGTATGCGTCAAACTTGCTCCTGTCCGCAAGCGAGATGTGCAAGTCCATCGTGCCTATATAGGACTTAAGGAGCGTGGGGATGTAGCTTGAGGGGATGTACAGGATGTTCTCAAGGTCTATGAGGGCGTTGACCTCGTTGACAGTATTGGGCGTGTCCACGTCCTCTCCGTTGAGGTAGCTGGGCTCTCCGTCCATTGCGAACGTGAGGGGCGAAGACCAGACCTGCGTTACGGTTACCGTTACGGGAGATATGAGGTACTTCAGGGCACCCAGATCCATTGTGGTGCCGCCCTGGTCTGCAAGCTGTTCCAGTATGTCCGCGAAGTCCAGCTCCACTGTCTCAAGGGCATCATATCCCTGTATCTTGTTGTCTGATATCTCGCATGCCACGGGGTACTCTTCATCCCCTGTGGCGTCATACGCGGTCTTGACTATTGGCGTGTTGACGCCTATGTTGTCTGCATCCAGGCCGTCATTGAGGGAATCCAGGAAGTACAGGCGGGTGAGCTGCCCGTCCGGGTTCTCGTCCGTCTTGCCCAAGTATACGTCCATGGAGGCGCCTGTCTCAACGCAGGAGACGGCATCTATGGCCTCCACGGCCTCCACCTGCTCCTGGGTAAAGTTTCCCGAGGTGCTCTTGGCGATGAAGTCCGAGACGTTCTGGGCAACGTAATAATCGGACATGGATATGTATATCCTGTCCGCCGCTGAACCGACGCCGGCTATGAACCCGACCGATATCAGCACCATCAGGATGAGAGACAGGAACCTGGTGACGTGCCTTTTGAACATCCGGCCGAGAGTCTTCAGATACGTTTTCATGCCTTGGTCACCACTCCAGCTGCTCTACGGGCATAGGATTCGGATTGTCCTCTATGGACTCTATCTGCCCGGATCTTATGCGTATTACCTTGTCCGCTATCTCCCGGATGGCGGAATTGTGCGTTACCACCACTACAAGCTTCCTGTGCTGCTTTGAGATGTTGTACAGGAGCTCTAAGATGTTCTTGCCCGTCTTGTAATCCAGGGCACCCGTAGGCTCATCGCAAAGAAGGAGCTTGGGGTTCTTGGCAATTGCCCTGGCAATTGAGACACGCTGCTGCTCCCCGCCGGAAAGCTGTGCGGGGAAGTTGTTGAGACGCTCTGCAAGGCCCACCTTGGTGAGCACGGACCTGGGGTCATAATGGTTCTTGCATATCTCAACGGCAATCTCTACGTTCTCCAAAGCGGTGAGGTTGGGCATGAGGTTGTAGAACTGGAACACGAACCCCACGTCGTTGCGCCTGAAGTCCGTAAGGCCCTTGCGGTCCAGCTGGGTTATGTCTTTTCCGTCCAGCACAATGTCCCCGGATGTGGCATTGTCCATGCCTCCGAGGAGGTTTAAAAGGGTTGTCTTTCCGGCTCCGGAAGAGCCCAGGACTACGACGAACTGTCCGTTCTCCAGGTCAAAGGAGACGTCCTTCAAGGCGTCCACCACAATGTCTCCGGTAACGTACTGCTTGCCCACGCCGCGGAGTGAGAGATACCCTCTTCCCTCCATCTCTTCCGGGCTTAGTCTTGTGTCCCTTGCAGTCTTCTTTATGCTCATCTCTGCCCCTCAAATCTGCCTCTCAATGCGTAATCCGGCAATCCCATAGATTTTAATGAAAACGGCAGGCAAAAGTCAAGTCACTTCCGCAATTATCGTGCAAAAAGAAAGGCGCCAGGCGCCCTTTGCTTTAGTCCTTTGTGTGGGCGTTGTCATCCGTCCCGTCTTTTTTATCCGGCGCAGAGCCAAGCCCCTCCGGCTCATCCATGTCAAACGGATCATCCCCGTCCCCTGCCGGGCTGTCCCAGTAATGGTCCTTGAAGGGATTATCCTCCTCCGGCGCCTTCTGCACCGGCTCTGCGGGAGCCTTATCTGCACCCTTTGTGAGGTCCGCGGGCGTGCTTGAGCCGAGGTCAAATACATCGTCCTCCGGGGGCTGGTTCATGCCGAAGATGTCATCCGCAGACACAGCCCTGTACTCCTGGCCGCCTTGAAGCTTTAAAGCGGGGCCCTCATACTTTGTATGCCTCTTTATCCAGCCTGCCTTTTTGCCGAACAGCTCAAAGAGCGTGTACTTCTCCATCTCGGTAAGACTTGCCATGTAGACAGGATATATCACGCGGCCGTAGTTGAAAACGAGATATGCGCCGCCCTTTCCGCACAAGCGCGCCTTTTTGGCGCGGCGGTAATACATCTTGGGATACGGCGTCTGTGCAGACCCGGGAAGCAGGACTGTCACTATGACCCCGTCCCTGTGGAACGAGAAGGTCTGCAGATATGACCCTCTCATGGCCGTGTTCCTGTACGAGGAGCGCAGCCTCATCCACAGGATGCCTCCGATGATTACAAGCACTATGCAGACTTCTATCAAAAGCAGATAATTGCTCATGGAGTCAAACATCATGTACGGAATGAAGAGCCCTACAAATCCCGCAAGGCCCACGGCAAAGAGCACGACAGAGACCACAAACATTCTCTTCGTGACTGCCTTGTGGACACTCACGTCCACCTGTGTCGCCGCTTCTATTGTCTTTCCGTTATACATGACTTCCCATCCCGCCAGGCGCACAAAAGCACCTTGGCCATATATTACCACACGCGGACAAAAAGCACAATGCTTTAAGCCCATCGCTGTTTGACTTTTTGCGCCGGAACGCTTACAATACACCCGTAACAGCCCATGCGCTGCACGGCATTATAATACACGCCAAAAGTGCAGGTTCTGTGTAAACCGGGTTAAAGTTTGGGCATAATCCCGCCCAAACAAAGCCAAATATGCCGCCGTGGCGAAACTGGCAGACGCACTGGATTTAGGATCCAGCGGAGTGATCCATATCGGTTCGAGTCCGTTCGGCGGCACCAGAGACCCCTTTCAAAAGGGTCTTTTGCTTTGCCCCGCATATGAATAGTGAGCTCATATGCGCTGCACGCACCGGCTCACTGTTGTGTCTGAAGTTATGCCCACAAGGCCTCCAGGGCCCTGTTAAAAGTCAGAGAACGGGTCATCCTCCGGGGCAGAGACCGCATTGGACGGCTCTTCTGCCTTGGCTTCAGGTGCGGACTCTATAGGAGCGTCCTGTGAAAGGGGCTGCGGGCCGGAAGACTGCAGCCCGGCGGAGTCAAACGGATCCGGGGCCGGAGGCTCCGGGGCGCCTGCGGAAAGAGTGATCTGGAAAGGATTCTGCTTGCAGATTGCTTCGCAGGATCTGGTTTGGGACTCTCCCATTCGGTCCGGACGGCCAAAGGCTCTTTGACCTTTTTGGCACGCACGAGACCAAAGATGCCCATTATAAGAAGAGCAATGTAGCCTGCTGCCATGAGGCACGGGAATACGAAAACGCCCTGCATCTCCAATGCGGCAAAGATGGCATAGAGGAAAAAGCCCAGGACGCAGACTGTTATGGAAACGGAAAGCCTGCGCGCCAGACGGATGCCTTTGTACGGCTTGTTCATAAGAGCGGGCCAGCATATGAAGAGGGTTGCAAGATAGGCGGTTATGAAGGTGCAGGTAAGCGCCTCCAGCATGACATAGATTATGAGATCGTATGTGCCCCCTGTGGCTGAGAAGATTGTAGTCAAGAGCAGCAGGCCAGCTATGACGATGTATCCTGTGGCACACTCATACTCCGCCCACTGAATAAAGATGCGCTTCTTCCCCTCCGGGGAATAGTCCGCAGGCTTGAAAGTCTCCGGCCCCCTGCTGGCGTATGCCGTGTTCATCTTCTGGAAGACATTGCGCCTGGGAAAGTGAATGGCCAGGAAGTACACCACAGACACAGCTGCATGCAATACAAGAACAACCAGATGTATGTACCAGACCATATGCACTCCACCTCCCTTTAGCTCTGTATCCATTCTGCCAAACCGCAGGGACAAAGGCAACTGGCATTGGCCGTTGGACAGATTGCCTTTCGTGCAAACGGAAGGAGCCAGGGCTTCACCGCAGCGGCTTTGTGAGGGTCCTGGAGCCATTCTGCCGGGGCTTTTTATGCTGCCTCATGGAGCGGCAGAATGCACATTATTATGCAAAATGTACGAATATGTACCGCCCTTCGTTGACTTTCCTCTCCCCCGGGACTATAATTTGAGCCAAGAAGATACGGGACAGAGATGAATAAGTTTGTAAAGAACCTGCTGTGCGGAGCCGGGATGGGCGTCGCCATAATAGTGCCCGGGATGTCCGGAGGCTCCGTAGCCGCCATCACGAGGATATACGAGGGCATAATTGAGAGCATAAGCAACCTCTTCAAGGACTTCAAGAAGAGCTTTATGTTCCTTTTGCCTGTAATAATAGGCGTCGTGGCAGGTCTTGTAATAGTCTTCTTCCCCATCAGGCTTGCGCTGCAGTACGCTCCGTTCCCTACCATGATGCTGTTTGCAGGGCTGATTATCGGCACCCTGCCGTTCCAGTTCAAGGACGGCCTGCATGCGGGCTTCAAGCCGCAGTACATCGCTTCCATCCTGATCCCTATGGCCGTCATAATAGGCATAGGCTTCATACCGGGCATGGGATCCGCAGACCTCTCAATGGATATGCCCACATGGCAGTACGTCGCCGTGTTCGCAATAGGCATTCTGGTTGCAGCAGCTTTCATGGTTCCCGGCATAAGCGGCTCCATGATACTCTTCATCCTTGGCTACTACTCCCCCATTCTGGACCTGTTCACGGGCGCCCAGGGGACTGCCGGGCACTGCATCCTGGTCCTTGTAATCCTTCTCGTCGGCGCACTCATAGGCATCTTCTGCGTGGCAAGGCTCATGAAGGTCTTCTTAAACCGCTTCCCAAAAGGCTCCTACTGGGCCATAACGGGGTTCATCGTGGGCTCCATAGTAACCATGTTCGTAGTCTTCCCTTCAGACTACCCGGATGCCGTATATGACACCATGCAGATCTCCTGCGCGGTAGCCCTCATTGTCGTAGGCCTCGTGGGCGGGTTCCTTTTAACCTTCTACGCAAGCAAATGGCAGGACAAGCCCCTCCTCCCCGCAAAGAAAGCAAAGCTGGAGCAAATGAAGGCAAAGATGGACGGCACCGTGCATGACGTGGAATCCACACCGGACGGCCCGGCTGCAGAGCTCCCCGCAGAAAAGAAGAAGCACGCAGCGCACCACACAAAGTAATACAGCAAAGACTGCGGCCACCCGGACGGGTGGCTGTTTTAATGTACGGACGTGTAGTTCTAACTCCGGAGGATACGCAGGTTGGATGTGCAATGCTCTGTATGCAGAAAGCGCGGAATATGTGCAGAAACAGGCACTTTAGGCGGGTGATATGCAGGTAAGAATATCCATGGATAAGCAGGTAAGAAGGGGGGTGAATTCAGGACTGCATCCGGCAAGCAGCGTCCACGGGTAAGATGGCTGTTTTAATGTACGGATGTGTAGTTCTAACTCCGGAGGATACGTAGGTTAGAATTAGCAATGTTCTGTATGCAGAAAGCGCGGATTATGTGCAGAAACAAGCACTTTAGGCGGGTGATATGCAGGTAAGAATATCCATGGATATGTAGGTAAGAAGGGGTGAATTCAGGACTGCATCCGGCAAGCAGCGTCTACGGGTAAGATGGCAGTTTTAATGTACGGATGTGTAGTTCTAACTCCGGAGGATTCGTAGGTTAGAATTCGCAATGCCCTGTATGCAGAAAGCGCGGAATATGTGCAGAAACAGGCACTTTAGGCGGGTGATATGCAGGTAAGAATATCCATGGATAAGCAGGTAAGAAGGGGGGTGAATTCAGGACTGCATCGGCTCCCTCCACTCATGCGTGGAAGGGGCACAGCTGTTCGGAAACATTTGTTTGTTAGATCTCCGAATGAACTTCGGCTGGGGTGCAGGCCTGGACAATGGGCGCCGCGGACCGCCGCTTTCGATGGTACGGAAACAGCCACCTCACTGGGAGGTGGCTGCGTGTTTGTGTTTGTGTTGTGTGCGGGCTTCAGGCCTGCTGCAGGTTAGAAGCCGCTGTTGCGGCGGGAGGCAAGGAAGGCGCTCATGTCCAGGCCGGCGATTGAGTTATAGCCGGGGACTATGGAAGGGGACATGTTCTTGTACTCCTTGGCGCCGGTGCCGGCAGGGATGAGCTTGCCGATGATGACGTTCTCCTTGAGGCCCATGAGAGGGTCTGTCTTGCCCTTGATGGCGGCGTCTGTGAGGACGCGGGCGGTCTCCTGGAAGGAGGCTGCGGACAGGAAGGAGTCTGTGGAAAGGGCGGCCTTGGTGATGCCGAGAAGGATGCGCTTCTGGAGGGCGGGGGTGCCGCCGGCCTCGATGGCCTTCTGGTTCTGCTCTTCGACCTCAAACATGTCCACGGTCTCGCCGGGAAGAAGGTCTGTGGAGCCTGCGTTCTCGATGCGCACTTTGCGGAGCATCTGACGGACTACTATCTCGACGTGCTTGTCGTTGATGTCAACGCCCTGGGAACGGTATACGGACTGCACCTGCTCAAGGATGTAGTCCTGGACGCCCTTGACGCCTGAGATGCGCAGGATGTCCTGCGGATATACGGAGCCTATGTTGAGCACGGTGCCCGGCTCTATCTTCTCCCCTTCCTTTACGAGGAGGGCGGCGTTGAATGAGAGGGTGTACTCCTTCTTCGTGGCGCCGGTCTCGGGGTCGCGGATTATGACGTGCTTCAGGTTGTCCTTGTCGTCGAGGTGAACGACGCCGGACACTTCGCAGAGGGTTGAGCAGCCTTTCGGCTTGCGGGCCTCGAAGAGCTCTTCGACACGCGGAAGGCCCTGCGTGATGTCGCCGGTAGCTGCGATGCCGCCGGTATGGAAGGTGCGCATCGTAAGCTGCGTGCCGGGTTCGCCTATGGACTGGGCTGCGATGACGCCTACCGCCTCGCCCACCTGCACGGGGGTGTTGGTGGCCATGTTCTTGCC
>JAJPZC010000091.1 GCA_021204585.1 Clostridia bacterium
CCATCTATCAGGACAGAAGCTTCACCTTCATCCTCAAGACGCCCCCCACGCCCGTTCTTATCAAGAAGGCACTGGGAATCGAGTCTGCATCCGCACGCCCCAACAGGGACAAGGTCGGCAAGCTCACCAAGGCGCAGGTTGAAGAGATAGCCAAGACAAAGATGCCCGATCTCAACTGCACAAGCTTAGAGTCTGCAATGAGCATGGTAAAGGGCACCGCGCGCTCTATGGGCGTAACAGTGGAGGAGTAATCGTATGAGCAAGAGAGGTAAGAAGTACAGAGAGAGTCTCAGCACATATGATCACACCCAGGCATATGACCTTGAGACAGCGGTAAACCAGGTTCTCGCAAATGCAAAGGCAAACTTCGACGAGACCATAGAGCTCAGTGTGCGTCTCGGAGTTGATCCGAGGCAGGCAGACCAGCAGGTCCGCGGCGTGCTTGTCCTTCCCAACGGAACAGGCAAGTCCAAGAGAGTGCTTGTCATAGCCAAGGGCGAGAAGGCAGACATCGCAGCCGCAGCAGGAGCAGACATCGTAGGCGCAGAGGAAATCGTAACCCGCATCCAGAAGGAGAACTGGTTCGACTTTGACGTAGTCATCACGTCTCCCGACATGATGGGCGTCGTAGGACGCATAGGCCGTATCCTCGGCCCCAAGGGCCTCATGCCCAACCCCAAGTCCGGCACCGTAACGCAGGACATCGCAAAGGCCATTAAGGAAGTCAAAGCCGGAAAGGTTGAGTACCGTCTGGACAAGACAGCCATCATCCACTGCGGCGTAGGCAAGAAGTCATTCGGCCCCGAGAAGCTCATCGAGAACATCAACGCCCTCATGGAAGCCATCTACAAGGCAAAGCCGGCAGCAGCCAAGGGCACGTACGTAAGGAGCGTGGCCATTTCCTCCACAATGGGCCCCGGCGTGAAAGTGGCATACTCCAGAGTCTGACCAAAAGCCCCAAGGGACTTTCCGCCAGCCATCCGGTACAGGCCCACTTTTCCGCGGGCGTCTATTCCAATGATATGTACGGTCCATAAGGGGCCGCAGGGCGGTGCCGAGGCAGATTTGCCGCAGGCAAAATCGCTTGACAGCCCCTTGAGCCGTGGATATAATACAGGTACAACATAAGTGCGCAAGCCCCCTTGCGCATGCCCAAGACAGCGGGTGCAACAGTAAATCCCGCCGAGGCGACACTTAACAAGGCATGTACCCGCACATATGCGGTATTGTTCCCTGTCGCTTTGGCGGCGGGGAATTGTTTTATCCCGGCCAAGATTACAAGGAGGTAACATGTCAGCTAATTTTGAAGCGAAAAAAGCGGTTGTGCAGGAAATAACGGACAAGATCAAAGCGTCCAAGTCCATTGTTTTCGTTGAGTACAAGTCGCTGTCTGTCGCTGAGGTCTCCGCGCTCCGCAACAAGTGCAAGGAGAACGGCTGCGAGTACAAGGTTTACAAGAACACCCTTGTGAGAAAGGCACTCAATGATCTCGGATTCAACCAGTTTGATGATGACCTGAACGGCCCCATGGCTATGACATTCGGCAGCATAGAGACGAATGCAGCCAAGATCATGCAGGAAGCTCAGAAGACTTACGACACCAAGATCACCATCAAGAGCGCTTTCGTGGACAACTCATACGTCGATGCAGAAGGCGTAAAAGAGCTTGCCTCCATGCCCTCAAAGGAAGAACTCATCGCGAAGATGCTTGGCTCCATGCAGGCACCCATCGCCAACTTCGCAGGTGTTCTCAACAACCTCATGTCCGGCATCGTACGCGTGCTGGACGGCATTGCAAAAGCAAAGGAAGAGGCCGCAGCATAACGCCTTATCCAGCCACGGCCGCATAAGGCCGGAACCGGCCGCACGGCCGCACACAAGGCTCCAAAAAGCCGCATAAGAAGGGGAGGCGCCCCCCGCAGAATAAGCGCAAATCCAACTTTAGTAAAAATAACAGGAGTACATAACAATGGCAGACATTCAGAAGTTCATCGATGAGATCAAAGGAATGACAGTTCTTGAGCTCAACCAGCTGGTCAAGGCTCTTGAGGAAGAGTTCGGCGTAAGCGCAGCAGCACCCGTAGCAGCAGCAGCTCCCGGCGCAGCAGCCGCCGCTCCCGTAGAGGAAGTTGAAGAGAAGACAGAGTTCAACATCGTTCTCAAGTCCTTCGGCGAGAAGAAGATTGATGTCATCAAGGTTGTCCGCGCATTCACAGGACTCGGCCTTGTTGAGGCCAAGAAGGCCGTTGAGGGCCTTGGCGTTCTCAAGGAGAACGTTGCCAAGGAAGAGGCAGAGAAGATCGTTGCAGACCTCAAGGCAGCCGGCGCAGACGCTGTCATGGAGTAATCTCAGCAGGGATTCCACAGCCTTTTTATCCTGCAATCCGGACTTCTGCGGGCGCCCCTCCGGGCGTTCCGCAAAGAAGCTAAGGATGCGTACAGCACGGGCTGGGCATGCCCTGGAGCTGTCTTTTTGGCGTATTTGCACACCTTCTTGGGGTGAAAAGTGGCTCCGCATGCCGTCATTTGCTTGACTGTATGTTCATTAACAAGTAAAATAAAGGCAAGCCCCGGTGCGCTTTGGGCGCACTTAAGGCCTGATCCTTTGCGCGAGAAGAATCACGATGGTAAAGCGTTTTTTCAAAACCTTCATATTATGCATTCTGACCCTTGCCTTTGTGCTTGTGGCCGGAGTGTGTTCCGCAGGGTGCGCCGTTGAAACGAGGCACCCTCAGGTCAAGATAACCGTAACCTTCAACGGTGAAGATTACGTTATGAAGTTCAAGCTTTACAGGAACATGTACCCTCAGACGGTGAAGCACTTCATAGAGCTTGCATCCGCTGGCTTCTATGACAACACCATCATACATGACTATGTGGATTCTGATTCTTGGATCGGCGGCGGCTACAGCTACAACGGCACGGACGATGAGGGCAATGCCCTTTCCGAATCCTACGAAGAAGCCTTCGAGAACGACCGTATGGCCGACTATCTGGACAACAACGACAAAGAGGAAGAGTACAACGAACTCTATACAAGCGGCAAACTTACGGCTTCCGTATACAGCAACCTGGACAACATCAAGTACAAGTCCAAGTATGACGCCGAAAAGAACCCCGATGCCCTCGGCACAGTAATGGGAGAGTTCTCCAACAACATAGGCCAGGAGATCGAGAACGGCGCCCTGTCCGCTTCCTACGGCACCCTGAAGATGTTCTACTATCCCCTTGAGACCATGCAGCACGTCTTCGTAACGCCCAACAAGAAGCAGAACATAGAGGCCCTGTACCGCTACAACAGCGCAACGTCCCTCTTCATGATCCAGACAAGCTCTACGTCCACATACTCCGCAGCATACTACGCAACATTCGGCAAGATCAAGGATTCCGATGTCCTGGACGACCTTCTGGACGCCATAGATGACTACATCGACGACCAGAACTATTCCGATGAAGACGACTTCTACACGGACGCCGAGGTCGAAGTCAACAACGTCAAGGGCTTCGACACCGAGGACGTCGACTATGGCATCCAGACCGAGTTCACCCTCACCCGTGAGCCCATAATCATCAAGCAGGTCAAGGTCACCAAGTACTGATCCCCATGCCGCATGATTCCTGTACATAACCGCACCCCGGCTGCAAAGCTCCCGCAGCTTTGTCAGCGGACCGGCACCCCCATGAGGGCCGTATTGCGGCAAATGAATCCCCTGTGGATACCAAACGAAAGACAACAGCCCCCGCTATATGCAGGGGCTTGTTTTTTGGCCTGTTCAAGGCTCACGCCCCGGAATTCCCCCTGAGATTACGCTTTCCGGCGCAAGGCAATGCCAGTCCGGGTGCAACTGTTTCCAGACCCTGGCAGTGCCTTTCACATAGCCCGAGAGAGGCTGCTCACGGGTTCCGAGGGATGCTGCTCACAGTGCCCTACAGAGGCTGTTCACAGTGCCCTACAGAGGCTGTTCACAAGCTCTAGGCGTTGTTGATCATAGGATGCGGTTTTTTGGTGAATGCAATATATGAGGGGACAAACAAGCCAAAATTTTCCTGAAAGCTATTGATTTTGACTTGCCTCTGTTATAAAATATTTGTATAGCTCAAATTATGATTTACTGTTGAGGAGATGTATATGAATCTTCTTATGATTATGAACCTTCTGGAAGATGCGGCAGAGACCGGCACCGGAGACAGCGGAAGCTCCAGCGGCTTCACCGACTTCCTCATGCGCCAGGACTTCTTCCTTTGGAACTGGCTGTGGATTGTGCTTGCGGTCCTGGTTGTCGTCGCAATTATAGTCATCGTCTGCGTTGCAGCCCGCATCCACGTCAAGATAAAGAAGGAAGAATATAAAAAGGTAAAGGAAGAACCCGCCGAAGAAGGCAAGAAAGACAAGAAGGATTCCGCACAGCCTGCACCGGCTCCCGCACAGCCTGCACCGGCTTTCACCCCGGTGCCTGCTTATACGCCGGCCTTCACACCAGTGCCCGCACCGGCTCCTGCGCCCCTGCGCAAGCCTTACATAGAGCCTGGCATGTCCCTCATTCTCGTTGAGGTGCCTGAAGGCATAAAGGCAGAAGGGGACACGTTTACCGTGCGTGCAAATGAGCCTTTCAACATTAGGGACATAATCGTCACCCCTGAGCCCGGGTTCAAGCTCCTCAACTGGGCCGTTAAATCCGACGGTCCCGCACCTGCAATCGCTCCGGACGGCTCAATTGTGCCTGAAGACGGCGTAACGTACAGATACATTGCCAGTGCCGAGTGCGTTCCCGAGGAGACGGATGCTCCCAGGGATGCACTGATCTGCATACCTCCGGTACCCGGCTTAACCTTTACGGGCGAGACGCATATCCACATGCAGGCAGGTCATGACAGGAACGGTGCGCCCACGAGATTCAACGTCAACTCAGTCAGGGTCAAGGCCGACCCCGGATTCGTATTCATGGGCTGGTCTGTTTACGGCACCAACGGCAGGGTTCAGATAGACAAGGACGGCACGTTCATCGTTGAGCCCGACGTGACATACAGGCTCCTCGCCGAAGCAGGCCCCACGGGCGCCATCCCCAAGGATGCACCGGATGAGCTTGCAAACATGGTTCGCATTGAGCTTGAGAAGGTCAACGGCATCACGTACGAGGCAGGAGACGTCATGTTCGTGAACGCCGGCGAGAAAGTCAACGTAAACAACATCGCATACAAGCTGGACAGCGGCTGCAAGATAATAAGCTGGACAATATCCTCATCCGGCGGCAGGCCTGAGATAGACAGCACCGGATGCTTTATCGCTCTGCCCGGCAAGACGTACAAGGTAGTGGCAGGCGTGAGCGTTCCCGAGGGGACGGTTGTTACGGACAACGGCATCGCAGACAAGTCCAAGGACATAATCATAGCCGTGGAGAACTGCGTCGGCATCACCATAACCGACGGCAGCATCATCACGCAGCACGGCAAGAAGATATCCACAAGCACGATAGCATACACGGCCAAGGACGGCTACAAGATCATCGGCTGGACGCTGCATGCAGGCGGCAGAGTGCGCAATCTCGCACCCGACGCAACCTTCACGGTTGTGGCCGGCAAGAATTACATCCTCACCCCCGTTGCCAAGGCTCCGGCCGCATCCGGCGACGAAGGCGTAACCGTAGACAGGGCTCCCGGAATCCTGATTCAGGGCCAGGATGACTCACAGAACATCGGCGGCATGTTCCACATCAGCTCCATCTCCTACAAGCTGGACCGCAAGTTTGCTCTCAAGGGGTGGAACCTTTACATCAACGGAAACAGGCAGGGCGGCCTCTTCACCAATAACAACAGCTTCAAGGTACAGCCCGGCATAGCATACAGACTCGTGCCCGAACTCGAGAGGATCGCCTCCGCAGAGCGCGTTGCAGAGGCAGTGCCTGAACCCGCTCCGGCTCCCGCACCGGCACCCGCTCCCGCACCGGCACCCGCTCCCGCACCTGCTCCTGCTGCCGATGAGCCTGCGCCGGCTCCGGCTGCAGAGGAGCCCGCACACGTTGCCGCAGACGCAGAGCCTGTCAAGGAGGAAAATAAGATGGCAGAGGAAGACAACATCACAGCTCCCGAAGAGGAAGAAGCAAAGAAACCCGCAACGAAGGTATATCATGTGTCCAAGCGCAAGGCAGACGGCAAGTGGCAGGTAAAGTTCGCCAACGGACAGAAGGCCATCAAGCTCTTCAACACCCAGCTTGACGCCATAGACTACGCAAAGAAGCTTGCAGAAAGCCAGGACGGCAGAGTAGTCATCCACAAGGAAGACGGCAGCTTCCGCAAGCTCACATACACCAAGAAGAAGTAACCAGCCCAGGAACGGAGCCCCTCAAAAGGCTCCGCTCTTTCGTATATGGCCCCACACACGGCCCTTGGGCCTTTCCCGGGCTCCTGTGAGCCTCCGTTCACAAAGGCCATACGGCCTTCCTGTGGCATTTCTCTGACTGCGCCCGTGCGGGCTCCGCATATCATCCATGCGCCCCATTGAGGGCTCCGCATATCATTCATGCGCCCCATCGAGGGCTCCGCATATCATCCATGCGCCCCATCGAGGGCTCCGCATATCATCCATGCGCCCCATTCAGGGCTCCGCATACGGAGGTCCGTGTTCCCCTGGCGCACCCCTAAACCTGTATTGAACATCCATCATATAAAACGTTATCGGAGGACTAAAACATGTTCAAGAAAGAATTCGCCGCAGAAGTTGCGGACAAGGCAGGCGTAAGCAACGCTGTGGCAGGCAAGGTCATAGACGCTGCCATGGAGGCTCTTACTGAGCTTTTAAAGGACGGAGACAAGCTCCAGCTTACCGGCTTTGGCGTCTTCGAGGCGCGTGAGCGTCCCGCTCATGAGGCCATCAACCCCGCCACGCAGGAGAAGGTCACCGTTGCAGCTTGCAAGGTTCCCTCTTTTAAGGCCAGCAAGGCCCTGAAGGATGCCGTCAACGGCGGCGACACCGGAGACGAGGAGTAACTCCTCCGCCCCGCACAACTTCATACGAAAACACGCAGCTCCTCGCCCTCCCGGCAGGGAGCTGTCTGTTTGTCCCGGCGGCCTGCCTCCGGCTGCCCCGGCTGCCCCGGCTGCCCCGGCTGCCCCGGATGCCCCGGCTGCCCCGGCTGGCTACGGTTGCTCCTGCCACAGGCCCGCAGCGGGCCGGAATTTTGCGCTTCCAAAGGCTGTAAGTATACCCGTACGGGTATAGCTTTTGAGAAATTTTGGAGAAATTTCAAAAACATGGCCAAAATTTGTTTATGATGGCGCAAAAGAGTTTATAATTATATATAGAGACAGTAATCATTGAAACGGACAGGAGCATCTTTTATTATGACCAAGATAGACATATTTTCAGGCTTCCTGGGCGCAGGAAAGACAACGCTCATCAAGAAACTCATAAAGGAAGCATACAAGGGAGAGTCCCTCGTTCTCATAGAGAATGAGTTCGGCGAGATAGGCATAGACGGCGGCTTCATGGCAGACGCAGGCATA
This sequence comes from Clostridia bacterium, assembly GCA_021204585.1. Lineage (GTDB taxonomy): Bacteria > Bacillota > Clostridia > Christensenellales > Borkfalkiaceae > Coproplasma. Next base: position 7,501 of record JAJPZC010000091.1, read on the forward strand.
AAGATCAATGAGCTCAACTCAGGCTGCATTTGCTGCTCACTCGTGGGAGACTTTGCGAAGGCCCTCAACAAGGTGTACAACGAATATCATCCGGACAGGATCCTCATAGAGCCCTCAGGCGTAGGCAAGCTCTCAGACGTCATCCGCGCCGTGGAGAATGCGCATCTCACGGACTGCAAGGTCAACACCTTCACAGCCGTCGTGGACGCCAATAAGTGCAGGATGTACATGAAGAACTTCGGCGAGTTCTTCAATGACCAGATAGAGACAGCGGCATGCATAGTCTTCAGCCATGCAGACGTAGCCTCCCCGGAGAAGCTTGCGCAGGCGGTGGAGCTTGTGAAGGCCCACAACGGCAAGGCCACAATAGTCACCACGCAGTGGAAGGATCTGGACGGCAAGGATATCCTGGCCGCAATGGAGCATGCCGATACTCTTGAGAGTGAGCTTGAAAAGCTCAAGGCATCCGCTGCAGAGCACCACCATGACGATGATGACGACGACGACGATGACGAGTGCTGCTGCCATGACCACGACGAAGACGAAGAGCATGAGCACCATCACCACCATCATGACGAGGACGAAGAGGAAGAGGAGCACCACCATCACCACCACGATGATGACGATGACGACGATGAGTGCTGCCATCATGACCATGACCATGACCACGAAGAGGGGCATGAACACCATCACCATCACCACCATGCGGACGAAGTCTTCACCAGCTGGGGCGTTGAGACCAGCAGGGCCTTCACGAAGGATGATCTGGAGACGGCCCTCAAGTCCCTTACGGACGCCGTACGCTTCGGCACGATACTCCGTGCCAAGGGCATAGTTCCCTCCACGGACGGCACCTGGTTCCACTTCGACTACATCCCCGGCGAGACGGATATCCGCACCGGCACCGCAGCATACACAGGCAGGCTGTGCGTAATAGGCAGCAAGATAGACGAGGAGGAGCTCAAGGAGCTCTTCGGCGTATAACCGCACAATATCCCGGGGCCTTTGCCCCAGGGCTCCTTGGCGCCCGTACGGGGCCATATATGCGCCATATGGCCGCATGAAAGACCTATAGAGGCAGGAATATGCAGGAAGTATCAGTATATCTCTTTCTCGGCTTCTTGGAGGGCGGAAAGACCAAATTCATACAGGAGACCTTGGAAGACCCCCGCATGAACACAGGGGAGCGCACCATGCTTCTCATATGCGAGGAGGGGGAGACAGAGTATGAGCCCAAGAAGTTCAAGGTGGACAGCGTAGCGGTCGTAACCCTTGAGAGCAAGGATGAGCTCAACATGGGAAACCTCACGGCCCTCACCAAGAAGTACAAGGCCCAGAGGGTCATCGTGGAGTTCAACGGCACCTGGCTCCTCAACGACTTCTTCGACGCCATGCCCGAGAGCTGGGTCATCAACCAGATGATGACCTTCGTGGACTCCTCTACATTCCTCAACTACAACGCCAACATGCGCCAGCTTGTCTACGACAAGATCTACATGACTCAGATGGTTGTCTTCAACCGCTTTAAGGATGACTATGACAAGATGGCCTTCCACAAAGTGGTCCGCGCCATCTCCCGCCGCCCCGACATAGTCTACGACTACCTCGACGGCCGCACCATCTTCGATGACATAGACGATCCCTTGCCCTTTGACAAAGAGGCGGACAACATCCGGATCGAGGACCGCGACTTCGCCTGGTTCTACCGCGACATAGCCGAGAACACCATGGACTACGCAGACAAGATCGTAACCTTCAAGGGCATGGCCGCCGTCTCCCGCAAGAACCCCAAGGGCTACATAGTCTTAGGCCGCCACATCATGACCTGCTGCGAGGCGGACATCGCCTACGACGGCTTCGCAGTCAACACCAACAACCTCCTGCAGAACATCCAGACCCGTGACTGGCTCCTCATAACCGCCAAGATAACGATAGGCTACAGCCCCATGTACCGCCAGGAGGGGCCCATCTTCAACGCCATCACCCTGGAGCCCACAGACCCTCCCGCCGAGACCGTAGCCACTTACTACTGATCCACCCCAACCCCAAACGAACAGCAATGCCACCCCGCTCAGGAGTGGCTTTAATCATGTCCGGAGCCCGAAGACGTCCACATAGTCAGCGGCATCTCACCGGGGCAGCGTAAAGTTCTGCTTACCGCAGGCATGTAAAAAACTCCGTACCGCCCTGTGCAAATTCTGCT
>JAJPZC010000170.1 GCA_021204585.1 Clostridia bacterium
TCCGCTACTAAGCCGCCCTGAAGGGGATATGTACTTAGAACAGGTTCCATTGTAGGCCACAGAGTAATGAATTCGGAATTTACAAGAAAACTGCAGAAAAGGTTCAAAAAACAATGATAAGTATTGACAATTAAAAAATTGATTTATAAAATGTATATGGTGATGTTTAAAATCGCTGGTGGAACTGGCACCTAAAATCCGAAAGCAAAGCAGTAGAACGATTCTTTGAGTCGGATGGAACTGACCGTTGGCGAGCAACAGAAAAACTCGAAAGCAAAGCAGTAGAACGGCTCATTGAGCCGGATGGAACTGACCGTTGGCGGACAACAGAAAAACCAGTAATTAAGGAGAAAGGCATTCAGCGCCAAAGCGTTTCTGGCTTTTCCCCTTTAGATTATTCAATATCAGCGTGAGACCAAAAGCTCCTTTATGACAGGAGCTGTTTTTATTAGCAGAAAAAGCCCTTGCGGGCTTTTTGCTGGCGGTTTATATATCCTTCTTAGGGATGTCCACACTGGAAACCAAATCCAAGGACCCGTGGTCCGTATGTAGTTCCTGCGCAGGCTGGGAATCCCCGGCCGGAGGCCGGGATTTGAGGGCCTCTTCCTCCATGCGGAACTTTTCCATGAAGTGGTCCTCTCCGTCCTTGTTGTACTGGGGGAAGGTATCTATCTGCACGTTGTGCAGGGCCTGGAAAAGGCAGGCGTCCACATCCGGGTTCTCCTTGCGCATTTCATGCACAAGGCGCTTCATGGTCTGGCGGGCGGAATCTCCCTGGACACCCTCCGGGAGCATGGCCGTCTTCTTGCAGGCGCAGGCTATGAAGGAGAGACGGTTGTACTCCTTCCACTGGATTATGTCATCCTCCAGAACTTCGTACATGGGACGGATGAGCGTCATGTTCTCAAAGTTGTGGGCGTGGAGCTTCGGGAGCATGCCCTGGAGCTGGCCTCCGTAAAACATGCCCATGAGCGTGGTCTCTATCACATCGCTCTTGTTGTGCCCCAGGGCTATCTTGTTGCATCCTATCTCCTTGGCCCTTGCATACAGAAACCCACGGCGCATTCTGGAACACAGGTAGCAGGGGGAGTCCCCTCCCTTTCGCTCTGCCACACGGAAGATGTTGGAATGGAAGATCTCAAGGGGAACTCCAAGGAGCTCTGCGTTTTCCAGAATCTTTTGTGCGTTTGCCTCGGAGTATCCGGGATCCATGGAGATGAAGTGCAGATTGAAGGATATGGTGTAATGCTTTTTAAGCTCCTGCATGAGCTTGGCAAGCAGAAAGGAATCCTTGCCTCCGGAAACACACACGGCAATGTTGTCCCCGTCCTCCACAAGAGAATACTTGTTCACCCCGTCCAGGAACTTGGCCCAGATGCGGCTTCTAAATGTGGTTATTATGGAGCGCTCTATCTCCTGCCGGCGGGACAGCTCTTTCATTCCTCTGCAGGGTGCTCTTCCTCTACGGGATCCGGGAACTGTGACTTGTCATAAGGGATGTTATGACGGTCATAATAATCCTTTATGGCTGCGCGTATTGCCTCCTCTGCGAGTACGGAGCAGTGCATCTTATATGCGGGCAGTCCGTCCAGGGCCTCGGCCACGGCCTTGTTGGTAAGCTCCATAGCCTCGGAGAGGGGCTTGCCCTTTATGAGCTCCGTGGCCATGGAAGAGGAAGCTATGGCGCTCCCACATCCGAAGGTGTTGAACTTCACGTCCGTTATGATGTCATTCTCCACCTTTATGTATATCTTCATTATGTCTCCACAGACTGCATTGCCAACCTCTCCTATGCCGTCTGCGTCATCTAACTTCCCTACGTTCCTGGGATTGCGGAAATGGTCCATTACCTTTTCGCTGTACAGTGCCATATTGTGCCTCCTGTTCTTTGCTGCTGTTATATATGTATGCGCCGTATATAGTACAGGCGTTATATTAGTTGTTATTGCAAATTATCTTAAATTATCTCAAATTATGAGCCGGCTTCTGCAGGCTATGCCTGCATGCGCTCATATATGACATATAAGATATGATCTTTCTGGGAAGCCCTTGCTGGCTTCTTTTCATTCATATGGAATATCATATGCCATTGCATATAGGCCATATGAGCCTTTGCATGTATTAACCTTGCATGGATCCTTGGATATAATAGTCTTTGCATATGAGCTGTTAGAAGAATTCCAACCAGCATCTGCATATAATCCATATATATTGGTCTCCTGCTGTGGGCTTCTCTTCATATATCCTGCCTTGCAGAAGCATGCAGTATATTACAAAGGATATCCACACGGGAATGGAAATATATAATCCAGACAAGCGCTGGTATGGATTATATAAGCATACACTCATATGTGCCATACAGCATGCAAGGGATTGCAGTCTCTCCAGGGCACATATCCATACCGTCTTGTCTTGGACAGTTGTAGATCTGGGAAAATGTGCAGACCATCATATATATCATGCATGGAGCATATGCCAGGCCGTTATATAATACATGCCATCCTGGAACAAAGTGCCGTCCGGATTATTTGCATGCCATCATATATGACACATGGGATATGCAACCCTTGGATGCAGGTCCTTTGGACATGCGGCAGGTCTTTCCAGATAGCCGTCTGGCTGGGTTATGCATAACCCCTGTTAGCCGGACATCCGGATGCAGGGCAGGGATCTTGTGCAGGGATTAGATGAGATGGGGTCTCTCTCCCTTTTCCAGTTCTTCCCATACAGGTGACATGTCCCTGAGGTACTGGACCACTTCCGGAACGGCCTTTAATATGAGGTCTATCTCTTCATCCGTGTTCCATTCACAGAGGCTTAAACGGAGTGAGCCGTGTGCCACTTCATGCGGAAGGCCAAGGGCCAAAAGCACATGGGAGGGCTCCAGGGAACCGGACGTGCATGCAGAGCCGGAGGATGCGCAGATGCCTCTTTCATCCAGATGAAGGAGAAGGCTCTCACCCTCTATGCCTTCAAAGCAGAGGTTCACGTTTCCGGGAAGACGGGTGTATCTGGCGCCGTTGAGCTTGGTGTGGGGAATCTGCATGAGGCCGTCTATGAGCCTGTCTCTAAGCCTTGTCTCCTTTTCTGCATTGGCTGCCATGTTGGAGCAGGACTCCTCCATGGCAACGGACATGGAAACTATTCCTGCTATGTTCTCCGTGCCGGCGCGCTTCTTGCGCTCCTGGGCTCCTCCTTCTATGAAGGACTGCAGAGGCGTACCCCTCTTGCAGAAGAGTGCCCCTACTCCCTTGGGTCCGTGGAATTTGTGGCCGGAGAGGGAAAGCATGTCTATGTTCTGCGCCTTGACGTCCACAGGGATGTGGCCTATGGCCTGCACTGCATCTGTATGGAATGTTACCCCGTGCTTTCTGCAGACGGCTCCTATCTCTGCAATCGGCTCTATGGTCCCCACTTCGTTGTTGGCCGTCATGATGGTAACCAGTGCCGTATCCGGACGGATTGCCTCCTCCACCTGCTCCGGGGTAATGAGCCCTTCCTTGCCCACAGGCAGAAGAGTTACCTCAAACCCTTCCTTGCGGAGCTTCTCCAAGGTGTGCAGAACGGCGTGGTGCTCAAAAGCGGTTGAGATAAGATGCTTCTTGCCTTTCCTTGCTCCGAAATATGCTGCGGAGCGTATAGCCTGGTTGTCTGCCTCGGATCCACCGGATGTAAAGTATATCTCGTTGGGGTCTGCATTGATGCACCTGGCAACTCTTTCTCTTGCGGCCTCCAGGTGCTCTTTGGCCACCTGGCCTACGGTGTGCAGGGATGAGGGGTTGCCGTATATGCCGTCCATATACGGAAGATAGGCCTCTATCGCCTTCTTGCTCATAGCAGTCGTGGCTGCGTTGTCTACGTAAACTGTCATAGTCCTAATTCCTATCTTTTTGGTATGATTTCGTTATCATTGGCATTATACAGATTAAATCCTAGAAAGTCAATAGGATTTAAGCCCCTTCCAGGCTGTATTTGCACTTTGCACATGAATCCTGTATCTGGAGCCAGATAGGCGCATCTCCACTTTCCTGGCTGTATGGGCAAATAATACCCACACCAAGGAACCAATATATTATAGACCATATGGAAAGGCATTGGAGAAACCGTAATAGGTCATACCCTCATATTATACGGAGCTGTATTAGCGAAGAATCCAAACACTGTGGGCCAAAGCATTCAAACCATATGGACTGTCTACAGAGGAGCCGTACCGTGTTATCCCATATATTATACTGGCATGTATCTGCTAAGAATACAGACATCTGGAACCAGGGATTCCCAGACTATGCACCATATAATAATCCTGCTCATTTCATCATATCCGTATGCATATTGCCCTTTAGTCCTCTCCTCTTGTGTGCAGCCAGATTGCAGTAATAAAAGAATACAGACCCTCTGGAGCCATATATGTGCACCCGTATAATTCTTTTTGTGCATTTTGCACAAAAATATAACAAGCAGATCCAGGATGGCACATATTGCAGCACGTATGATTCCAGGTACAGGAATATGGCATGAATAAAAGAGAAATACACAAGGAAGGGCATATGTCCGTGCGTTTTGTGAAATCACGTTATATATGGTCCTTTTATTGGGCTGGCAATTTGCACAAAAATGTCAGATGCGGGATATTGCAGGCCGTTTGGAAAATTCCGGATGGGCGGATTGCAGGAAAAACAAGCGTAAACACAACATACTACAATGTTTTTCAACATATTTGAAGTATTGACCTATTTGCCGTTTAGTGTTAAGATAAGTATTGTGAAGATTTTTGACATTACGCTGGGCACTGGCAACGAGAATATCAATGAGCTCTTTTACAGGGGCAAAGCCAGGTTCAGCAGGCAGTACGGGACCTTGAGGATAGCGTGCGGGGACACTGTTTCTTTCAGCACGTTCTTTAACTTGTACCCGTATTATGAGTATTACCACTATTGCGGCATCTCAAAGCCCCAGCTTAGCTTGGACATAGTGGGTGTGTACACGGTCAAGATCTTCTACATGGACCCGGAAGGGGAATCTCACCAGCTGGCTACGGAGCTCAAGCAGGGCAAAAGCACAACTGCTGTGGATATTCCAAACACCGTCATGGGCGGGTTCATATACTTCACCATAACTGCTGCCACTGCCTGCCTTTTCAAGTCCGGAAGCTGGAACGCAGACAAAGAACAGGAAAGACCCGTTAAGATTGGACTCATAATATGCACGTACAACAGGGAGCAGTTTGTGAAGGCCACAATGGAAAAGCTCCAGGAGAACGTGGCTAAAGACCCCGTATGGGCGAACAGACTGCATGTCTTCATCGTGGACAACGCCCAGAACCTCTTCCTTCCGGAAAGCTCTTTGTATACAGTATATCCAAACAGGAACCTTGGAGGATCCGGCGGATTCGCCAGGGGGATGTATGAGCTTTCCAAACACGAAGAATACACCCATATGCTCCTCATGGATGATGACATCCAGGTAGACTTCAATACATTGAAGCGCACATATTACCTTCTGTGCGCACTCACGGAAGCCCACAAGGACGCAGCCATTGGCGGCGTAATGCTCAACATCTCCAAACCGTACATACAGCATGAGTTCGGCGGTGCCTTTAACGGCATGGCTTTAAAGTCCATAAACAAAGGCTTGGACCTCAGAAAGAACGAGAGTCTTCTCAAGAACCAGGATGCAGCCGTACCGGATTACAATGCCTGGTGGTACTGCTGCATGCCGTCTCACTTTGTTAAGGACTATGGTCTCCCCATGCCTTTCTTCATAAAACTGGATGATGTGGAGTACGGTCTTCGGACTTACAAAGAGCTTATCGTGATGAACGGCATAGCCGTCTGGCACCAGGATTTTAGCAACAAGTACAGCAGAGTCCTGGAATATTACTCCCGGCGCAACCATATGATAACGGCAGTAATGCACCACCGGTGCGGACGGATTAAGGCTGCCGTCTCCTTTGCATACTTCATGTTCAAGGGTCTGGTTCTCAAGAACTATATGAGCGTGGAGCTCATATACCGATCTTTTTTGGACTTCAAAAAAGGCCCCTCTTTTTTAATTAAAACGGATTCAATAATCCTCAACAAGGTCATTAACGACAAGGCCCCGGTATACACGGACAAAGAGACCCTGGAGCGGCGATATAACATTGAAGACCTCCACTACGACCGTGAAGACAATGATGACAAGAAACGTCATAACCGTTTTTTAATGATTATGGAATCCTACATCCCTGCATCCATGATGTCTGATGAAGTGGGTGTAACCGATGCCGGCAACCCGGCAGCCATGGATGCCTTCATGAAGAAGAACGTGATTCACTATGACCCTGCCCGTGAGAAAGGCTATGTCTGTACCTTTGACAAGAAAGAGAGAAGAAAATACAGAAGGGCCACCATCCGAACCATCTTCCAGCTCCTCTTCTTCTTTGGCAGGTACAAGAAAATGTACTCCAACTGCTCTGCAATATGCTCCGCAGAGCAATGGGAAAAGACCTTCTTCCCTGCTGTCAATGCCCCTGCGAACAAGAAAGACCGTAAGGCAAAGGTTAAAAACAAGAAATAAATCACAATTCATCCGGCAGCTTGCAAGCAATCTGCTTCCAGGCTGCTTTGATGTTTTATAGCATCCATTACAGATATGGATATAAATTGCTTATAATGCCCCATCTATGAGGGAGACACTGAGAGATATGAGCACAATTACAAAAGCGCAAACTGTTAAACAGAGATTCTATACTATAGGTCTGCTTGTACGAAGAAATGTAAAGAACCAATACTATGGTTCATTTATTGGTGTTATCTGGACGGTTCTTAACCCACTTCTAAATATGGCAGTAATGGCATTTGTTTTTACAGCTGTATTTGGAAGAAATAATGTTAATCTGGATTATCCTGTCTATATACTCTCAGGATCAATTACATTTGGTTTAATGAGAACAGGTACGTCAGCATCTGTTAACAGCTTAGTTGGAAGAGCAGATATGCTCCTTAAAACAAGAACCCAGCTAGAAATATTCCCTACAGCTACGGTGCTTTCATCTCTTGTAACATATGGATTCTCTTTAATAGCTTTACTGCTTGTGGCCGGATGGCGTGCTCTCCCAATTTTTGGTGGCCCATATTTTACTTTTACATGGAATATGTTTCTTATAATCGCCATAGTGCCTGCTCTATTATTATTCACATTAGGAATTTCATATTTTCTAAGTGCCTTGTATGTATTCTTTCGTGATATTAAACACTTGTATGATGTCTTTCTTACTCTGTGGTTCTACTTGACTCCTATATTCTATACAATAGATAGACTGCAAAGTGAAACAGTGGAAAAGATTGAAGTCTTTAATCCTATGTATCATTTTGTTGAAGCTACCAGAACCTGTCTTGAGGGAGCTATTCCTATTGGGACAGAATGGATGTGGATGTATCTGTTTGGATTAATCTCCCTTGCGATAGGTTGGACTTTCCTCCATCTTTTACGCAATAAAATATCTATACACTTGTAATATAAGAGGTTTAAAATGGCGGAAAAAGCTGATGAGAGCAAGGTATCGGAGCAGAAAAAAAAGGATGTAATGACTACATCGGATGAAGATAGCCGAGATGTTCTCTTGGAAGTCCAAAATGTCACAATGAAGTTTTCCAAGTTTGATACTGGTGTGGATTCACTTAAGGAACTAGTGGTTAGGGCATTCAAGAGGGATTTGAAGTCGCGCAAAATAGAAGTTCTAAAGGGAATCAGTTTTAAAGTCCACAAAGGTGAAGCAGTAGCTTTAATAGGAAGGAATGGAGCCGGCAAAAGCACACTCCTTAAAATTATAGCAGGGACATTGTCCCCTACTTCTGGAAAGGCTATAAGATATGGACGAGTGACCCCTTTATTGCGCCTTGGCGCAGGATTTGACCACAATGCCACTGGCCGTGAAAATATTTTTCTTAATGCGGCCCTTCTTGGATACTCCAAAAAACAAATACAGGAAAAGCTTGATGATATAATTTCTTTCTCTGAACTCGGGCAATTTATCGACGCACCACTGAAAACGTACTCTTCTGGAATGATTTCCCGACTGGGGTTCTCTATTGCTGTAAACCTTGAATCTGAAATTCTGCTAATAGATGAAGTGCTTGGTGTTGGCGATGTAGCATTTCACAAGAAATGTAACGCTAAACTTGAGGAGCTTTGCGCTAAAGGGATTACATTTCTTATTGTTTCACATAATGAATCTGTTAAAAGATATGCTAAACGAGCAATATGGATAGAACAAGGTGTGGTACGTGAGGATGGAAATATTAACACCGTCTTTAAACATTATACAGAACTGATGACAGGAACACCAACTCAATCTATAGATACTGTGAAGCCCTCTAGTTCCAATTCCACAAATAAACAGTAATGGTTCTACATTATTATCGTTACAGATTCAATATGATTATAGAATAAAGAAAGGATAGTTGTTAAAACTATCCTTTTTGACTCAAAAAACATACAAACCGTCGTTTTTAAAAGTCTATTTATGCGCAAATTCATAATTAGGCAAATGCATATCAATATAAGCAGAATCTAATATCCTTCTTTCAACCTTGTCAATTGCAACAATGTTGAAACCTCGCTTATTGACCGCATAATCTATGCCATTAATTAAAATTTGAGCAATATTACCAACATTTAAGGCAGCACTTGTGACATCAATTGAAAAATCTTCAATTGTTATTACTTCTTCGATTTTTTCGTCGCTTAACTGCTCAAATACTATTTTGCCACAATCAATAATAGCAATATAACTCTTCCAGTGTTTCTGTACCATATCTTGAGTGATATTCAAACACTCTTGCAATTTCCTGGCCATGTTTTCACTGACCGCAAGACCTGGAGTATCTTTTACAGCCACTATGTAGATACAATGATCAGCGTTATGTTTCAAAGCATTAAAATACTCATCAATGGTCTGTGATAACGGAAGTAAGTTTTTTCCATACGAAAGAGCTTTAATCATTGATGAAAGTCTATTAATCTTATCATCCTGAACAGACATGCGAGCTACTAATATATTGTAGTAAGCATTCCAGCTTTCTATGGAGTCTTGTTGAGCATAAGCTTTCCCTACATCCTTTTCCTTCCTGAGTGCATCCCTTAACCATGCTAGTGACTTGTCACGATATCCGGCAAGGCGTTTGTCAACGGCGTTATAATCAATAGGCTTATTTATTAAATCACTGATTGTTGTCTCATCTGCATCGCTATAAATTATGCGATCTTCAAGATCAACTATGTGAAGAAGTGAATCAAAACGATAGCGAGACCGCGCTTTCTTTGAAACAAACACTATAAAAGGCTTATGGAAAATAATGGCAAAGCATAAGCCATGGAAGGAATCCCCTATATAAAATTTACAATTGGCAAAATAATACAGCCAATCCTCAACTGAAGCATTGTGTATAAAATCTAATCCTACACGATTTTCTTCGATATCAACATCTACATTAGGATTCCCTATGATAATACGATTGTTAGTGATGTATCAGTTTATCGTTAGTTGGACGAGTGATTGTGTCTTCAGA
>JAJPZC010000063.1 GCA_021204585.1 Clostridia bacterium
CGTCTGTTGTGTTTAAGATACAGGTCCAATGACTGAATCTATGACTGCGAGTTCTGCCCCAACAAGAGGTCTGCTGACGTGCCCAGGGCTACGGCCACGGCGAACGAGATATGTGAGCTCACCATTGCCTTCTACAAGCGCAACTACATAGAGGGCCTGTTCCTCTCATCTGCGGTCTTTGAGTCCCCGGACAAGACCATGGAGCAGCTGTGCCTCGTGGCGGAGAAGCTCCGCAGGGATTACGGCTTCCACGGCTATATCCATATAAAGGGCATACCGTACGCAAGCGAGTACCTTATAGACCGCGCGGCCAAGGTGGCGGACAGGATGAGCTACAACATGGAGCTTCCCACAGAGAAGTCCTTGAAGCTGCTCTGCCCGCAGAAGACCAAGGAGTCCCTCCTTCAGCCCATGCGGCACTTGAAGGACAGCATAACGTACGAGAAAGAGAATAAGCTGAAACGGACCATGATACCCGCCGGCCAGACCACGCAGCTCATTGTGGGCGCCTCGCCGGAGCCGGACGGGGTTATACTGAATCTCACGGAGTCCCTGTACAGGAAGATGAACATGAAGAGGGTGTACTACTCTTCGTACATCCCCGTGGTGCAGAGCAATCTGCTGCCCGTAAAGGGAGCCGGGCTTCTGAGGGAGCACAGGCTGTACCAGGCGGACTGGCTTATACGCTTCTACGGCTTTTCCGTGGACGAGATATGCGCCCCGGGGGAGAACCTCTCCGAGGAGTATGACCCCAAGTGCGCATGGGCATTGAAGCATATGGAGCTGTTCCCCGTGGAGGTTAACAAGGCTCCTTTGGAGATGCTCTTGAGGGTGCCCGGGATAGGCGCCAAGAGCGCGTACAGGATAGTGAACGCCAGAAAGTACGGGGCCATAGACTTTGACCAGCTCAAGAAGATGCGCGTCGTGCTGAAGCGTGCCAAACAGTTCATAACCTGCAAGGGAAAGTTCATTGGAGACTCATCCCTTGCCCGGATACAAAGCTCCCTCCTTTTAGGAGAGGGCACGGAGGATGAGACCGCCCAGGAGCAGCTCTCCATGTTCTCCACGCCGGAGCTCTCCCTCTCTGCTCTCACGGGGGACGTGTGATCATATGAAAGTCTTCCTCTGCACTCCCTCCCCGGAGTGCTTTCTAACAGCCGTATATGACGCCATCCCGTATGAAGACTCCGTTATATCCTGTGAGCAGGACAGACAGGTCGGGCTCATGGATGAGCTCATCCAGGTAAGCGAGGACCCGGACAAAACGTCCCGGGTTTTGCGCAAACTGATAGCCCTGGACCCCTGCTCTGTGCGGGACATATCCCTGGCCCTGCGGTGCGGCGTGCCGGAGAGGGCGGACATGATTTTCCGGTACATAAAGCTCCTCGTGAAAAAGGGCAGGCCCGTGCGCGAGGCGTACGGGTATGAAGAGGTCATGGGCATGGAGTCCTTGAAGCACAAGGTGACGCATGAGACAGACAAGCTCAAGGGCCTCATACGCTTCATGGAGTGCGAGGACGGCACCCTCTACGCCCCCTATACGCCGGACTGCGACATAACTGATCTTCTCATGCCCCACTTTTTGTTCCGCCTGCCGGGCAGAAAGTTCATAATCCATGACTTGAAGCGCCACCTCGCGGGCATATCCAACGGCGAGGATTACATAATAACACCTGCGGGAGAGGCCACCATATGCCTTGCAGACTGCGAGGAGCAGTATGAAAAGCTGTGGAAGAGATACTACAACAGTGTCAACATAGAGGCCCGGCGCAATGACCGCCAGATGAAGGGCTACATGCCCGTACGGTACTGGAAGTTCCTCCCGGAGAAGAACTGAAGCCCCGCCAAAAAGTCTCCTGCAGGCCCTCCGGAGGGCTGTGCAGCTGCATATAACAGCGCAAAAGGACTGCCCTCCGGCAGTCCTTAACTTGCATATGTATTCAGTTGTGTATTCAGTTGTACGGGTTCTTTGCTTGGGTTTGCCTGCCTCCCAAGGTATTGCCATGGACTTGAGAAGCCGGCTGCAGGCCATCCAAAGGGGATGGCTCAGGTTGCGGCGTCTATGTACATCACAATGTCTCCTTCCTTGAGACAGTGTTCAATGTCCGCCAGTGAGGATGCATACGGCAGAACTCCATGGCGCATATACTCCTCTATCGCCGCCTTCGCGTCTGCGAAGGCCTCTTCTATATCGTTCCCTTCCGCAAGGCATCCGATGTCCGGGATGGTTACCACAACGTTGCCGCTGAAGTCATCCGTCGCAAAGATACCCGGGTATGAGACTCTGACCGTGTTTGCCTTTCTGTATGTCATATCATGCCTCCGTATATCTCATGCACGCCCCTTTAAGCTCCCTCATGCGGACGGGCGTTCCCGCTTGAGAGCCGCTCTCAGGGCTCTATATGCCTCTTAAGCGAGGCCTCCTAGGAGGCCGGGTACTCAGACGGCTCCGCCTCAATGAGCATGACCTCATCTCCAAGCTCCGTCCTGGCCACGATCTTCTCCATGGGAGAGGGATCCGGATTGTCCTCATAGTTGAGCCAGTATGAGAGAGTCTCCTTTGCCTTCTCCTCCGCTTCATCCTTCGTGTCCCCGCATGTCACGCATCCGAGATCCGGAAAGATGACGAACCACACTCCGCCGTACTCCTCACGGAACACTGCGGGATACGTTCTGACTGCTTCCATATTAACCACTCCTTCTAAAGTATTGCGGGCACCGCAATGCCATATGAACCCTCTGCGAAAGCAAAGCGCCATCCGAAGCGCCGTGCGCTGCACTTGCAGGTTCCTGCCGGCTGGGCTTTGGGCGGGTAGCAGCCGCCCTGCCAGACCATACTGTAACTTAGCCTGCGAACCTGGTGTTCCCTGAACACCCTTCCTCCACAAGCATTACTACGTCTCCCTCCTCCGCCGCTTCTCTGACTGCATCCAGGTCCGAGGGAGCGGGCGTGCCGGCCCTTCTTATCCAGGCCTCCAATGTATCCTTGGCCATGTCCATGGCCTCATCCAGGGTCTCGCCGCACACGGCGCAGTCCAGATCCGGGAAGAGAACCGAGTACAGGCCGCACCTCTCCTTTCTGAGAAGCGCAGGGTATTCCTTCCGATCCATACAGATACACCTCCTTCTTTGCCCTTACACTTACTCTTTTACCCACTTTTGGCGGGTTTTAAAACCAAAACTTATAAGTTTCTCGGATATTCGCATATATACGGCCATTTTTCTTCACAAAAAAGGCCCACGGACGTATCTATCCGCAGGTCTAACGGTGAAAAAAGCAGGTGCCATAATGGCAAGATTCTACGGCACCAGGCGGGTCCAGTCCAGCCCCAGAAGAGCTCCTATGCGCTGTGCAAATTTGGGGCAGGGATACCCCTTCCCCTGTGCAAGGCATGCTATCTGCCTGTATTCCACGCCGAGAAGCTGAGCGGTCCTGTGCATGGTGAAGCGCTTCGCCTTGAGGCCCTCACGGAGTGCCTGGCCGCAGGCAGGATACGGGGTGCAGACTATGATGTCCTCCCCGGGGCCTTCTTCCACAAGCATGACGACATCCCCCTCCTCTGCGCGGACGTCTTCCAACGAAGAGGGGTCCGGAGCATCTGTGTCATACAGCCACAGGGCAAGCGCAGATTGCGCCATCTCATATGCATCCTGCAGGTCTTCGCCGCAGGTGAGGCAGCCGGGGATGTCTTTGAAGCATACAAGCCAGCCCCCATCCGGTTCCGGATGGAATACTGCAGGGTACTTTCTCATTTCCATAATGCGCTCCTTCATGCAGCCCCAGGGAGGGCCGCACTGGCAAGAATACTGCAGTGTACACCAGCCGCAAGAGGATGTCCAACGGAAAGCACGTACCTTTTGCATAACGGCCGTAATTATTTTCTACTAGCCCCCGGAGGAGTGCCCTGGGGCATGAAAATACCCGGCTTGGATTGCTCCTTGCCGGGTATCTGGTTGTATGAGGTTCTTTTGACAAAAGTGTTGTATTCTTGGAATACTGCAGGGTGTATGCGCCAGTAGTTACTTGTTCCTGGAGACCGTGATGAGGAACTTGAACTCATAATCGTTCTTGGCGGGGTACTTGAACTCCGGGGCCACTTCGGGGCCGCAGGAGCCGGTGCCGATGCCCTGCTGGAAGGCCTGGATGGTGACATAGGTGCCGGTGCGGACCTCTTCGTCCAGGTGCTTCATGCCGATGAGGGCTGCGTCTGTGTAGGGCTTTACGGCAAGCTCAAAGGGCTTGTCCACGGCCGTGAAGGTTACGGTGACGGAGCCATCCGTGACTGATGCGGAGGTGCAGTCCATGCGGTTGCCGGACTCCTGGGGACGTATGTTGCGCTCCGTCATGTCCCAAACCTTGCGGGTCTCGGTGCCTATTACGAACTGCTCCCTCATGTCGTTGTACGTCTCGCCGAGGCGGCCCGTGTAGGTGACGTCGTCGAAGGACTCAGGGAGATAGAAGGACTTGCCGAAGCGGGGTATTATGCCGCCGCCGGAGTAGGTGTGGATCTTTGATGTTACCAGGATTCCGCCCTTGCAGCCTTCGTAGGTGTCCGTTACCTCGAAGCAGTTCTTCTTGTTCTTCACCTTGGAGACAATCTTGTAGCCGTTCGTTATCTTCTCCGTGGAGACCACCTCCTCCGTCTGGGCGGAGTACTTCTTCATGGCGTCGAAGAATGCCATGTGGGTGTCGTTGTCCGTGCGGGCGCGGTAGCAGAGCGTTGAGGTCTCGGCCGTGGTAAGGTCTGCGCCGCCGAGGGCCAGAGTTATCTTGCCGTCTTTTGCGGAGAAGCTCTCCGGAACGTCCCCGTCTGCCATGGCAGCCGGTGCGTTGAGCATTATTATGATCTGCTCCTTGGAGACCTCTTTGCCCGTCTTGAGATTGGTGGCCGTTACGATGCAGGTCTGCTCATCCCCTACGGCCTTGCCTACGGGCACCTGGAGCTGGATCTTCTTCAAAGGCTCTACGTCCGGACATATCTCGGCCGTAGTGCCGTCGTTCCAGACGAAAGACATCTTGAAGTTCTTGCCATTGGTGAAGCCGGTGGTGTTGAAGAACTCGAACGTGTCTCCCTCCACCCACTTTACACGGATGGGCCTGTATGTGAACTTGGCTATGAATGCGCCTGTGGAGGGCCTGCGGTCCGGATAGAAGATGCCGTCTGCGCAGAAATTGCCGTCATGGGCCCACTCGCCCCAGTCTCCGCCGTACTTGTAGCTGCCGTTGGGCTGGAGGACGCCGTGGTCCACCATCTCCCAGATGCAGCCGCCCATAAGGTTGTCATACTTGTAGATCTCGTTCCAGTATGCCTCAATGTTGCCGGGGCCTACGCCCATAGCATGAGCATACTCGCACAGGTAATACGGCCTGTCGTTGAGGGGCTTCTGCTTGCGGCACTTCTCGCCCACGTCATGAACCATCTTAACGGACGGGTACATCTCGCTGCCTACGTCGTACGCGATCCTCTTGCAGTGAACGGCGCTCTCGTAGTGTACGGGAATGTCCGTGTGGGCGTGCAGCCAGTCTGCCATGGCATCCGTGTTCTTGTATCCGCCGGACTCGTTGCCAAGGGACCACATGACTATAGAGGGATGCATCTTGTCCCTTTCATACAGGCGGCTTATTCTGTCTATATAGTGAGACTCCCACTTGGGGTTGTTGGATATGGTGTTGTATGTAGGAGGAAGGGTTGCGGGCACCGTGCCGTGGGTCTCGAGGTCATTCTCGTCCACGATGTATACGCCAAGCTCATCCGCCATCTCAAGGAGCAGGGGATCCGGAGGATAATGGGACGTGCGGATCATGTCTATGTTGTACTCTTTGCAGAGCTCCACGTCGCGGACCACCTCATCCGGGGTCATGCAGTATCCGTTCACGGCGCTGGTGTCATGATGGTTTACGCCGTGGAACTTGATGAGTCTGCCGTTCACGTAGAACAGCGTTCCCTTGATCTTTATGTCCTTGAAGCCTATCTTCTCCTTAACGGCGCTTGTAGCCGTCTCGAAGAAGACGTCATACAGATTGGGCTCCTCTGCGTTCCACTCCTCAACTGCAAGGCCGTCCCAGGTGACCGTGGCCTTCTTGTCCTCCGTCTTCACTGTGGCCTTCCTGTCCAGGCCGTGTCCCGTGAAAGTGAAGGTTACATCCGTGTCTGCGAATGTTGAGGCCGTGAGGGTGAGAGAATACGTGCCGTCCTCTGCCTTCTTTGTCTGCGCATCCAGATCCCAGAAGTCC
Organism: Clostridia bacterium; assembly: GCA_021204585.1. Classification (GTDB taxonomy): domain Bacteria; phylum Bacillota; class Clostridia; order Christensenellales; family Borkfalkiaceae; genus Coproplasma. Next base: position 6,236 of record JAJPZC010000063.1, read on the forward strand.
GTATCCTCTACGGTTGTGAGAAGGACGTCACGGAAGATGCCGTTGTTGCGCAGCATGTCCTGGTCTTCGAGGTACGTGCCGTTGCACCAGCGGTGCACGACTACGACCATCTCGTTGTCCCCGGCGGAAAGCTTGCCGGAAAGATCGAACTCTGCGATGTTGTGTGCTCCCTCGGAGTAGCCTATGAACTCGCCGTTGATGTACAGATCCATGCAGGACGCAACGCCCATGAAGGATATGATGTGCCTCTTTTCCGGCTCTGCCACGGAAACCGTGGTCCTGTATACGCCTACGAAGTTGTACTCATCCTTGGGCTTTCTCCAGAACAGTCCTATGCCTACGTCATTGCCGCAGTTGAAGAAAGCTCTTCCTGCGGGGTTGGTTGTGGGAATCTGCGGAGGCTTGAAGGGAAACTGGTAGCGCTGGTTTACGTATACCGGATGATAATATCCCCTGTACTGCCAGCAGGAAGGCACGTCCAGCCTGTCCCACTCCACCTTGTCCGTGTCCAGAGTTTCCGGAACATCTGCCGGGATGGGATAGAACTTGAAATCCCACATTCCGTTCAGGCACTTTACCTTGGAAGACGAGTATCTCTTCTCCTTCGGGGCCGCCTTGTCCGCTCCCGCCTTGTCCGGATACGGCACAAAGTAACTGCGCCCAGCAAGCTTGTTCACGCCGAACGTCTCAAAGGTACAGTAATTGTCCTGGTTCAACTTGTACTGCATTATTCTTCCTCCCTATTTGTCTGCCGCTCTCAAATCATCCGGCGCAAAATCCCGCTCCGGACGCCAAACATTATACAAAACCGCCTTACCGTTTGCAAGATGCAAGCGTTAAAAGCCGCGGTAAAGTCGCCGTTGGCACTCCCCCGGCCCTTTACCATTATATACTGCTCCATGCGCGCCCGCCCGGGCCCGCACTGTGACGATTATACTCCGCCGCATGCCTTCTGCCCGTCCCCCGTACTTCTTTTTGCTCCATAATGGCATAATCTGTCCAGCAACTCCTCCGCTCTCCATTGCATTCCGTCCCATAACAGACTATACTCTATGCAGCCCCCGCTACACCGGGGCCGCCAATCATTCCCACGCGAGGCAAGCCATGATTATACGAAGAGCCGCCAAAGATGACCTGGACGGCATAAACTCACTCCTCCGCCAGGTGCACGAAGTGCATTGCGAAGGCCGCCCGGACCTCTTCAAGCCCGGCATGAAGAAACACCCGGACGACGTCGTCCTTGAGATACTCTCAGATGACGCCCGCCCCGTCTTTGTGGCCGTCCCTTCCGCAGACGCCCACGAAGTCTTAGGCTACATATTCTGCGTCCTGGAGGACTACAACGGAGACTACATGCATGCGGACATACGCACGCTGTACATAGATGACCTCTGTGTGGACGAAAAGGTGCGGGGGCAGGGCATCGGCACTGCCCTCTACACCTACGCCTTAGATCTTGCCAAGTCCCTTGGATGCCACAACGTAACCCTGAACGTCTGGACCTGCAACCCGAAGGCCATGGGCTTCTACCAGCACCTTGGCCTCAAGCCGTACAAGATCTGCATGGAAAAGATTATAGATTAGCCCGGCCTCCATGCCTGTTCTGACGGCAGCATCAAAGCCTTGAGTTATTTACTCATGAGTTAATAACTTACGAGTAAATAACTGCACCACAGCAGCAAAACCAGCCGTTGCGCACATATAAACGAACATAATTGCAGCAGACGGATCTGTTTGCTTACGAGTTAATAACTCATGAGTTAACAAATTGCTTTGCCAATCCAAGCTGAAAGCGGTATAATACAGGGGCAATCCCTTGAGAGACTGCCCTACACAAAGCCTAAGGAAGCACAGCCATGACAATACGCAGAGCCATACCGAAAGACCTGAAAGCCATAAACTCTCTTCTGCACCAGGTGTACGCAGTGCACCAGGCAGGCCGCCCGGACCTCTTCCGGCCCGTATCCAAGAAGTATACGGATGAGCAGATACTCTCCATCCTTGCAGATGACTCCACTCCCGTCTTTGCTGCCGTAAACGGCAATGACGAGATGATTGGCTACGCCTTCTGCATCCTGCAGACCCACTCCGAGGACAACCGCTACAAGCCGGGCCTCACCTCACTCTACATAGATGACCTCTGCGTGGATGAAAACGTCCGCGGGCAGCACGTCGGCACCGGCCTGTACGAGTACGTATGCGCCTATGCGAAGTCCATAGGCTGTTACAACGTGACCCTGAACGTCTGGAGCTGCAATGAGAAGGCATTAGGCTTCTACGAACATATTGGCCTCAAGCCCTTTGAGATTGGCATGGAGAAGATACTCTGAGCCCACACGCAACAAGACAAATCCAACGCCTTCCTGCCCGGGAGGCGTTCTTGTTTTGGACGATTGCATGAACAAACGTTCATGGTTTAACAGCCGACCGACAATCACTCCTTATGGTCCAGACCGAAATAAGAGACGGTTGCCTTTAAAATATCTATCTGCTTTTGAAGCTCTGCAATTGTCTGATCCTTCTGGTCACTGGCTTCGGTAAGCTCCTTGATTTGTCCTGCCTGCTCCTTAATTTTCCTGTCCTTGGAATCACCGGTGTCCGGCTTGCCGGCCTGTCTTGCACTCTTGCCAACTCCCCAGTACGATAACGTGCTGACAGGAATACCAAGCTGCCCTGCCGCTTCCCTTACACCAATATCATCTGCAAGCTTAATGGCTTCCTGGATGTAGACAGGATCATATCGCCTTTTACTCATATGTGCTGTAACCTCCTGAACACTGCCTATCGTATTATAGCACGCTTTAAACTCAAGTCACGGTATAAAAGATAGGCCTCTTCCATTTTTCCACTGTGCTAAGCTAAAAGTTTACCACTGCGCTAATTTAAAAGTTTACC
>JAJPZC010000082.1 GCA_021204585.1 Clostridia bacterium
CCCATACCCATCCTGCTTCGATGGGATATACAACGAGTGAAATGAGAGCTGAGTAAATGCAGTATGAGATGAACCTTGTGCGCTCTGCCATGGCGCCGGACACGATTGTCGCTGCCGTTGCGCAGAACACGAGATTGAAGACGAAGTTTGCCGCATCTGAGGATGTGAACTCATTCCAGTTGGAGAAGATTCCAAGGTTGGGAGCTCCGCAGAAATAGCTTACCGCATCCTGGCCCATCATGAGACCGAAGCCTAAGAGCATGAACACCACAGTACCGATGCAGAAGTCCATCAGGTTCTTCATTATGATGTTTCCGGCGCTCTTGGCTCTTGTGAACCCGGTCTCGACCATGGCGAAGCCGCATTGCATGAAGAATACCAAAGCCGCGCCGATCAAGAACCATATCGCTATTGATACTGATGATTCGTCCATAAAAAAACGCCTCCGGAATATTTATCAAACAGGACACCAAAGGACACACCTATACCGGCTCCGCCATGCGGTCCTTCCGGCGTCCCAAATCCTTTCAAACCAATATTCCAAAAAAGGCCTTTTTTGAAGCACCCTCTCGCCCTTTAGAGGCTTTCGGATGATGCTGCCGGGGGAGTTTCACCCCCGGCTCTGGCGGCTTTAGGGCGGCCGCCGCGCCGAAGAATCAAAGTCTGGATATCTTATCCGGTGCCACGTCAGAGGACGAGGCCGCCGGGTGTTAGTTTGGATATATCTCCCTTCCTTTCCCCTCCGGAGCCCCCTTCCGGGCCGCCCAGGGGGCGGATGACAGGCACCATTGCCGGCGCAGGATTACATCACGTCATAGAGAAGGTCGAAGTATGTGGGATAAGGCCAGAAGTCTGAAGAGGTCAGCTTCTCCATCTCGTCCACGGACGCCCTCAGGGCTTCCATATCCGGCAGGATGACGTGGGCCATGGCCTGTGAGGATGCCTTCACGTCGGACTTGTCCACGGCGGCAACATCCTTTTCAAGCTGTGCAACGGCTGCCGTGGCGGCGTCGTTGAGGGCGGACAGGCTCTTTATGACGGACGTCTCGCTCTCGCAGGGGATGTCCTCGCAAACGGACTTCTTGGAGGCTACGTTCTGGCAAAGGTTAGCGATGAAGTCTGAGACGGCGGGGATGATGTCGCGCTTTGCCATCTCTATCATTGTGAGGGCCTCTATGTTGATGAGCTTCGTGTAGTTCTCAAGGAACACGTCCGCACGGGCAATGGCTTCTGCCTGCGTGTACACGCCCTGGCGGACGTACACGTCTATGTTCTTCTGCTCATACAGCACGGGAACTGCATCTGCGGTGTTCTTGTTGTTGAGAAGCCCGCGCTTCTCTGCCTCTGCCTCCCAGCCGGGACCGTAGCCGTCCATGTTGAATATGATGCGGTAATGATCCGTAAGCTCACGCTTTACTATCTTTTCCGCAGCGGCCTTCACGTCCGTGGCCTTCTCCAGCTCATCCGCGAACTGCTCAAAGGAGTCTGCTATTATGGTGTTGAGGCATATGTTGGCGTCTGAGATGTTGGACTGGGAGCCCAGCATTCTGAACTCGAACTTGTTGCCCGTGAAGGCGAACGGGGACGTCCTGTTTCTGTCTGACGCATCCTTAGGGAATATAGGGGACTCCGGAACGCCTATGCTGCCTTCGGTTGCCTCAGGGGGCACATATGAGCCGCCCTTCACTATGCTGTCCACAAGGGCTCCAAGCTGGTCTCCGAGGTATATGGATATTATTGCCGGAGGGGCCTCGTCCGCACCCAGACGGTGGTCGTTTCCGGCCGTCGCAACGGATGCCCTCAAAATGCCCTGGTAGTCATCCACGGCCTTTACTACGGCCGCAAGCATGAGCTTGAAGAAGGTGTTGTTCTCCGGCTCCGGTCCGGGGCTGAACAGATTCATGCCAGTGTCCGTGGAAATGGACCAGTTGTTGTGCTTGCCTGAACCGTTTATCCCTCTGAAGGGCTTCTCATGAAGGAGGCACACCAGGCCGTGCTTTTTTGCAACCGTTCTCATGAGCTCCATGGAGAGCATGTTGTCATCCACGGCCACGTTGGTTGTGGAGAACACGGGAGCCATCTCGTGCTGTGCGGGCGCAACCTCGTTGTGCTTGGTCTTTGAAGAGATGCCGTATGACCACAGCGTCTCATCGAGGTCCCTCATGTACTCCGTTACGGCCGGCTTGATCTTTCCGAAGTAATGGTCCTCAAGCTCCTGTCCGCGGGACACCGGCGCTCCGAACAGCGTCCTTCCCGTGAGCCTCAAGTCCTTCCTCTTTGCATAATCCTCTTCGGTTATGAGGAAGTACTCCTGCTCAGGCCCAACGGTCGTTGTGACCTTCCTGCAGTCAATGCCGAAGAGCTTCAAAACTCTCTTGGCCTGTCTGTCTATCGCTGCCATGGACCTCAAAAGCGGAGCCTTCTTGTCCAGGGTCTCTCCTGTGAAGGATACGAATATCGTAGGTATGTAAAGTGTTCCGTCCTTTACGAAAGCGGGTGACGTGGGGTCCCAAGCGGTATAGCCTCTGGCCATATAAGTTGCTCTTGAACCGCCTGAGGGGAAGCTGGAGGCATCCGGCTCACCTACAATGAGGCTCTTTCCTGTGAGCTGCATTATGACCTTGTCTCCGTCCAGCTCTATGAAGCTGTCATGCTTCTCGGCCGTAAGGCCCGTGAGCGGCTGGAACCAGTGTGTGTAATGTGTTGCGCCCTTGGATACTGCCCAGTCCTTCATAGCGGCTGCAACTGCGCCTGCTATGGACACGTCCAGGCGCTTGCCTGCCTCAATGGTGGCCCTCAGCGCCTTGTACACTTCCTTGGGAAGCATCTCTCTCTGCACGGCGTCATTGAATACGTTCTCTCCGAACATCTCCGGAACATTCATAATCGTTAACTCCTTCTAATTATTTAAGCGGCTCTCTCTTAACGCCCGCCAATTCATTTACGTCTAAGATTATATGCGATACCTTTCCAATAGTCAAATGAATTGAATTATTCCATTATTCGCTCATTTTTATGCTTGCTATAAGCCCCGCTTATAGCAAAACCGCAACACGATTGTACTGAACAGTCTTAATGAACAAAACTAACATTCCCGTCTCACAACCCCTCTTCCGGCCTCCTTTCCGGCCCTCACGGGGGGCTCTCACGGAGGCCCTCACGGAGGCTCTCACGGAGGCCCTCACGGCCCTCCGGACCGCCCCCTGGGGCTGTTTTTTTTGCCTGGGAAAAGACGCCCCGATGAAGGGCGCCTTCCCTGTTCCTGTTATGTTTGATACGATCCATAAAGGGAACACACTATCCCAAGCCACAAGGGCTGCATATCTGATATTACCTCCGGCCGGGCGCTCCGCCCTGCTGGATGCTCTTGGATGAGCCTACAGAGGTTATTGTGCTGGAGACCGTGAATGAGCACAGGGACGTGCCGTCTCCGTAGATGTAATAGGTGCCGTCCGTCTTGAGGTCCGGCGAGGAGATTATTATGGACTGGCAGTTCTTGGGGAGCTCATAAGAGACTATGGTGTTTGTGTCTGCATCCGTGAGGTATATGGTTGTGCCGGCCGGGATGGTGCTGCTGTGGGCGTATGAGACAACGTTCTGCCCGGAGTTTGAAGCCGGGGTCTCCACCATTCCCAGAGCCCCGCAGGCGCACACAGTGCCGCCGTTCACTATTATGCTTCCGTCTGCATCCAGGGCGGCGTCATTGCTGCTTGTGGAGCCGGACACGTACAGCGCCCCGCCGGATATGAGCATGCTGCCGTTGGAGTCCACTCCGTCTCCCTTCGCATTGACGCTGACGTCGCCGCCGGAGATTATGATGTAGCAGTTCGTATTGGCGCTGCCCATGCGGGTTGTGGTGCCGTCTGCACCGTTTATGCCGTCATCCGAGGACGTGACGGACACGCTTCCGCCGGATATCTCCACCTTGGCGGACTCCACACCCTCGTAGCACCGCTCTATGTCTATGTCCCCTCCGGAGATCTTCATGAGCTTGTCTGCATGCATGCCGTCATCCCCTGTGGCCGCATTGAGCGTCCCGCCAGTCATGATTATCTGCCCGTTGCTGTGCACGGCGTCATCATTGGAGTTGATGTCTATGTTCCCGCCGGTGATGTATATGAGGTAGTCTCCGCCGGTGTCATCCGGGACGGTGAGGTCCGTATCGTTTTCGCCCCAGTCCAGAAGGCCTGCCTTTATGCCCTTGCCGGACACCTTGTCCGAAGATGAGTCCGTTATCTGTGAAAGGCTTGCAGGCGCCCCGCCGTTCGTTGTAACGTCTATATCCGAACTGCCTGCGATATATACGAATGTGTCTGCCTGGATGCCGTCATCCGCAGATGTTACGGACACCGCAGCGTCCTGTATGTACACGAAGCCGCCTTCGCTGTATGAGAATGAAGGGGCCGTGGTATTATCGTCGTAATCTATCTCGGCGTGCAGGCCGTCCTGGTCTGCATTGATGTCCACGGAGGCATCCCGTATCTTGATGCTCCCGGCCTTTATGCCGTTCTTTGTGGACGTGACGGCAAGGCTCCCGGAGCCGTTTATGATGAGCTCCTGTTCTATGTCCACGGCGTTCTTAGCCTCGCCTGTGTTGGTTATGGTGCTGGAGCCTATGAGGGTTATTGTGAGGCCAAACTTTTCACTCTCTATGCACTTGCCGTCTGCCTTTGTGAGGGCGGCGTCTATGAGGTACAGCGTAACGCCGTCTGCATTGACGTTGATCTTCTTGGAAAGTGAGCCCTCCACGTAGTATGCACCGGGGTCTTCTATGTCATTGTTCTTCGAGGTGAGCTGTGCTGCGTTCGCGCGCACGCTGGCCGCATCCGTATACACGGCCGCAGGAATGTCCCCTGCAGCATCCTCTGCAAGGGTGTCCAGATTGGTGTCCGTCTCAGACGGAATGGATGTGGCCACTCCGCCTCCGCCAAGATAGTCTCCGGGGTTCAGCCACCCGCTGCAACCGCCGCACCCGGCCAGCCCTATGCACATGACGGCAGCCACAGCAACAGACACAATACTTATGGCCGCCTTACGCCTCTTCATCTCTTGCCTCATATACGTATTTCTATATAATGCAGTATACGCACGCGCGCGACATATTGCAAGAAAGATGTCCAAAGCTTAACCTGACTTTTGCCAAACGTTCACAATGTGCAATCTGGCTGCACAGCCACAGTGGGATACTCTATGATATCTTCCACGCTGCAGCAGAGTACTTTGGCAAGGTTCATGACCGTCTGGACGGATGCTTTATTGATGTCTTTGGCTCCGGCCTCATACTGCTGCAGTGTCCGCAGATTGACTTCCGCCTTCTCTGCCAGCTGTTTCTGAGTATATCCTATCTGCTTTCTTACCTGCTGAAGTCTGCTCTTCGGAGTTTTGCGGACTATTATGGCGTCTAAAACATCCACAAACTTGCTCTCGGGTGCCTCATGCAGGGGATAATACATCTCTATGATGTCCTTCATGCTTATGATCCAGAGAATATCCCTGAAAGAGCGTCCGGTTTCCCACTGATAATATGCAAGAATCCATCCGCCCCAGTATATTTCTGTATAAATGAACCCATCTGTAATTGGCGGAAACTCTGTCTTGCGGTTCATTTTTCTAAGAACATCCATGGCAATCTCTGTGCCTGTCATGCCGTACAAGTATGTTGGATTTCCTCTCTCAAACTGATGGGCGACACCGCTTGCAATAAAATAATCCATGAACTCATCTGGGTCCAGACCACAGACGGTGACTGCATAGTACATGGCTTCGCCCAGGTTGTTCATAGCATCATCCAAATAGTCTTCGCTGTAGTAATGAACCATATTCTATTCCTCCCCAAAAACTTCATCCGGGATATCAAGACGCGGGTCTCCCGGCAGCATTTCTTCATCCACTATTGTACTGAGACGGATGCCGCCTTTGTCATATTCTTCAACAATTCGATCATACTCTGCATTGGCGGCATTTTCCCTGTATAACCTTTTACGATAGTATTCCTTTGCATTAACCTTCTCATTTCCAGTATGCAGAATAGCATCAAATGCCTCTTTGGATTTGAGACAATACTGCTCTCCCAGCTTGCCCAGATGCATACACTTGGCAAGCTGGCGCAATGTAATGCCGTTTGCAAGGAATGATCTTCCAAATCTGAAATAAGAATCGTCTGCGCGGTATCCTAAAATTATATCATACGACAAATAGTCTGGAGTAAAGTGGTCCGCAAGCCATTTCATGCCTTTTTTGGATACCCCTGGCAATCCGTTTATTCTTCGATTCTGTACAAGAATTGCAAGCCAGTTCAAGATAGAGTACTGCTTGTCCGAAAGATTCAAGATAGATAAGCCATCCAGTTCCAACTCATACTTGTTAACATAGCCGTCAGCTAAGTTTTTGTTGCTGGCCCATTCTTTTGCAAGCTCAATATGCTCCGTCATATAAAACCCACGGCCGTAATCATTATTGTCTTTACCTTTTCCAAATACAGGCTGCCTAAATTCTTCTGGGGTTCCATGATACAATACTATCTTTGCCATATTGCTCCTCACATTTAAAATACTTCTGTAGAAGTATATTTAAATTATACTTCTAGAGAAGTAGTTAGTCAAGAGTTTATGAAGATAACTTTGGCAGGATAAACCAACATGCCATTGTTAGAGAATACTGTAAAAGGCTGAGTTCTTTACATTAACTGCTTCTACAGAAGTACTTATCCCTGCTCCGTAGTAGTACCGTTCAGGTGCCTGGGCTGCCATGAACTTCTGCTGAAGTGCCTGCCCCTCTGTGCGGCATGTGAGCCCCGTGGAGTACAAGATGCAGGGCTCCGGCGAAGGAGTTAGGCAACAGAGTGTAGTTTAAAGGGCTGGTGAAGGTTATCGTACGATAAGTTTATGAAAGTTTGGTGAAATAATGCACAAAGTACGTCAAAGTGTTTGACATCATTATTATCATATGATAATAATAATGCCCGTAATTGTTAACAAAGGATAAGTTTTGGCTGCGTGGGAGGAGGCAAAGAAAAGAGGTACGGAGTATGGCAAGCGAGAAGGATATAAAACACTTCGCGAACACCTTCATAGACATTACCGAGAACATACAGAAAGTGGTGCCTGTGAAGGAGACAGAGCTGAGAAAGTACAGGCTTTTAAGAGGCATCAGGGATTATGAGCAGAAGAACCGGAAGCATATAACGCTCACGGACATATCGAAGGCGTCAGGGATTGCGCTGCCGAATGTGAGCCGGTACCTGAAGCCCTTTGAGGAGGCCGGGTACATAAGGCGCGAGAAGAGCGGCCGGTCCGTGTGCATTTGCATAACGCCCAAGGGCAACAGCGTCATAGCCGGGCACCTTATGGACGTGGTGAGGCACATAACGCTGCTTCTGAACTCATTCCCCGAGAATGAGCTCCCGGACTTTTTGGAAAAGTGTGACAGGTTCTCTGAAACTATACACAATATAGCAGACAGACAGAATACAGGAGACAAGAATGTTCAGAATATACAGGAATCTGCGGCCGATTGACTGGCTGCTTGTCGTGGTCATCGTAGGATTCACGATAGGGCAGGTCTGGTGCACAATGTCAATCGTGGATTATCTGCAGTACGCCATCACATCCATAACGCAGGCCGATGTGAGCGGCATCTGGTACAACGGCGGCATCATGCTGGCCTTTGCGGTTGGTTGCGCCGTATTCCAGGTAGGCTGCACCTTCGTTGCCGCATATGTAGCGGGCGACATGTCCGCAAGGATCAGGACAAAGCTGTTCAACAAGGTTGAGAGCTTCTCAATCGCCGAGGTCAACAAGTTCTCCACGGCTTCCCTCATCACGAGAAGCACCAACGACGTCCAGCAGGTCCAGATGGCCAACGTCATGATCTTAAGGATGCTCATCGCGGCGCCGGTAACCATCATATGGGCCATATGCAAGATAAGCGCAACGAATGCACAGCTCACATGGGCAACGGTTATTGCAATCGTGGTTCTCATAGCGGTTCTCGTGACAGTCGTCATGGTGGCACTGCCGAAGACAAGGATCATGCAGAAACTCACAGACCGTCTGAACTCGGTAACCCGTGAGAATCTTACAGGAATCCGTGTTGTCAGAGCATACAACGCCGAGGAATACCAGAACAAAAAGTTTGAGAAGGCCAACAATGACTTTACGAAGACGCAGATCTTCACGAACGTTGTGCTGGGACTTTTAAGCCCCGTCATCATGCTGATCATGAACGGCGTCTCCCTTGCCATCTACATCATAGGCGGCAACCTTATGAACGCCGGCGAGATAGACTATCCGACCGTAACGTCCTTCATGATGCTTGCATCCCAGGTAATCATGTCCTTCATGATGCTCCTTATGATGTTCGTCATGCTGCCCAGAGCTCAGGTGGCTGCCCGCCGTATCAATGTCGTCATGGACACCCCCGCCAGCATCCATGATCCGGAAGTCGAGGCAGAGCCCACGGAAGAGGGCACCGTAGAGTTCAAGGACGTATGCTTCAGGTATCCCGATGCGGACGGCGATGCCATAAAGAACGTCTCCTTCAGAGTTGAGAAGGGCCAGACGCTTGCCTTCATAGGCGCCACCGGCTCCGGCAAGTCCACCCTTATCAACCTCATCCCCAGGTTCTATGACGCAACCGAGGGTCAGGTTCTTGTGGACGGCGTGGACGTAAGGGACATGAAGCAGAAGACCATACATGAAAAGATAGGCTTTGTGCCGCAGAAGGGCATCCTGTTCTCCGGCACCGTGGCCGAGAACATAGGCTATGCCGGCATAACCGACATGGATGCCATAGTCCATGCGGCAAAGATAGCCGAGGCGGACGGATTCATCAACGAGATGACGGGCGGCTATGAGGCAGAAATTGCCCAAGGCGGCTCCAACGTCTCCGGCGGACAGAAGCAGAGGCTTTGCATTGCCCGTGCGATATGCGCAAAGCCCGAGATAGCCATCTTTGATGACTCCTTCTCGGCTCTGGACTTCAAGACGGACAAGCAGGTCCGCGAGAACCTTAAAGAGGAGCTCAAGG
>JAJPZC010000077.1 GCA_021204585.1 Clostridia bacterium
CCCCCGTACGGATGCATAACTGCATACACCCGTCCCCCGTACGGATGCATAACCGTATAACACCCGGCCCCTGGACGGATGCACAACAGCCTGACGGCGGCCGGCAGGCCGCATGATACCGGCCCCATGCAGGGCCTTCCGTGGGAAAATACAAGCTGGATATAAGAGGCAAAAATGAACAGAGATGAGATAATTGAGGCCGACAAGACATACATAGCTTCCACGTATGCAAGGGCAAACGTGGTCCTGGACCACGGCGAGGGAGCAACTCTTTATGACAAGTCCGGCAAGACGTATATAGATTGCGCCACAGGGATAGGGGTGAACTGCTTCGGCATAAACGACCCCGTGTGGAAAGAGGCTGTAGAGGGGCAGATTGAGAAAATTCAACACATATGCAACCTTTATTACTCCGAACCCCAGGCCCAGCTGGCGTCGCTTTTGTGCAGCAGGACAGGCGCTAAGCGCGTCTTCTTTGCAAACTCCGGCGCTGAGGCCAACGAGTGCGCCATTAAGACTGCACGCAAGTATTCCTATGACAAGTACGGCGACGGCCGCTATGAGATAATAACCCTGAAGGATTCATTCCACGGCCGCACCATGGCTACTCTTACGGCCACGGGGCAGGACGAGTTCCACAAGTACTTCATGCCTTTCCTTGAGGGCATAAAATATGCAGCCCCCACAATGGCTTCCATACGAAAGGAGCGCACCGCAAGGACTTGCGCCATAATGATTGAGGTCATCCAGGGCGAGTCCGGCGTGCATGTGCTGGACGCAGACTTCTTGAAGTCCCTGGACCGCTACTGCAAGGAGAATGACATCCTTTTGATCTGTGATGAGGTCCAGTGCGGGAACGGCCGCACCGGCTACCTGTACGCATACGAGGCTTTCGGCCTGCATCCGGACATAGTGACAACTGCCAAGGCTTTGGCAGGCGGCCTGCCCCTTGGGGCCTGCATGATGTTTGACAAGTGCCAGGCTACTTTAACACCAGGAGACCACGGCACAACCTTCGGAGGCAACCCCGTGGCCTGCGCAGGGGCCGTGTCCATAATATCCAGGATAGACAGGGATTTGCTCCTTGAGATCCAGGGGAAGGGAGCATACCTTGCGGAGAACATAAAGCATATAAAGAACGTGCTCTCGGTCTCCGGAATGGGGCTCATGATAGGCATTGAGACCACAAAGCCTGCGGGCAAAGTGGCCGCAGAGTGCGCAGAGAAGGGCTTGATAGTTCTGACGGCGCATACAAAAGTGAGACTGCTGCCTCCTTTCAATATCCGCAAGGATGAAATGGATGAGGCGCTTAAAATATTGAATGAGGTAATATCGGCATGAAGCATCTTCTTAAACTTCAGGACCTTTCAAGGGAAGAAATCATATCCATCCTGAACCTTGCGGACCAGCTCAAGTTTGAGCGCAAGAACGGGATTCTCAAGGACTACTGCAAGGGCAAAAAGCTTGGCATGATATTTGAGAAGTCATCCACGCGCACGCGTGTCTCCTTCGAGTCCGGCATGTATGAGCTTGGCGGCCACAGCCTGTTCTTGTCTTCCAATGACCTGCAGATAGGCCGCGGAGAGCCGGTGCAGGACACCGCGCGCGTCCTTTCCAGGTACCTTGACATCCTCATGATCCGCACCTTCAAGCAGCAGGAAGTGGAGGACTTTGCAAAGTACGGCTCCATACCCGTAATAAACGGCCTCACGGACTACGCACACCCCTGCCAGGTGCTTGCGGACCTCATGACGATCCGTGAGATAGAGGGGTCTTTTAAGGACCTCAAGATGGCCTTCATAGGAGACGGCAACAACATGGCAAACAGCCTAATAGTGGGCGCCATAAAGCTTGGCATGGAGTTTGCGATAGCCTGCCCCGAAGGCTATGAGCCTGACGCCCAGATAGTTGCATGGGCAAAAGAGAACGGAAACTTCACCCTCACAAGGAGCGTCGAAGAGGCCATTACCGGCGCCGACGTCCTTTACACGGACGTGTGGGCTTCTATGGGAATGGAGAAGGACAAGCTCCAGCGCCAGCATGACTTCGCAGGCTACCAGATCAACTCGGACAACATCCGCTGCGCCGAGAAGGACGTCATGGTCATGCACTGCCTGCCCGCACACCGCGGCGAAGAGATCACGGACGAGGTCTTCGAGGCCCACGCAAACGAGATCTTCGAAGAGGCCGAGAACCGTCTTCACGCCCAGAAGGCTGTCATCATCAAGCTCCTCAAGTAGTCTGCTCCGCAGACAGTTCCAGGCCCGGTGAGCCGTATGCCAGCGGCCGCACGCAGTCCGGAAGGGGCTGGAATGCCGCATGCGCAACCCCGGCGGCCTATTATGCCTCATGCCTTGATTATAAAATATGATAGGGATATAATGCAGGCTTAGGGAGCCCGGGAGACACAGGGCCGGCAACAAGGCCCCTTAAAGGGCCGGCAATTTACAGGCAAGCTGCATCTGATGAGAGAGCATACAACGGAATCAAGAATATAATTTCAAGGATCTATATAAATGAAAAGCAGCAGAGTTTACTTAACCTTACAGAACGGCAAACAGTTTGTGGGCCACAGGTTCGGAAGCGACGGCGAGAAGATCGGTGAGCTGGTCTTCACGACCGGCATGACCGGATACATTGAGACGCTCACAGACCCCAGCTACTACGGGCAGATAGTGACCCAGACGTTCCCGCTCATAGGAAACTACGGGTTTATAAGCCCGGACACCGAGAGCAAGAAGCCCTGGGTATCTGCGTACATCGTGAGGGAGAAGTGTGATGAGCCTTCCAACTTCAGGTGTGAGGAGACCATAGAGCAGTATTTAAAGGACAACGGCATCATAGGCATCTACGGGATAGACACCCGTGAGCTTACAAAGATCGTCCGCGAGACCGGTGTCATGAACGCAGCCATAACCTCAAAGCCTTTGAAGGACTTTTCGGAGGTCAACAGCTACGTCATTAAGGATGCCATAAAGTCGGTTACCATAAAGGAGCCGGAATATTACGGAGACCCCAATGGGCTTAAGATTGTTGTCTGGGACTTTGGCGCCAAGAACAACATCACCCGTGAGCTTGTGAAGCGCGGCTGCTACTGCATAAAGGTGCCTTCCTTCTGGACGGCGGAGCAGATACTGGACTTGAACCCTGCAGGGCTCATGCTTACCAACGGCCCCGGAGACCCCACGGAGGACACGGCTCTCATAGCCGAGGTTTCAAAGTGCGCCGGCAAGCTTCCCATCTTCGGCATCTGCTTAGGGCACCAGATCTTCGCCCTTGCCATGGGCGGCAAGACCAAGAAGATGAAGTACGGCCACAGAGGCTCCAACCAGCCTGTAAGAAACCTCAAGACCGGAAACGTGTACATATCCAGCCAGAACCACGGCTACGAGGTCATCTCGGACAGCCTTGAGGGCGTGGGAATCTTGAGCT
This sequence comes from Clostridia bacterium, assembly GCA_021204585.1. Taxonomy (GTDB): domain Bacteria; phylum Bacillota; class Clostridia; order Christensenellales; family Borkfalkiaceae; genus Coproplasma. The sequence continues at coordinate 3,433 of JAJPZC010000077.1, forward strand.
ACATCAATGCCAACGACGGAACGTGCGAGGGCTTCGATTATCCTGACATCAACGCCTTCACGGTGCAGTTCCATCCCGAGGCATGCGCAGGTCCTGAGGATGCCAACTTCCTGTTCGACAGGTTTTTAAAGAACGTTAAAGAGAGGAAATACAATGCCTAAGAGAGAAGATATCAAGAAGGTGCTTGTCATTGGTTCAGGACCGATAGTCATCGGACAGGCAGCCGAATTCGACTATGCAGGAACGCAGGCTTGCAGAGTACTCAAAAGCGAGGGGATAGACGTTGTCCTCTGCAACTCCAACCCCGCAACCATAATGACGGACTCCGCCTTAGCTGACGAGATATACCTTGAGCCCCTCACAACGGACACCCTGAAGCGCATAATCCTCAAGGAGAAGCCGGACTCCGTCTTAGCCGGCCTAGGCGGGCAGACGGGACTTACCCTTGGCTGCCAGCTGGCAAAGTCAGGCTTTTTGGATGAACACGGCGTAAAGCTCATAGGCGTCAACCTGGACGCCATAGACAGAGCTGAGGACCGTGAGCTCTTCAAGGAGACCATGCAGAAAATAGACCAGCCGGTCGTGCCCTCTGACATCGCCTACACGGTTGAGGAGTGCGTGGAGGTTGCAGAGCGCATAGGCGGCTACCCCGTCATCGTACGCCCTGCGTACACCCTTGGCGGCGCCGGCGGCGGCGTGGCATGGGATGAGGAGGAGCTTAGGCTCATTGCCCACAACGGGCTCATGCTCTCGCCCATAACCCAGGTGCTCATAGAAAAGTACATAGGCGGCTGGAAGGAGATAGAGTTCGAGGTCCTTCGTGACGGCGTGGGCAACGTTCTCACCGTCTGCTCCATGGAAAACATAGACCCCGTTGGCATCCATACAGGCGACTCAATAGTCATAGCCCCGGCCGTTACCCTTTCCGATAAAGAGTACCAGATGCTGCGTACCGCGGCCCTGAAGATTATAACGGAGCTCAAGATAGCCGGCGGCTGCAACGTGCAGTTCGCTCTCGATCCGGACTCCTTCAGATACTCCGTAATAGAGGTCAACCCCCGTGTATCGCGTTCATCCGCCCTTGCATCAAAGGCCACAGGCTACCCTATAGCCAAGGTTGCCACAAAGATAGCCTTGGGCTACACGCTTGACGAGATACGCAACGACGTGACGGGCAAGACCTACGCATGCTTTGAGCCGACGCTGGACTACGTAGTGGTAAAGCTTCCCAAGTGGCCGTTCGACAAGTTCCTCTATGCAAAGCACAACTTGGGCTCCAGAATGAAGGCCACGGGCGAAGTAATGGCAATAGGCACCAGCTTCGAGATGGCCATGATGAAGGCCGTCCGCGGCGCCGAGATCTCCCTGTCCACAATGAATATGCCCAAGCTTGAGGAGCTTACGGACGAGGAGATCCATGACAAGCTCAAGGAGATGACGGATGAGCGCATCTTCGTTGTCTTCCAGGCCATAAAGCGCGGCATTCCGTTTGAAGAGATATACAGAATCACCAAGATAGACGAATGGTTCTTGTCCAAGCTCAAGAATTTAGCGGACTTCGAGAAGGAGATAACCCTGCAGGGGAAGGCCGGCAAGGGCATGACCAGAGAGCAGTACATGCGCGGCAAGCGCCTCGGGTTCCTTGACAAGGACCTTGCTAAATTCTCCGGCCACAAGCTTCCCATGCACCGCAGAGCCGTGTTCAAGATGGTTGATACATGCGGCGCAGAGTTCGAGGCCCAGACCCCGTATTTCTACTCAACATTCGACGAGATGGAGCACGACGAGGCCAAGCCCTTCGTGGACAGAAGCAAGAAGAAGAGGGTCATAGTCATTGGCTCAGGCCCCATCCGCATAGGCCAGGGCATCGAGTTCGACTATTCCTCCGTGCACTGCGTATGGGCCCTCAAGAACCAGGGCTATGAAGTCATCATCATAAACAACAACCCGGAGACCGTCTCCACGGACTTCGACACCGCAGACCGCCTCTATTTCGAGGCCCTCAACCCTGAGGACGTGCAGAACGTAATAGACGTGGAGAAGCCGTACGGCGCAGTAATTACCTTCGGCGGCCAGACGGCCATAAAGCTCTGCGGCTACCTGGACAAGAAGGGAGTGCGCATCCTCGGAACCCCTGCAGACTCCGTAGACCTTGCCGAAGACCGCGAGAGGTTCGATCACCTTCTGGAGCAGTTCGACATCGCCCGCCCGAAGGGGCTCACCGTCATGACAAAGGCGGAGGCCATCCATGCAGCCGAGACCCTCGGCTACCCGGTGCTTCTGCGCCCGTCCTATGTAATAGGCGGCCAGAACATGACCATAGCCTTCACGCAGAACGACATAGAGCGCTACATGGACGTAATTCTCGCCCAGCCCATAGACAACCCCGTCCTCTGCGACAAGTATCTCATGGGAACGGAGCTGGAGGTGGACGCCATATCCGACGGCGTGGACGTCCTCATACCCGGAATAATGCAGCATATAGAGCGCTCCGGCGTGCACAGCGGCGACTCGATTGCCGTCTATCCGCCGTACAACCTCTCCGACACGATGCTTAAAAAGATAGTGGACATCTCCGTGAACCTTGCTCTTTCCATAAAGACCAAGGGCCTCGTGAACATCCAGTATCTCATATACCAGAATGACCTGTACGTCATAGAGATGAATCCAAGAGCTTCGCGCACGATCCCGTACATCTCAAAGGTCACCGGAGTCCCGATGGTGGACATAGCCACCAAGATTCTCATGGGCGGCAAGCTCAAGAAGATGGGATACGGCACAGGCCTGTACCGCAACTCGCCGTACATGGCAGTCAAGGTTCCCGTGTTCTCATTCGAGAAGCTCAACGACGTCAACTCCCAGTTAGGGCCCGAGATGAAGTCCACGGGCGAAGTCTTAGGCATCGGCAAGACGATAGAAGAGGCCCTCTATAAAGGCCTTGTCTCCGCCGGCTTCAACATGAAGCATCCCACCAAGACCAACCCCTCAGGAATCTACTTCACCGTAAACGACAAGGACAAGTTCGAGATAGTCAACATCGTAAAGAAGTTCGCGGACCTCGGCTTCACATTCTACGCAACCCACGGCACGGCAGAAGTCATCCGCTCCATAGGAATAGACTGCACGGACGTAGCGCGTCTTTCTTCCAACGATGAAATCATCAAGCTCATGGATGACGGCAAGATAGACTACATAGTCTACACCGGCAAGACGGACATTGAGTCAATCACCAACTACATCTCAATGCACCACCATGCAATCCTCCTCGGAATAACCGTTCTCACGTCCCTGGACACCACGAATTCCCTTGCAGACTGCATAGCCGGACGCTACAACCAGTTCAACACGGAGCTCATAGACATCAACCGTCTGCGCACCGAAAAGCTCAAGCTGAAGTTCTCCAAGATGCACTCATGCGGCAATGACTACATATTCTTCAACAACTTCGACGGCATGATAACCTGCCCGGAATCTCTTGCCATCAACTTCTCAGACCGCCATTACGCCATAGGCGGCGACGGCCTGGTCATGATAGACCATTCCGACATCGCCGACGCACGCATGGAAGTCTACAACACGGACGGCTCCGACGCAGGCTTCGCAGCCAACCCCTTGCGCTGTGTTGCAAAATATCTCTATGACAACGGCCTCGCAGGCGAGACAATGACCATAGAGACCTGCAGGGGCGTAAAGGAGCTCACAGTAATTCCGTTCAACGGCAAGGCAAGCTCCGTTGCAGTCAACCTCGGCAAGCCTGTCTTCGACCTCGCAGCCTCAAACACCGAGATCTCAACATCCGCCGGAACCTACAAGGTCAGCTACGTCAACGTGGGCAATCCTCACTGCGTGGTCTTTGCAGACCGCATAGAGGACCTGGACATAGAGACCATTGGCCAGAGCCTCCTGGACACAGGCCTGTTCCCTGCCAACTCATTCATAGACCTTGTGCGCGTCGTAAACGACGTCACCCTGCGCCTCCGCATCTGGGACAAGGAAAACGGCGAGATGCTTGCCTGCGGCACCGCAGCAGCCGCCACGGCCGTTGCTGCCATAGAGAACGGCCTCTGCCGCAAGGATGAAATCATAACCGTAAAGCTTGCCGGCGGCGATCTCTTTGTCCAGTACAAAGACGACGGCACAGTCTCCCTGGACGGCTCCGTAAAGCTTTCCTTCGACGGCACCATCGAGATCTAAAATCCGTCCACAGGGGCCGGATACAGCCCCAAACCAAAATACCGTTCACATTTCTTTCTGCAACCCTTGAGGCCGCAGCAGGCAAAACATAAAAACCGCCAACATATGCCGCCAAAACGGCACCTAAGCAATCAAAGCTACTGCCAATGATATACATGGACAACGCCGCCACGACACGGCCTGACAAGGAGTGTCTGGACAAGGCTCAAAAGTACATACTGGACAGCTTTTATAATCCTTCCGCGCTCTATGCGGAAGGATATAAAATCAATCTGGAAATCCAGGAAGCGAAGAAGAGGATCCTTGCGCTCATACCGGGCAGCGGGGCCTTTACCATAACCTTCACGTCCTGCGGCACTGAGTCAGACAACCAGGCCGTCTTCTGCGGAGGCAAGCGCGGCAACGTCGTAACAACCATGGGAGAGCACAGCGCCGTCTATAACAGCGCCAATGAGCTCAAGAACAGAGGCATAGAGCCACGCTTCGCATCCCTCAACCCGGACGGCAGCGTGAACACAGAGGACCTTTTGTCCCTTGTGGATGACAAGACCTCACTTGTATCCGTTATCCATGTAAACAACGAGACAGGCGCCATAAACGACATGGCTTCCATAGCCCGGCAGGTCAAGGCCAAAAACCCGCATGCGCTTTTCCATGCAGACGGCGTCCAGGCCTTCGGCAAGATTCCGTTCAGCCTCACAAAAGACATTGACATGTATTCCCTCAGTGCCCACAAGATAGGAGCCATGAAGGGTACAGGCGCCCTCATAAAGCGCCAGGACCTCGTTATAATGCCGTACATCTACGGCGGAGGGCAGGAGAAGGGGCTCCGTTCCGGCACGGAGAACGTGTTCGGCATCAAGCTCCTTCAGTTCGCCGCAGAGAAGCGCTACGCGCGCCTTACGGAGAACTTTGAGGCCGTGAAAGCCGTCAAGGAGCACCTCACAGAGCTCCTGGACAAGGACCTCTTTGAAATAGTCTCAGGCCCGGCATCCTCTCCGTATATTCTTTGCATAATTGCAAAAAAAGTGAGGGGTGAGACCATACTGCATGAGGTAGATGACAAAGGTCTTATCATTGGCACCGGCTCTGCATGCTCATCCAATGACAAGAAGCGTTACTCCCGTGTGATCTTAGCCTGCGGCATAGACAAAGACAGGGCAGACGGCGTCCT
>JAJPZC010000184.1 GCA_021204585.1 Clostridia bacterium
TTCACAGACCCGTGGGCGGCTGTCATTTTGTCTGCATATGTGCGCAAAGCGCCCCGGAACGGAGAATGAACAGTTTGTTCGAGAATTTGTCAAAAGCAACTCCCATTTTAGCCCAGGAGCCGGCAGCATGCTGGCGAGGCATGTCCCGGAAGAGGGCTGCTTTGCCTTGTGGACACAAAAAAATCAACACAGTTGCAAGGTAATCCGGCATTACAGTGTTTATAAAAATTGCCAATTTGACTTTTGGATGGTATAATGTGTGGAGAATGAAGGAGTGCGCATTTGCTGATGGACAAGTGGGACAAGAGATTCATTGAGATGGCAGAGCAGATAGGCAGCTGGTCTTCATGCTACAAGCAGGACAGGCATGTCGGAGCCATCATCGTAAAGAACAAGAGGGTTATCGCCACAGGATACAACGGAGCTCCTCAGGGCATCAAGAGCTGCGTGGAGCGCGGGGAGTGCATGAGGCAGAAGTACGGCATAGAGTCCGGCACCCGCCATGAGCTCTGCTATGCTGTTCATGCGGAGCAGAATGCCATAATACAGGCTGCAAGGGTCGGATGCAGCGTCGAAGGCTGCACCCTGTACTGCACGCACCAGCCCTGCGTCATATGCGCCAAGATAATCATAAACTCCGGAATCACAAGAATTGTGTACGAGGAAGGGTACCCGGACACATTCGCCCTGCACCTGTTCAAAGAGGCAGGCGTCAAGCTGGAAAGGTACTTCAAGGACAGGGGAGAGCTTGTTCCCGTGGATGACATCCCGGATGAAGACAAGTAACGGCCCCACTTAAGCAGACAGAATATAGAGAGAGGCACGAGATGAAGAATCCGCAGGTTACAATAGAGATGGAAAAGGGCGGCAAGATAGTCCTGGAGCTGTATCCGGACAAGGCCCCCAACACAGTGAACAACTTCATATCCCTTGCAAGAAAGGGCTTCTACGACGGCCTTATTTTCCACAGGGTGATAGAGGGCTTCATGATCCAGGGCGGAGACCCGCAGGGCTCCGGCATGGGCGGGCCGGGATATTCCATAAAGGGAGAGTTCAGAGCCAACCGCTTTGCGGCCAATGACATAAAGCACGAGAGGGGCGTCATATCCATGGCCAGGGCCTCGGACCCCAATTCGGCCGGGTCACAGTTCTTCATCATGCACGCCAACGCATTCTATCTGGACGGCCAGTACGCAGCCTTCGGCAGGGTAATCCGCGGGATGGAGGTTGTGGACAAGATAGCGTCCGTCAAGACCAACTACCAGGACAGGCCCTTAAAGGAGCAGCGCATGAAGTCCGTCACCGTTGAGACATTCGGCGAGACCTACCCGGAGCCTGCAACCGTCTAGCGGCCCTGCACAGGCCGGCAGCCATCCGGCGGCCATATACAGGCCGGCAGCCATCCGGCGGCCATATGCAGGCCGGCGGCCATCCGGGGTCATATGCAGGCCGGCAGCCATTCAGCGGCCCTGCACAGGCCGGCAGCCAGCCCGGCAGAGGATATAGCACAGCCAAACAGACACGCAGAAACCGCTGTACAGCGGCATACAGAGCCCATTGGAGCTGGGAGAGACATTCTATGGCAGACAATACTGTATACGTAAATCCTTTGACAACCAGGTATGCAAGCAAGGACATGCAGAAGGCGTTCTCGGATGAGAAGCGCTTCCGCCTGTGGAGACAGCTCTGGATAGCCCTTGCGGAGTCTGAGAAAGAGCTGGGGCTCAACATTACGGATGAGCAGATAGAGGACCTCAAGAAGTATGCCGACGACATCAACTACGACGTGGCCGCAGCATACGAGAAGCAGACCCGCCATGACGTCATGGCGCACGTGAAGGCATACGGAGACCAGGCCACATCTGCAAAGGGCATAATACACCTCGGGGCCACAAGCTGCTTCGTGGACTGCAACTCAGAGCTCATAATGATATATGATGCCTTAGGGCTCATTCTTATAAAGCTTGTCAACGTCATGGAGAAGCTCACAAAGTTCGCCATGAAGTACAAGGACATGCCCACCCTCGGCTTCACCCATCTGCAGCCCGCACAGCTCACCACCGTGGGCAAGCGTGCGACGCTGTGGCTCCAGGACCTTGCGATGGACTACGCCAACCTTATACAGTTAATAGCCGAGTTCCGCTTAAGGGGCGTGAAGGGCACCACGGGCACGCAGGCAAGCTTCATGGACCTCTTTGACGGAGACGAAGAGAAGGTGAAGGAGCTTGAAAAGAAGGTCATAGAGAAGATGGGCTTTAACAGGGCCTACGGCGTGACGGGCCAGACATATCCCCGCAAGTTCGATTACAACGTCCTGTCCGTCCTTTCCCAGATAGCGCAGAGCTGTTACAAGTTCTCCAATGACATCCGTATCCTGCAGAACATGAAGGAGATAGAGGAGCCCTTCGAGAAGACCCAGATAGGCTCATCCGCCATGGCCTACAAGCGCAATCCTATGCGCTGTGAGCGCATGGGCTCCCTTTGCAGGTACGTCATTTCCCTTCCCGTTAACACAGCCATAACGGCAGGAACCCAGTGGTTTGAGCGCACCCTGGACGACTCCGCCAACAGGCGCATAGTAATAGCCCAGGCCTTCCTGGCCTTGGACGGCGTGCTTAACCTTTATATGAATGTTGCAGACGGCCTGGTTGTATATGACAAAGTCATCGCAAAGCACATAGCGGCAGAGCTTCCCTTTATGGCCACAGAGAACATCATAATGGAGTGTGTGAAGGCAGGCGGAGACAGGCAGCAGCTCCATGAGCGCATACGTGTCCTTTCACAGGAAGCCGGCAGGCAGGTGAAGGAAGAGGGCAGGGACAACTGCCTTCTTGAGATGATCCAGGCGGATGACATGTTCAAGGCCGTGCACGGGCGCCTGGGGGAGATAGTGGACGCATCCAAGTTCATAGGCCGCGCCCCGTCGCAAGTCGTGGAATACATAGACCGCGAGATAAAGCCCATCCTGGCCGCCAACAAGGACTGCCTCGGCCGCTCCGGCGTGGTCGAGGTCTAGCCCCGGCCCCAATAGGGCGCAACACAGGGCCTTCCTGTGGCCGAATATGCCTGCATATGTGCGGATATCCGCACATAACAAAACCGGCCTCGATTGAGACCGGTGTGTGGCAGGGGAGACACGATTCGAACATGCAACCGACGGTTTTGGAGACCGCGACTCTACCGTTGAGCTACTCCCCTATTTCTGAAAAGCGAGTTAATTATATTAGATTCATAAAAGCAAGTCAACTGTTTTTGAGTTGCTTGTCAAGGAGTTACAATGAAAAACCTTTACAGGCTGGGCGTTATAGGCTGCGGATTCATGGCAGAATCCATCCTCAAGGGAGTGGTGCTTTCAGACTATGTCCACGAGAAGAAGATCATAGTCTCGGACGTGAACGAAGAGAGTCTGGACAGGGTGAACTACCTCGGCGTCCACACGACGCTGGACAACAGGTTCGTTGCAGAGAACTCGGACTATCTGCTGCTGGCCGTAAAGCCCCAGAACTTCGCCGCCGTGGCAGAGAGCCTCAAAGGGTACATCCCTGAAAAGGTCATCTCCATCATGGCGGGCGTAAAGAAGAACACCATAAAGAATGCCTTCGGATACGGCGCCATCAAGGTCGCCCGCTGCATGCCCAATCTGCCGTGCTCAATAGGCACCGGCGCTTTGGGCGTGGATCTTGCGGACTACGCGCGCAGCGTGGATGACGTCCAGTTCATAACGGGCATCTTCAACTCCCTCGGCCACACAGTCCCCGTGGATGAGTCCAAGCTGGATGCCGTGACCGGCATCTCCGGCTCCGGGCCCGCCTACGTGTTCCTGTTCATAGACGCCATGATAGACGCAGGCATCAACGCAGGGCTCACCCGTGACGAGGCCACGGTCCTCACCGTCCAGACGGTCTTAGGCGCCGCCGAGATGGTGGAGCGCAACGAAACTCCCCTGCCGGATCTTATACAGCGCGTCTGCAGCAAGGGCGGAACAACGATAGAGGCAGTGAAGGTCTTCCAGCAGGAGGACTTTGCGGGCATCATAGACAGAGCGGTTGCAGCCTGCGTCGCCCGTTCCAAGGAGCTTTCCAAGTAATGGCCTTTGAAAGAAAACACGTGGACATATTCACGGACGGAGCCTGCACAGGCAACCCCGGCGTGGGCGGCTGGGCCTGCATCCTTCTCTACAAGAAGGCCGAAAAGCGCCTCTCCGGCGCAGAGCCCTGCACCACGAACAACCGCATGGAGATGACCGCCCTCATTGAGGCCATAAAGTGCCTCAAGGAGAGCTGCGAGGTGACCGTCTACTCGGACTCCTCGTACGTCATAAACGGCTTCACCCAGGGGTGGCTTGAAAACTGGATGCAGCACGGCTTCAAAAAATCAGACGGCAAGCCCGTCCTCAACGTGGACCTCTGGCAGGAGCTGTACAACCTCACCCGCCACCAGTACATGTCCTTCAAATGGGTACGCGGGCATGCGGACAATGAGCTCAACAACGCCTGCGACCGCATGGCCGTCCAGGCATACAGGGACTACATAGAAGCCCACAAGGATGACGCCCCCGGAGGCGTCCAGTACGAACGCGCTCCCGGCGATATTCCTCCCGGCGAGATGGAGTAAGGGGCTCCATAGGAGCCCGTACAGAGCCTCAGGGCTCTCATATGAGGCCTTGCAGGCAGCCCCGCAGAGGCTCCGCATAGCGGCTCCGCATCAGGGGCCGTGCCAGATACTCCGCACGGGGGCTCCTACAAACATTAACATTGTATTCATTCCTGCAAACATATGCAGGTTTTGTCCGTCCGGCAAGGCTCAAAGGTGAGCCGTTACCTCACGGACCGTACAGGTATATGGATTTGGAATAAGGATTATGAATGAGGGCAGGCCAAGGGGTCTGTCCTTTTTCCTGCCTGGCTTTCCGGGGCGTCTTTTCCTGCGGCGAAAGAGAGGCGTGAACGGCATTCACAAAGGGATTGGGCAGTGTGAACAGATTTTGGCCCAGGAGGATGAAATTTACGGCAAGAAAACAGAAAGTGCTTAAAGTAGGTTGATTTTCCGCAGTGCTTTTGGTATACTGTATGATGAAGAAATTTTTGCCGTCCTCATGAACAAAACGGGGGCGGTGGAAATGCATACAGCCTTCAGGAGCTTTTATGGACAAAATCTCATTGTTACAGAAACGCAGGCAGCAGGTGAAAGACGCTGGCAAAGGGATTCGCAAGGACATACGGGAGATCATAGACGCAGACAGCTTCGTTGAGTTCTCTTCTTTCAGCTTTTCCAGAAATGACTTCTACGGAGAGGATGCCCAGGGGGAGGGAGTCGTAACAGGCTTCGCAACCATAGACGGGGCGCCTTTCTGCGTTGTTGCCCAGAACCCTGCGGTTCTGTCCGGAGGCGTCTCCAAGGCCAACTGCGCAAAGATTGTGAAGTGCCTGGAGCAGGCGGAAAGATGCTCCGCATCAGTCATATACTTATTGTCATCACAGGGTGTTCAGATCGGAGAGGGCGTAGACGTCCTCGAGGGTCTCGCATCCCTTCTTTTAAAATCGGCCCAGCTCAAGGGGAGCGTGCCGCAGTACCTCATAGTAAACGGCGAGGTGTACGGCCAGACAGCCCTCCTTGCGGGCATCTGCGACTTCAACTTCTTCATAGACAAAAAGAGCGTCCTGGCCTCTGCCAGCCCCTTAGTCATATCCGCAAAGAACGGCGTGAACCTTTCCAAGGACAAGGTGGGCGGCGGCAGGGCTTTAGGGTTTGCAAACCTCACGTCCTTCATGGTCAAGGACCTCAAGGAGGCCGCGGAGAAGATTGCTGCGATAGACGGGATCCTGTCCGTCCAGATACAGGACTGCGATGACCTCAACGCATCCATCCCGGAGCTGGACAACGCAGCAGGCAGGGACATTTCCCTTGTCTTCGACGAGGGCACGGCCATAGAGATAGGCAAGGATTACTCCCCGGAGTACAGATGCGTCCTTGGGCGCATAGGCGGCATAGCGGCAGCGGCGCTCATACAGTCCTCCAAGGACGGCGTGGAGATAAACGCCAAGAACATACGCAAGGCGCGCGATTTCGCAGAGCTTGCTTCATTCTATGAGCTCCCTTACATAACGTTCGTCAACTCCCTCGGCATCAGGGCAGACCTTGAGACCAACAACAGCCTTGTTTTGAAGGAGGCAGGGGAGTACATCTCCATGCTGGACGGGCTCACAAGCCCGAAGATTTCCGTCGTGACGGGCAAGGCCATAGGCCTCGGATACACGCTCTTTGCTGCAAAGAGCATGGGATATGACTATTCCATAGCCTTTGCGGACGCAAAGATTGCCCTCTTCGACAGCCTCCAGGGGGCTGAGATAGAGTTTGCAGGCGTCAAGGACAAGACGGAAAAGCAGCTTGCGCGAAAGTATGCGGATGAGAACTCGGATCCCATCAACGCCGCTCACGGCGGCTACATAGATGACATCGTGGAGCCTGCGCTTGTGAAGCAGTACCTGATCGCCACGCTCCAGATGCTGCTGAGGTGAGAGGATGGGAATGTTTAACATTCTGCTGGACATAGTGCCGAACGAGGACGGCAACTTCTATTTTGACAACTACGGTGAGCCCTTCCTGTATGCGCTCATCGGGTTTCTTGTTGTCTTTTTGGGCATCTGCATCCTCATCCTCATAATCTGGCTCATAGGCCTCCTCATGCGCAAGACCAACAACCTGGCGGCCATAACGCAGCACAAGCAGCGCTCTGCCCAGAAGAAGGCAGAGAAGGCCGTCCGTGAGGACCAGGAGAGGCAGGCCAAAGAGTTTGCGGAGAAGGTAAAGAGGGGCGAGATATCCGAGGAGGAGGCCCAAAGGGCCCTGGCCGAGGCTCAGGCCCAGGCTGCAGCAAAGATGGCCCTCGCCGCAGGAGAGACTGGCGGGGAGGAAGAGATTCCCACGGAGGTTGTGGCTGCCATTATGGCTGCCATTATGGCGTATTACGAGAAGGAAAGCCCGAAGGCTGAGTTCGTGGTGCGCAGGATAAAGAGACTGTAAAGGAGTTTGGATTACATATATGCGTAACTTTATTGTGACAGTAGACGGCAAGAGTTATTCCGTAGGCGTGGAGGAGCTTGGAGAGGACGGCACCGTTGTTGCCGCTCCCGCATCTGCCAAGACAGCCGCTCCCGCACAGGCTGCAGCGCCTGCTGCGGCACCTGCACCCGAGACAAAAGCCGCGCCCGCAGAGGGCACCAAGGTTCTCTCTCCCTTCCCGGGGATGATAAAGAACGTTCTTGTTGCGGACGGCACGAAGGTCAAAAAGGACCAGGCCATAGTGGTCCTTGAGGCCATGAAGATGGACAATGACATCACGGCTCCCTGCGAGGGCGTTGTGACTTTCGCCGTATCAAAGGGCGCCAACGTAGAGACGAACACACTGATAGCCACCATCAGCTGACGGCAAGGGGTATTTATGGCTTTGAATTTACTGGCTTTTGACATTGGCGGCATATTCACCAATCTATACAAGTCCATGGGCTTTTTATCGGGGGACTGGCGCAACTACGTCATGCTCATAATCTCCTTTTTGCTCATGTACCTTGCGATAGTGCGGAAGTATGAGCCCATGTTGCTGCTGCCCATATCCTTCGGCATCTTTCTCATCAACATACCGGGCGCCGAATCCGTCCTCTGGGGCACGTACCCCGTGGATGAGGTGACGGGCGAAGTCATAAACGACTATGATCTGGTTACGAACCGAGGGCTCCTGTGGTACCTGTACTACGGCGTGGACAAGGTAATATATCCGCCTCTGATCTTCTTAGGCATTGGCTGCATGACGGACTTCGGCCCGCTCATTGCCAATCCGAAGAGCATGTTAATTGGCGCCGGCGCGCAGCTGGGCGTGTTCATTGCATTCATCCTTGCAATCCTTTTGGGATTCTCTGTCGCCGAGGCGGCATCCATAGCCATCATAGGAGGGGCGGACGGGCCTACGGCCATCTATGTAACGTCGCAGCTGGCCTCTGACTACATTCCGATGATAGCCATTGCGGCGTACTCGTACATGGCTTTAATCCCGATAATACAAAAACCTCTGATGAAGGCGCTTACCACGAAGAAAGAGAAGACCATCAAGATGAAGCAGCTTCGTCAGGTAAGCAAGATAGAGAAGATCCTCTTCCCCATAATAGTAACCTTGGTTGTAGGCATCATTCTGCCGTCCTCGATAGCCCTTTTAGGCATGCTCATGCTTGGCAACCTCTTCAGAGAGTCCGGCGTCGTCGGGCGCCTGTCCTCTCAGGCCCAGAACGGCCTCATGAACACGGTTACCATCTTCTTAGGCCTCGCCGTAGGCTGCAAGGCGAAGGGAGAGATCTTCCTCACCCTGGATACCATATATATTATAGTCCTTGGCCTTGTTGCCTTCATAATAGGCACCATAGGCGGCATACTGGTCGCAAAGATCATGTGCAAGGCAACGCACGGAAAGATAAATCCTCTGATAGGCTCCGCCGGAGTTTCGGCAGTGCCCATGGCCGCGCGAATATCGGAGGATGTGGGCCGAGAATACGACCCGCAGAACCACTTGTTAATGCACGCCATGGGGCCTAACGTAGCCGGCGTAATAGGCTCCGCCATAGCAGCCGGCATCCTGCTTGCATGCTTCAGCGCCTACGTGGACGGAACCGCAGCTGCGGCCGCGGCGCAGGAGACCGCTTCCCAGGCCGCCCAGGCCATCGCCTGCGCCATCGCATAACTTTCCAGGGAGCAC
>JAJPZC010000130.1 GCA_021204585.1 Clostridia bacterium
GCTGCAATCGGTGTTGCCCAATTAAGCATGATCTTTTGAAATCGTATATAGAACTTGCTTTGCATCATAGGGTACTGGTTCGTATACCGGAAACTTTCCTTACAGTGATACAAACCAAGGTACCCAAGGTTCTCGATGCATGAATAAACTGATGTGATACCCGTTACTAGGAGTCTTTCCCCTTGTGGAGAGTCCTGGCGGTGGTCATACCGCGGCCCGCCGACTTACACAAATCCTCCATAGTTACTATACGCGTATAGTATCCTGTAGGAGACCGGAAAATAAACTTCAGATCCTTCTCTGAGACAATCTTGCCCATAGATATAAGACCTGCGTATCTACCCCCTCCAATAGCAGACAGGTTTGCGGGGGAATACGTCTTACACTGGAGAAGATGAAGAATTTCGTACAAAAGCATTGCCTGCTGCTCCCTTGTCATGTTTATAAACTTGGGTCTTGCATCCATGAGGAAACCAGCGTAATCCGTCTGAGGCCTCAGTTCCCTGTACACGGGCAAAGCAAGCTTTTCGGTGAACACATCATACAAAGCGAGAAGATTGTCTGTGGATACAGATTCCTTCAAAGGCAGATTCTTCTCCCTGTACTTGGAACAGCTGTCGATATACATGCAAACCTCATTCAGGATTGCTGTGCTGTTGTTGTCCAGATGAAGCTGGTTCGCATTGCGCAAGCCAACATCAGTACGAGTTGCAGTGTTTAAAGTAACATATGAACCGTTTTTGTACATCAAGGTGCCTGTCTTGATGTTATCCAAAACTATGGAAGGGCTCCTCAGTCCAAGGCGTTCCGTACAAAAACGCACCTTCTCTTCCGTTGAACTGCCGTACCGCTTGTCATAATGAAGGGGATAACCTTCAAGAGTAAGCACGGGATTCCCGTTCTTATCCAGACTGCGGACAACCATGGAGTAAGAGACATGTTCCGAGGTGTATCCTCCGTAAAGGTTTGTATCATTGAGCGGTGCCCTGTCCTTGATAGGCAGCATCCCGTTAAAAGATCCGGGCGGAACTACCTGCCGGGCAAACATCTCTCCATGACCAGATATCACCATGCGGACTACATTGCAGTCATCCTTCTCTGCAGTCCTTATGATCCTGTCCTTGCTTGAAGTAGACCATGCGCCCCTGATGTCGTTGTTATAAAGCGTGGTGAAGTCGAAGACAGAGTTTTCATTCTGCATGAAAAACTCACAGGCATTATGGCCGAACAGGGTGTTGTATACGTTGCCGACAACGATATTGAGGTATGCGTCCTTTGCATGATGCAGATCATTGAGGGCGCGCACCTTGATGATGTCAAACTTATCCCTGAAGTCATTGACGCTGCGTGACTTGACGTACGCAACCTCTGAGACGGGAAGAAGCTTCTGCATGGCTTCGACAACCGCCTTGGCGCTCTGGAACGTGAATGTCAGCTGACGGTTTGTAAAATCCGTCATCTCATTCTCCGAAAGCGGCGTGTTGCGGACAAGCCTGAAGTATTTGGCAGAGGTTATCATGCCAAGACTGCGAAGCTGGGCCCAGTATGACTGCATCTTTGACCTGATATCCGCTGAAACCGGGTACCCATCTTCCTTGCCCCTATTCTCAGACCTGAGAACGAGAACGAGGTTGTTGAGACTGTCATCCACGACCTTGGACTGAGGGTAGATGTGATCCCTGTCGCATATGTTCTGGTTGTAGATGTCCCTGAGGTTGATTTCCTTTAAGGAATACATGGACCTGCCGAACTGCATGTAATAGAGATACACGCGGTCGTCATCAAACATATTGTCAGGTGCTGACTCTATCTCCTTCACCCAGTCCCTTCCGCCATCAAGCTGCTTTGCGTATTTGTGCACTTCGGGCTGCCTGTGCAGCTCCAGCAGCTTTTCCTTTCTGGTCTTCGACCTCTGGCCCTTCCTGGATGCGTACTTGACGGAGCGTCCCACCTCGACAAAGATCTTCTTGGGCTGGCCGCCGCAGACCTTGACAATCTCACGGACCAGCTCCACCGCCCTCCAGACAGACCTCTTCACGGACGGAGAGCTGTACATGTCATTGATCATGCTGTACGTCACATCATCTGAATACAGGCCCCGGTTGCGCTCTGAGACGACATCCGCAAAGCCGCAGTTGTGATATATCTCCATGAAGCTCTCGCCGCTTTCGCGCATCTTCTCCATGATGGAGACCGGCTCCCCATTTGCGCCTGTGCACCCGGGGCTCCTTATGCCTTCCAGCAGCTCCCCGGACAGTCTGCCCCATCCCTTGTACTTAAGGGATGCAAGCCTGCTTATCTCTGCCTCTGACAAAATCCTGCCGTAATTCTCCTTTATGCGGGCTTCAAGCCTGTTCTTGTCTGAAATGACCGTGATCCAGCGGATGATGTCCTCACACATCTCCGGATGAGCGTCCCTCCTTGCTCCCATGAAGGCGAAGTCGTTGTAAGATGCAAGGGAGTTGACAAAATCCCTGTCTATACCCGTGAACTGCTCCTTCTTTGTGCCCTTCGGAAGGATTCCTCGGGATACCATGTCCTTAAGGCAGGCATCCAGGGACACCTTCCTGTGGGTTTTGGCATAGTCATATATGAACTGCCTTACCCTCTCATTCCTCTCTCCGTTGAACTTGAGACAGTTGAGCTCATTGAGGAACTTGTACTCGCTGTACAGGAAAGATGCGCTGGGGAGCACGTCCTGGTCCGGAAGATACGTGCACTTGGAGGTCATCCTTCCAATGAATGCATCCTCTGATGCGTTGTGGTCTATGACCTTGTCAAAGTTCCAGGGTGTGACCTTTACGTCTTCCTTCCCCTCGGCAAACTTTGCCCAGGAGAAGCCGCCCTTCAGTGGGCCGACATAATACGGCACGTGGAAAGTCATGAGCATGACTATCCTGTCCCGGACCGAAAGCCTCCCCTCTTTCCTGTTGAGGAACGGGAACTGCTTTACGGCGTTGTCCAGAATGGCTTCCAGCTCCACAAGGGTAGCCTGATACGGCACGCATGCGTTGTCCCTGCAGGTCTGCAGGGGCATGAAGGTACCCTTGTCCATCTCTGCAAGGATGGTTTCGTCCGTAACCTTGAGGTCGTTCTTCAGAAACTTGTAGAACTCTTCCTTTGAGCACCTGGTAACGCTCTTGCGGCTGTCCATCCCCACATATCCTGCGTAGTTGCTGACCCTGCCTGCCTTCATCCTGGAGCGCTGCCCGCAGAAGACGCTTGCGTACCTTTCAGGACAGTTCTTCCTGACGTATGCCTTAAGATACGCGAGGTCTGCCTTGTGCTTTTCATACCTCTCCACCTTGGCATCCGAGATATATGCATGGCCGTTCATGACATCACAGAACATGCTCCAGTCATAGATTGATTTGAGAATGCGCACAAACTCTGCCATGTCCTCCCCGTACCCGCTCTCAATCCCGGGCATGATGTTTTCATCGAAGTCCACGGAGTCAAAAGAGACAGTGTCCGTTGCGCAGCCGCAGTCATCCGCCGCGATGAAGAGACGATTGAGGTTGAACGTCATGCCGCAGATGGCCTTGAGAATGTGCTGCAAGGAAACCTGTGCAGCACCCTTTGCCTTGGTGAGGCCGTACAGGGCGGCAATGCTCTGATACTTGTTCCTCTTGCCAAGCTTTGAATCTGCAAGCACCTTTATGACAGCTTCCAGGTCCTCCGCTTCCAGGGTCTCCATGCCGTACTCTGCGCCTTCGTCCTGTATCCAGGCGTTCATGTCGCTGAAAGCCTTGAGCATGACCGTGTGGTCTCCGATGTCAACTGACTGGGTCTTGAACAAGAAGTGCCCGCGGTGCTTCAGTATATGATGCACGGCAAGATACAGCAGCCTTACATCCTTGATCTCATCTCCGTGGGCAAAGGCGGAACGGAGATGATATATGGTGGGGTACTGCTTAAAATAGTCCCTGTCCCTGTATCCGTTCCCGCCAAAAAGCGCATCCTTGCCGGAAAGCTTCTTGTCCTTGTCCGTGCGGACATACGCACTGTTGTTAAGGCGCAGGAAGAACAGCGGATCCGACTTCTCCACCTCATCCTTGAAAAGTGTCTGCAGCAGCATAAGACGCTGCTGATGTCTCGCATTGCGCCTTCTTGCCTTTCTGAACGCCCTTCTATCCGCAGCCGTCTGGGCCTCATCAAAAAGGTACACGCCCTAGTAATCCTTGCCGTGCTTGCGCACAAGGTTGTACTCCGTATCCGTAACGGCCCAGCCTACGGAGCTGGTGCCCACGTCTAATCCTATATAATAATCCTTTACGTCTGAATTCACTGTCATAATGATTGACACTCCTTCAAAAACTGTTTAATATAGATGATGGTTAACTTACCGAACAACATATTAAAGTTCAAATAAGTATTAACCGAATCGCCGAGAAATCGGTCCCCGCATGTGCGGGGGGATCTGCCCTCTGGGGCAGATTTTTTTCTTGTAAGTGTGCCGTACTCACATGTGTGTGATTACGTATGCACGGCACACGGGTGTTGTGAGTTATGTGCTGTGCGCCATATGGCACACGAGTGCCGTGGCGGTCCCGCTGCATCAGCGGCGGAAGCTGCGCCTGCTGCTGCGGCCGCAGATCCAGAATCCGTGGGTGAAAATGAGGATGATGCATACGACAATGCCAAGCCCTAAGTCCAACATGAAGCCGGAAAGGATCAGGCCGGGGATGGCTATGCCGGACCAGCGGAACCTGCGCTTGAAGGACAGGGCCAGGATGTTGACCAAAAGGCCCATGCAGGCAATGTACAGGGACCAGGGTCCCTCCATGGAATATGTGCACACGGATGCTATGGCCACAGCAAGGCCGGCAACCGCTATCCAGTTAACCCTGGCAAGACGCTTCTTCCTTACGGAAGACACCTTGGGAGCTTTGGGCTCCTTTCCCTTCACCGACTTTTTGCCGGGGGCTTCATCCGGATGGATGGGTACAAGCGGCGCACCGCACTCTGTGCAGAAGAGGGCGCTGTCACCGTTCTTCTTTCCGCAAAATCTGCAAAACATGATATGATTCTCCTTATGTGTAGTTTTTGTGCTTACACTACGTTATATAAACACTTTTAGGAAGTTTTAAAACCACAAACCTCAAGTTTTTTTCCAAAAACACGTTTTACACAACAAACCTTTCACATATACGGGCATTTCCAAAAACAAAAATCGCTGAGCAATTTAAAACCCACCCGTTTGCCGGGTGGGTTTCATGTACAAAATGGAGTTGTCTGCCTGCATTTGGCAGGCCGGAATAAGCCCCTCTTCCCCTGGGGCGGGTACGTATCATTGGCTCTTCACTGCTGCATCCGCAGGTTCGGCCCCGCATATGAGAGTCTGGAAGGAGTCCGACATCTCTTGGGTGAGATATGCCGGCAGGCCCAGCTGGAGCTCTGTCTCCTTCAGGGCATCATTTGAGACGTCTGCACAGATTCTGGAGAAGTCCAGCCTCTCCAGGACCTTCTTGGTATACGGCCTCTTGGAATCTGCAAAGGAGATGGCCTTTAGAAAGGCCTGCACCTTAGCGGAGTTGAGGTACAGCATGGCTGTGTATGCCAGGCTGTATGAGCTGAAGCATATGAAGTAGCAGGTGTCATCCGTCATGACAGGCCTGCCGTCCGTGGAGTACAGGACACAGAAGCGGGGCTCTTTGTAGAAACCGCTTACGCACACCTTGTACCGGGAGAAGCTGTAATCCCCCACACCGAACATTGCGTACTCCGGCGCGCCCTTGTATATGGAGCTTTGGCGGGCGGCAAAGAGAGACTTGTGTGTCTCCAGATACTGCCAGGTCTTAGGATACAGTTCATGTATGAAGGATGTGTCCTCCCGCACTCTGCGCTGTGTTACCAATACATATTTGGAGTACTCAGATATTACCGGCTTCCTGCACATGCTGCTTTTAACCAGCGGATACACAAGATCCGGCTCCAGGCAAACCTTCTCACCTGCTCCGTTCATGTACTGCCCGTCTTCTGTTATGGTAAGCTCCATAACGCTGGAGCAGTCATGCTTTACTCCCTGTCTCCACACGAAGCAGCAATGACCGTCATAATCCGTCCCGGCAAGCGATGCATTGTACAGTCTGCCGTCCCTGTATCTGTATACGGCCACAGGTCTGGCCCAGTCTTCATAGCTGTACACGCTGCATGTGTCCGGATGGCATTCATCTTTAGACAGCTGTATGAGAAGCAGGCATGCGGATACGTTCACGCCGAAAACCTTCATGGCATCCACGGCTATCTGGTGGCAGTACCGGAAGCTTACGCCCCTTCTTACAAGCTCCAGAAACACATCCCTTGCAACGGATGTCTTGCAGAGCATTGCCACGGCGGTGCCGCTTGAGCGGAACTCCTCTATTATACGGAGGATGAAGGC
Source organism: Clostridia bacterium (assembly GCA_021204585.1). GTDB lineage: Bacteria > Bacillota > Clostridia > Christensenellales > Borkfalkiaceae > Coproplasma. The sequence continues at coordinate 6,383 of JAJPZC010000130.1, forward strand.
CTCGCAGATGTCAAAGTCCCCGGAGCCCGTCATGGCCTCTATTCCTCTTGCTCCCTTGAAGTTGCTCTTTGGCACCTTGCTTTCCGTGCCCAGAACAGAAAGGGTGCTGCTGTTCACCCACGGCGGGTTGCCGATGACAAGCTGGGGCCGCTCCAAACCATCCAGACTGCATGTGAAGAAGTCTTCATTGATAATCTCCACGCAGTCCCCCGGAAGATCCTTGCGGCAGATGTCACAATACACCCCGCTGATCTCTATGCCATACACCTTGCGTGCGCCTGAAGAGAGGCTGGCCTTTATGAAGCTCCCCGCACCGCATGAAGGCTCCAGGACAACAGAGGGCTTTATGCCTCTGTCCTGTGCCAGATGCATGCATATGCTTTCTGCAAACTCCCGCGGGGTCTGATAATCTCCGAACTCTCTCTTAGTACTCATAATTTATAATGCCGTCAACCTCTTCGTCCAGACAGAGAACATGGCTGTACTGAAGTCTCCACTGCATAGCATTGCTTATTGTAAGGTACCCCTGTTCCGGGCATCTATGCATTATCTCATCTGCAAGGTTGCTGTATAGTGTTTCATCCCCAGGCAGACCTCTGTCTGAAAGATATCCAATAATGTCGTCTTTGTTTGCTCCATCGCTGAGCATCTCACGGAGTCTCTTGGTGACAGTATAATCTCCTGTTCTGGCGGCACTTATGAAAGAGCAGTGCGTGAATTTGAGAGAGCACTGTCCGTTTGAGTCATGCTTCTCATAAATGAACATGAGCAGATTATAGCCGAGACCATATATCTTCTGCTTTGCATTGGTAAAAGGACAGCTGGACTGCGGAGAAGAAGCCGATGTCACTTTTATATCAGTCATAATCTTACTGTCCGGAAAATCAACGCCCTTGGCACTGTTGCCGATGTTCACTATATACTTTGAGCGGATACGCTCCTGAAACCTGTGCTCCACATAGGTTCCGATGGCCTTGCCGTCTGTTATCCCCACTAAAGCAGGATGATTTTGTCTGGATTCTTCCTTGCAGAATTTCTCAGCCTCTTTAATAAGGCTCTCAATAGTTAAAACTTTCATGTATTACCGTCACGGGAAAGGCATATCTGCAAGCTACAGATGCTCACACCACCCGAATATATCTGCTCTTTCTTGACTAATATTGTATTACTTGGCCTGTTTTAAGTCAACCAGCACAACGATTAAGCACGATTAAGCACGCCCAATCTGTCCTTGACACCCTTCTCCCATTCATGTACAATACCCACAGGAAGCCGGACAGGATGCCGGCTCATATGAGAGGTGCAATGACATGAAATCCCTTGTAGCATACTTCAGCGCAACAGGAAACACTGCGAAGCTGGCGGAAAAGCTTGCGGAGGCCGCAGGCGCAGACCTCGTTGAGATAGTCCCCGAGATACCGTATACAGCAGAAGATCTGGACTGGCAGAACGCAAGGAGCAGGTCCTCTGTGGAAATGGGAGACAGAGCGGCAAGGCCGGGCATACGGGACAAGGTGCAAGATATGGCAGATTATGACGTCCTCTTCGTGGGCTTTCCCATATGGTGGTACATAGCGCCCAGGATCATAAACACCTTCCTGGAGCAGTATGACCTCACCGGCAAGACTGTGGTTCCCTTTGCAACATCCGGAAGCTCCGGCATGGGCGAAACGAATGAGTACCTTGCCCCTTCATGCAAGGGAGCTAAGCTCCTTGCAGGCAGAAGGTTCTCTGGCAGGGCAACGAAGCAGGATCTCAAGAGATGGCTGGCATCCCTGGATCTGGGATAAACGGCAAATATAAGATGTATATGCAGACGGGTCTCATATGAGGCCCGCCTTTTTTTGCTGTATTGGGGATGGGGCGTCATGAAGACAGCTCTGCAAGCTTTTGCCAGATGCGCACCATGCCGTATGTGTCCAGGCAACAGTACTTCAGGAGGTTTTCACGGGCTCTGTTTCTGTCTTCGTACGTCATGTCCCGGAGGGCGAGATATGTGGCCGTAGCCTGGCCTCCGTTGTGCACCTCGTCCAGCGAGTTGTAGTTGAGCTCCGGGTCATCCGGGAACAGGGCCGGAAGGACAGACTTTATGGAGAAGCTCCCTCCCATGCCTTTGTTGTATACATAGCCCATCTGGAACGGCTCCAGAAGGTCTACAAAGTTCTCCCGCATCTGCAGCAAAGCGGATGCGAGATCCGGGAAGCACTCTGCCAGCTCCTTTATGCGGGTCTTTTCAAAGGACATGTTGTACGCAAGAAGGGTTGCGTCCAGGGGGATGTTTGCAACGAGGCTCTCCGCAATGGCGCGCCTGGGGTCTTCATACTCATCC
>JAJPZC010000149.1 GCA_021204585.1 Clostridia bacterium
CCACGGACGAGATAGTGGAGAAGATCAACTCCCGCAACACTCCCCTAGCCCTGTACATCTTCTCATCCGATAAGAAGAACATCCGGTACGTGACGTCCAGAGTTGCCTTCGGCGGCGGATGCGTCAACGACACCGTCATCCACCTGTCCACCTCCACACTGCCCTTCGGAGGCTGCGGAGTATCCGGCATGGGAGCATACCACGGCCGCGAGGGCTTTGACTGCTTCACCCACAACAAGTCCATCCTGGACAAGAAGACATGGATAGACATGCCCATGCGCTACCAGCCCTACACCCGTCTGAAGGACAAGCTGGTCCGCATATTCCTTAGGTAAATACAGCAACGAAAAACGCGCCGAGGGAAACTGCTGCCGGAACCCCAGCCGGAAGCAGAATGCTGATGCGCAGCCAAAGAAGCTGCATTTATGAAGAAGCACCCGCAGATTTGTTCCGCAGGTGCTTTGTTTTATGCATTGAAGCCTGACTCAAGGAATGTAAAGCCTCTTTTCCCTTCCAGAAACTTAACAATTTCTCTTGACTTCATTATTTCTTGATGATAAACTGTTACCAAATCATGATTTGACAAATCGTGATTTGGCAAATCACGATTTGATAATGCATGGAAGGACGTACTGGCCATGTTTATTGGAAGACAATACGAATTGGATTTACTCAACGAGAAATACACAAGCAATGAAGCCGAGTTCTACGCCATTTACGGAAGGCGCAGAGTTGGCAAGACCGAACTTCTTATGCATTTTTGCGAAGACAAGCCCTCCATATACTTTTACTGCGATGAGACAACTGATGCAGAACAGTTGTCTGATTTCTCACAGATTGTTATGTCATTTGACAATGATGAAGTCCGCTATGCCGCCACCTTTACATCCTGGGCAGAGGCGTTCAGAGCGGTCGGAGATCTTTGCGGCACAAAAAAGCTTGTCCTTGTACTGGATGAGTTCCCTTATATGGTCAAGAACAACAGGAGTATTCTCAGCGTTCTCCAAAAAGTGTGGGATCTTGAGCTTCGGCACAGGAACATTTTCATTATAGTATCCGGCAGCACCATGAGTTTTATGGAGAAGGATCTGTTAAGCGAGAGGAATCCGCTGTTCGGCAGGATTGGCGGAAGTTACAAGCTGGAGCCACTTCCCAGCCTGGATGCCATGCAGTTCTTCCCTGAGTACTCAGATGAGGATAAAATCATTGCCTATTCCATCCTTGGAGGCACACCATACTATCTTGAACGATTCAAAACTGATAAAACCATAAATCAGAACATTGAAGAAATCATTCTAAAGAAAGGAGCTCCTTTGTATGACATTGTAAGAACAGTGCTTAGAGAGGAACTCCGTGAACCCTCCACTTATAATCGCATAATCGAGGTGATTGCACAGGGGAATACTGACTTTAACGATATAAGCACCGCCTCTAAGATTGAGTCACGAAAGCTAAGCGTATACATTTCCACTCTGATAGAACTCGGAATAGTTATAAAGGACTATTCATTTGACATACCCGACGCAGACAAGACAAACGAGTCTGCCGGTAAATATTACCTGGCTGACAACTTCTTCAGATTCTGGTACCGCTATGCCTTTCATAATAAGAAATTGCTTGAAGAGCGAAAAACAAGCAAAGTGATGGACATCATCAAAAAATCAGCCGGAGGGATACACAGTTACGCTTCAAAAGCGTTTGAAACTGTCTGCATAGATTACATCAACGAGATGGATCGGCGCGGGAAGCTGCCGTTCGGTGTATTGGAAGTCGGACGATACTGGGGCAAAATAAAAGAGAATGTCAATGGCAAGCCGAGAACCAGTCAGGTTGAAATAGACTTGGTTGCAAACGGAGAAGACAAGAACCAATACATTCTTGGGGAGTGCAAGTTCAAAAATGAGCGTCTGGGCGAAGATGAACTTAAAGGCCTTCAGGCAAAATGCCCCTTTAGAGGAGAGATTTATTATTACCTCTTCTCCCTCGGCGGCTTTACAAATGGCATCATGGAGGTAGCCGAAAGAGATCATCATGTAGTTCTGGTAACTGCTCACGAGGTGGTTAACTGTACACAGGACAATCCTGTGTAATCAGTCACTAATTAAGAGAAGCACCTGCGGAATCTCTTCTGCAGGTGCTTTATTTCGGTTCAAAATTACTATGCAAACTATGCATAGTAGCTTATTTCAACCCATTTCAGCTCATTTCACGGCATTTCAAGAGATTTGCCACTGTTTCCGTGGGATTATCTTTTAGTCGCCCACGGAAGGCTCATGAGAGCCGTACAAGGGCTGGTTTAGTCCTTGTAATAGTTGATGAGGCATCCGCAGAGAATGATCTTCTTCTCTTCTGCGGTGAGCTGGCCAAGCTCCAGGGTGATGTCCTTGCACTTGCCGCCGGAGATGTGCTTTGCAGGGATTACGGGTGAATCCTGGAGGACGTACTTGGTTATGTCCTCGATGTAAATGTAGTCGCCGAGGGCGTAGTCGAACTTGGTGGCAAGGAAGGGCAGCATGCCCCAGTTTATGAGGTTGGAGCGGTAGCGCTTGGTGGCGTACTCCAGGGCAATGTTTGCGGCGCCGCCTAAGACGCGCTGGCAGGAGGCTGCCTGCTCACGGGCGGAGCCGTCTCCTGGCTTGCGTGCAACGACGCAGCTTCCGAACATAGTGCCGGGCTTTACCTCCACTCCTGCGGCCTCAAGGTCGGAAAGGACTTCCGCAGGAAGGACGCCGGTCAAGCGGCGCACCTCTTCCTGTGCCTTGACTTCCTTTGCGCGGCCAACGTATCCGGGGTCTTTGCGTGAGAGGGCGAACTCTGCAAGGCGCAGAGGGTTGGAGCGGAATGAGGACGTCTCGCCGGACGGGATGAGCTCATCCGTCGTGGTCACGGGGTCGTTGAGAACAGAGACGGCCTTTAAAAGGACGTTCTGCGTGAGGGCTATCTGCTCCGGCCAGTCCTTAATGTTGTTGCCGTATACAACCTGGACCGCAGGGTCTGCCTTGCCCCAGCCGTGGTATACGCGCTTTTCATAGATGGAGCCGTCGAAGGTGTATTTCTTGAAGCGGTCGGCGTAGTCAACGTCGGTTGCGGGCGTGAGGATGCCGCCGTTTGCAGCGGTTGCGGCTATGGAGCGGGCGTCCATGAGTGCCACGGCCGCAAGCTGGCCTTCGGAGGGCTTTGAGCCTTCGCGGTTTTCAAAGTTGCGCGTGGTGTGGCGTATTGAGAGTCCGTTGTTTGCAGGGGTGTCCCCGGCGCCGAAGCAGGGCCCGCAGAATGCAGTCTTCAGCATTGCGCCTGCGCCCATGAGCTTGGATACGTATCCGTTGTCCACGAGGCACTTGTACACGGGCTGGCTCTGGGGATATACGGACAGCTGGAACTCGTCGCAGCCGCAACTCTTGTCCTTCAAGATCTCGGCAGCGGAGGCAACGTTCTCGTAGGTGCCGCCGGCGCAGCCTGCTATGATGCCCTGGCTCACATGAACCTGTCCGTTCTGGACCTTGTCCAAAAGGTGGAACGTAGGCTTGCCGAGGAGCTTGTTGCCCTCTTCCTCCACGCCGTGCAGGAGGTCCTCTGCGTTGTCTATGAACTCTTTAATGGTGTATGCGTTGGAAGGATGGAACGGAAGGGCTATCATGGGCTCCACTTTGGAGAGGTCTATGACAACCGCACCGTCATAGTATGCAGGCTCTGCAGGGTGCATTGGCCTGTAGTCACCCGAACGGCCGTGGATCTTGAAGTACTCCTCCGTCTTTTCATCCGTCTCCCAGATGGATGAAAGGCATGTGGTCTCAGTGGTCATGACGTCTATGCCGCACCTGAAGTCCATGGAGAGGTTCTTTATTCCGGGGCCTACGAACTCCAGGACTTTATTCTTCACAAAGCCCTTCTTGAATGTTGCGCCGACTAGGGCAATGGCCACGTCATGGGGGCCCACGCCCTTTCTGGGCTTGCCTTTAAGGTATACGGCTATGATCTCCGGGCGCTTTATGTCATACGTGCGGCCGAGGAGCTGCTTTACAAGCTCCGGGCCTCCCTCGCCTACCGCCATGGTGCCAAGGGCGCCGTATCTTGTGTGGCTGTCTGAACCCAGTATCATGGCTCCGCACTTTGCCTCGCACTCACGCATGTACTGGTGTATGACTGCAAGATGGGGCGGAACGAAGTTGCCGCCGTACTTCTTGGCCGCCGTAAGGCCGAAGAGGTGGTCATCCTCGTTTATGGTGCCGCCCACTGCGCAGAGAGAGTTGTGGCAGTTGGTAAGCGTATAGGATACCGGGAACTCCTTGAGACCGGATGCTTTAGCTGTCTGTATAATGCCTACATAGGTAATGTCATGGGATGCCATGGCATCGAACTTGATGCGCAGGTTCTGCTCATCCCCCTTGTTGTGGCTTGCAAGGATGCCGTACGCCATCGTGTGCGTTATCGCATTCTGCTTCTTCGCTTCCGTCATGAAAGCGTAATTTTCCTTGACTAACTTTCCTTCGGTGAGATACACACCGCCTTTGATTAACTTTACCATGCCTCAATTCTATAACATCCACGCGAAAAAGACAACAATCTTAAGCCCCGTCCCGCGCTAAATTTTCCGGCCGCAGGCTGCCGCAGCCGGGCTCCGGGCAAGCCCGCAGGCAGGCGCCAAACAGGCGTATTAGCTTTGCCAGGAGCCTGTATTGGAGCCTGTATTACAAATATGTAAGCAGTTCCAAGGCCCTGCGGAGCCCTTTGCAAGGACTCTGAATGGCTGCAGAGACGGGCGGATTCACATGACTTGCACACAAGCGTCATATGAAAACTGTTGCTTTTTGGGCCGGGGCGGATTATAATTTGGGGGATGAAAAAATTCAAGTACAAGTTCAACACGGTAACATACGTTCTCATAGGGCTGTGCCTGGCTTTGGCGGTTGCGGCCCTCATTCTGAACACCTACTATATAATCACCGAAGGCATAAGATCCGCCCAGGTGATAGTTTACCCTATCCTTCAGTACACCCTCACGTACTTCGTGGCCCTGGCTGTCCTCCTGCTCCTCATAAGCCTGCTCATTTCGTCATACTATTCCGTCACAAGCGAGTTGTTCACAACCAGCTTCGGCATCATAAAGAGCAAGTACAAGGTGCAGGACATTGACATGATAGTCCTGGACAAGACCAACCCGAAAAAAAAGGACCGCCTTTCCGTGTACTTCAACAACGAAACCTTCATCACAATCGTAGTCAAGCCCGAATGGTTCGACGCCTTCACCGACGCCCTCAAAGAGGCCAACCCCAGCATCCGCTATGACATAGAGAACCCTGAGGACCTTCCAAGCGATGATGACAACGGCCAGAACGGCTCCAAGAAAGGCTGACGCCTTCCCCCACCCAAGCAGTTACAAAGCCTCCGGCAAACAGATGCCGGAGGCTTTTTCATTGCTGTATTTCGGTTGCTGCCACTAACCCGGGGCCCTGCTGCCGCCGTGGCGCCGGGCCGGCGTTACTTGCCGGCTATCTCGTCTGCGAGGGCAGAAAGCTGGGCTATGGAGTCCAGGTTGAGGGCTGAGGTGATCTTCACCTTGTTCTCAAGGATGGTTATGTTCTTGCTCTTCTCGAACTTTGCAATCATGGCACGGCCTGCTACGGGAGCCCAGCTGCCGTTCTCTATGATCCCCACACGCCTGTTCTGGTAATTGCGCTCCACGAGGCAGTCTATATACTCCCTCACGGGCGGGAATATCTCGCCGTTGTACGTTACGGACGCAAGCACCAGCGTGCTGTATCTGAAGGCCTCCTCTACGGCTTCGGACTCATCGCACCTTGCAAGGTCAAAGACCTCTATGTGCTTTATGCCCCTGTCTCTTAAGAACCCGGCCAGCATCTTTGCGGCCTTCTCTGTGTTGCCGTATACGGAGCCGTATGCAATCAGCACTCCGTCCGTATCCGCCTGGTACCTGGACCAGGTGTCATAGTATTTGAGGGCGCTCTTGAGGTCTTCGCCCTCAAGCACCGGCCCGTGGAGGGCGCATATGCGTTTTACCTCAACTGCAGCCAGCTTTCTGAGTACTGCCTGCACCTGCATGCCGTACTTTCCCACTATGCTGAAGTAGTACCTTCCGGCCTGCTCTTCCCAGGGCTCATCCGTGTCCAGAGCTCCGAACCTTCCGAAAGCGTCTGCGGAGAACAGCGTCTTTGTCTTTGAGTCATACGTCATCATGACCTCAGGCCAGTGAACCATGGGCGCCATGAAGAACTTCAGCTCCCTGGAGCCTAAGGAAAGGGTCTGCCCCTCTCCCACCGTGATGCCGCCCTCGCCGCAGCCTGCGCCGAAGAAGTTCTGCATCATGGCAAACGTCTTGGCAGTGGACACAACCTTTGCCTCCGGGTACTTCTTGAGGAACTTAGCAATCCCTGCGGAATGGTCCGGCTCCATATGGTGCACAACCAGATAGTCCGGGCTCTTTCCGTCCAATGTCTCATCCAGGCTTGCAAGCCACTGGTCCACAAACTTTGCCTCTACGGCATCCATGACGGCAATCTTGTCATCCAGTATGATATACGAATTGTACGCAATCCCGCTTGGCACGGGGAACAGGCCCTCAAAGAGGTCTATCTGCTTGTCATCCACGCCCACGTACAGTATGTCTTCCGTAATCTTTTTCATCCTAAAGCCAACCTCTGCTGGAAAATCTTACCCACAAAGTATACGACTTCCGAGGGGAATAGTCAAACCCATAAAACGCCTTCCTAGACTGCATCCAGCCTGTCCCCGAGGATCTCGCGCACCTCCTGTTCCTTGTTCCTGCGGCGTGCGTACCTCATGAGAGTGGACTGGTTCACCAGGTACTTGTCAAACATATCCCTTATGATATCCGTTATCTTATCTACTATTATCAATATGACTCCTCTCAGGGTCTTATTGGCCAGTAAATCCACCATTATCTTCTCTAAAGAAGCATGACCTACATCATCAAACTGAGGGGATTCGCTTCTGAGACTGTCTAATATGATGGTACCATCATGCGCATAGAGGGAAATATCCCGTCTTATTAGGCCTCAAAAGTATTGTCCCACTATCCGCAACCATAATCTGTCCATAGTACAATGTTGTTTGAAGGTCTGAAGATATCCCAGGATGCAGGTTACAGAAAGTATCTGAACCGGTTCAATGTGATACAGGTTGACCTCACTAAATTCTTCCAGCGGGACAAGCCGGTTTCTGCAATGCTTAAGCTGCTTGATAAAAGGATTGGGTTTGAATTAAAGCAGTCGTATCCGGAACTTGAGTTCAGGGGCAGGGATTTGAGATCCATGCTGTCTAGGATATGGACTACGGCCAGGCAGGAGTTTGTCATCATCATTGACGAGTGGGACTGCATCTTTAGAGCCAGGGTGCCAAAAGAAGAACAGATTGAGTACATGGAATATCTTGCAAAACTGCTCAAGAACAAGCCCTATGTAGCCTTGGCCTACATGACGGGCATACTTCCCATCCGTAATTCCGATAACGTGATGCCCTTGAATATGTTCCATGAGTTTACGATGACGGACGCCTACCCCCTCCAGGAATTCGCAGGCTTTACGGAAGACGAAGTCCGAAATCTGTGCTTGAAGAACGGAAAGGACTTTGAGGCTTTCCGGCAGTGGTATGAAGGCTATACAGTAAACGGACTCACAATCTACAACCCGTGGTCAGTTACTAGGACAATAAGCAAGTCCCGTCCCGGCATGTCCTGGACACAGACGGAATCATATGATGCGCTATCCATATACATTGACTCCGGCATAGACGGCGTGAAGGAAGCCGTAGCGAATTTGACCGCAGGCGGCGAAGAAGACATAGATCCCACTCTGTACAACAACGATTACACAGACTTGCGGTTCTGCAATGACGTTCTTACGCTGCTGGTGCATCTGGGATACCTCACCTATGACGACTCCAGAGGCACTGTCCGTATCCCCAATTACGAGATCCGGAGGCAGTTTGATCTGCTGGCAAAGCACAAATGATGTTGGCCTTCCAACGCCCGGCAAGGCAACAGTCTCAGGGAAGCAATATCAAAACACAGCTAAAAACAGCACCTGCTGGAGTGCTGCTTTTGTTATCTGTATGAGATAGAGCTGTATGGAGAATGGCCTGAGGACCAGTGGATTATGCCTGTTTGCCAGACCTTCGCATATCATTGTTCAGGATTGCCAGAAGGATTACCCACGCCAGGAACTCAAGGAATACGGCAACAGGAAAAAGGGATGCGGTATTGAATCCGTCTGCAGACCACCAGAGAATGTATGTAAGAGTCTCAAGAAGGTGCCATGCAGACAAGACGGACAGGATTATGATGAAGGCCAACTGGGCCTTGGGATGGCGCCTGGACAGGAAGATCCACAGAAGAGCGAATATGAGGAACACGATGATCTCCGGCAGGAAGTATACGGCAAGGGACTTGACTGCATTGCTCATGCCGGTTGAGCTGCTGGAGTCCCAGCCTACAAAAACAAACAGCACCCATATGACAGCCGCAACAATGCCAAGGACTATCCATGCGATTAGTATTCTCTTGTGCTTCTTAGGCGTCATGAGCAAGGC
>JAJPZC010000090.1 GCA_021204585.1 Clostridia bacterium
GGCATAATACGCTCCGCGCACAAGACCACGTACCCTGAGATATCCGCCCTCCTTGAGGGGGACACCTCCAAGTACCCGGATCTTGCAGAGACCGTGCAGCTTATGAAGGAACTGTGCCTGAAGATGGAAGCGAAGAGGACCCGTGAGGGGAAGATAGACCTGGAGATAGATGAGCCCCATATCTATATGGACGAGAACGACGAGATCCAGATCCCGCCCGTGGAGCATGATGACAAGGACACAATATCCCACAGGATAATAGAGGAGTTCATGATAGCCGCCAACGAGTCCGTTGCGGAATACCTTACGAAGAAGCAGGCCCCCTGCCTGTACAGGGTGCATGAAGAGCCGGATGCAGAGAAGGTTGCAAACTTCATAGACTTCGTGCAGAGCTTGGGCGTCCGTGTGCGCATAAAGCAGGATGACGTCCGCCCTAAGGACTTTGCCCGCATACTGGAGGAGTCCAGAGACCTGCCGCAGTTTGCCACGGTGAACCAGGTAATGCTCCGCACCATGCAGAAGGCAAGGTACTGCGAGGAAAACCTCGGGCACTTCGGCTTAGCGTCCCAGATGTACTGCCACTTCACCTCCCCCATCCGCAGATACCCGGACCTCTTCGTGCACAGAGCCGTTAAAGGCTGCCTTCATAACGCCCGGAAGGAGCTGGACAAGCTCCGCGAGACAGCTCATGACGCCGGCATAGACTGCTCCTCCAAGGAGCGCAATGCAGACGAAGCCGAGAGGGCCGTGGACACCTTGTACAAGATAGCCTTCATCCAGGACAAAGTGGGAAGGCAGTATGACGCAGTCATATCCGGCGTATCCAAGCAGGGCGTGTACGCCGTGCTGAACAACACCGTGGAGGGCTTAATCCCTATAGAGTCCCTTGAGGGCACCTATGAATACATCCCGGAAAAGTTCACCCTCTCCGGAAGGCTCAAGAGCTACACTCTTGGCCAGAAGATACGCATTGAGGTCGTGGACACGGATGCCGTAACCCGCAGGATCTTCTTCAAGGAAGTCCAGTAATGCGCACCGTAATGCTAATGCGCACTGTATTGCGCACCCGGCGTACCGGTAAGGCGTAAATGAGATGGTGTCTCATTATTATACTGTCCGGGGCGGCAAGAGGCCCCGGCCGCATAAAATTTTGCAAACAGATTAAAATTTCCTTTATTTCGGCATATATATGTGGTATACTGTATGAAGACAATGAACAAACAGATCGCATACAACAAGTACGCTCTGCATGAGTACTTCGTCATAGAAAAGTATGAGGCCGGCATAGTCTTGGCAGGGTCTGAGGTAAAGTCCCTCCGGTCCAACGGATGCAACTTAAAGGACGGCTTCTGCCTCATTGCCGGCGGCGAGATGTACATGAAGAACGTGCACATCAAGGTGTATGACAAGTCCGGCGCCTTCTCCCCGAAGGACGCAAAGCGGGACAGAAAGCTTCTCATGCACAAGGCCGAGATTGCAAAGATTGCAGGGAAGGTGAACGAGAAGGGCTACACCCTCATCCCCCTCTCCATGTACTGGGCGGGAAGCCTTGTGAAGGTTGAGGTGGCCCTCTGCAAAGGCAAGCAGCTCTATGACAAGAAGCGCTCCATTGCCGAAAAGGACCAGAAGAGGGACCTTGATAGAGCTCTCAAGGAGTATGACAAGTAGCCTCCAAAAAGAGGCCGCATATTGGGCTCATATGAGCCCGCAGGATGCCTGCAGAAGCCCGGATGGACTGGCGCAGGGACGGGCAAGAAAATTGGCAGGGCCGGATAAGGCCCGCAGTATGATGAATCCACGGCTCTTATATGAGCCTGTATATAAATGAACACAACAGGAGCTTAATATGAAAGACAACAGCAAGCTGCAGCTTGACACACTGTGCGTGCAGGCCGGCTGGGATCCGAAGAACGGAGAGAGCCGTGTGCCTCCCATTTACCAGTCTACGACATGGTACTATGCATCCTCACAGGACATGACGGACTGCTTCGACTTAAAGAGCAGCGGATACTTCTACTCCCGCCTCTCCAACCCGACGGTATCGGCGTTTGAAGGAAAGGTTGCCGCCCTTGAGGGAGGCATCTATGCAATAGGCACGGCATCCGGCATGAGCGCAACGTCCCTTGCAATCCTCACCGTATGCGAAGCCGGGGACAATGTGGTGTCTTCATCCGCCCTGTACGGCGGCACGTTCAACCTCTTCACTGTAACCCTTCCCAAGATGGGCATTGAGGTCCGCCTCTTTGACCCGGACGCTCCGGAGGAAGAGATTGAGAAGCTCATAGACGACCATACGAAGATGATCTTCACCGAGACAATCGCCAACCCTGCAATAATAGTTCTGGATCTTGAGAAGATCGCCCGCGTGGCAAAGAAGTACGGCGTGCTGTTTGCCATAGACAACACCCTTGCCACTCCCGTTCTCTGCCGTCCCGGCGACTGGGGCGCAAACATCATAGTCCACGCATCCACAAAGTATCTGGACGGGCATGCATGCGCCTTGGGCGGCGTAATCGTTGAGATAGGCAACTTCAACTACAAGGGCAACATGAGGTACAAGTCATTCAATGAGCCGGACGAGAGCTATCACGGCCTTGTATATGCAGACCTTGCCGTGCCCTTCGGCACAAAGTGCCGCGGCCAGATGATAAGAGACTTAGGGGCCATAATGAGCCCGCAGAACGGCTTCCTGTCCTGGATAGGATGCGACACCCTCGCCCTCCGCATGGAGCGCCACAGCTCAAATGCAGCAAAGGTTGCCCAGTTCCTTTCCAAGCACCCGAAGATAGAGTTCGTGCAGCATCCTTCCCTTCCTACGGACAAGTATCATGACCTTGCCATGAAGTACATGCCCAAAGGGCAGGGCGGCATGATGGCCTTCGGCATCAAGGGCGGAGACAAGGAGTGCTGGCACCTCATGGAGTCCATGAACCTCATCACCCAGGAGACCCACGTGGCAGACGTGCGCACATGCGTCCTTCATCCCGCAACAACCACCCACAGGCAGCTCTCCGAAGAGGGCCTTAAAGAGGCAGGCGTATCCCACAACCTCATCCGTCTCTCCGTGGGCATTGAGAATCCTGACGACATAATCGCAGACCTGGACCAGGCCCTCGCAAAGATCTAAGGCAGGCCCCATATCCTGCAGCATCCGCTCCAGGGAGCGGCTTGATACTATACCGGCAAACTTTAAGCCGGAACCCTCAAGTTCCGGCTTTTGCATTCCATAAAACAGAGAGGCCCCGCTTTGCCCATTGTCATTGATAAGGAACTGCCCGCATACAACATCCTGACGGGTGAAAGAATATTCGTGATGGACGTCCACAGAGCGTACACGCAGCAGATCCGCCCCATTGAGATTGCCATCCTCAACCTCATGCCCACGAAGGTGGACACCGAGACGCAGCTCATGCGCCTTCTGTCCAACTCGCCGCTGCAGGTGAACATTACCCTTGTCAAGACGTCCACCTACACCTCCACCCACACGGACAAGTCCCACATGGACCAGTTCTACAAGTACTGGGACGAGGTCAAGAACCTCAAATACGACGGCATGATAATAACCGGAGCCCCAGTCGAGAACATGGAGTTCGAGGACGTGGCATACTGGAAAGAGCTGTGCGAGATCCTGGACTGGACAAAGACCAACGTCACCTCAACCCTCTTCATCTGCTGGGGAGCGCAGGCCGCCCTCCACTACTTCTATGGCATCCAGAAGCACCCCTTAAAAGAGAAGTGCTTCGGCGTATTCGCCCACCAGAGAGTCCACACCGAGACCCCGGAGCCACTCATGCGAGGCATCTCGGACGAGTTCCACATGCCTCACTCCCGCCACACTCTAATCTATGCCAAGGACATCGAAAGCGTCCCTGAGCTCCGCATCCTGGCCTATTCCAAGCGTGCAGGAGCTTCCATCATAAAGTCCCTGGACAACAGCCAGGTCTTCGTAACCGGCCACATGGAGTACGACCGCTACACCCTCAAGAACGAGTACGAACGGGACAAAGCCAAAGGCCTTGACATAAAGCCCCCGGCAAACTACTTCACGGACTCCACCTGCACCCACGCAAAGATGAACTGGTCCTCCACGGCCAACCTCTTCTACATGAACTGGCTCAACTACTACGTATACCAGGTAACCCCGTACGACCTCTACAACGGCGAGAAGACAGTAGACTGACTCTCTGCCAAACCTGCCAGAATCCGGCATATCCAAGCACCTGTTCAAAAAGAGCCACCCCTTGCGGATGGCTTTTGTTTGTATGCAGATTCAGTTACGGAGCTGCCGGCGGGCTAGATTATGCTATACCACTGGCACTCTACGTTTGCCGTCTTTTCATTTCCGTTGCGGGTGTATGTGAGGGTCACGGTATAGCCGTCCCTGTATGAAAGCAATGCGTCATCCAGCATGTACTTGCGGGTTATGTCCAGATCCTCAACCGTTTTGCCGTTCGTGTCCGTTATGGTGAGATGGGTTATGACGTCCCCTACCTGGAGCCCGTAGGATGTGGTGTTGGCAGCAACCGTCTCCTTTATTCTGGTTCTGCCCTGGCTGTCCGTATAAGAAAACGAATATGAGATGTCATAGCCTGTGTCCTGTCCGTACTGGAAATAAGAGCCGTACAGTGAGGAGTATTCCGTGTCGTCTGTATATGCACCCTTGAGATACGGCCTCTTGAGGCCCATGCCGTCCTCTGTGGATACAGTGCCGGAGCTGGTATCCCTCATAAGGGGCCAGAGCCTCTTCACGTAGCTGCCTGCGAGGGCGTACGCTACGTTGTCTATGTCCGAGTCCTCAAGCTTGGAGTTTACGATACCTATGAGCTCACCCCTGGAGTTGTAGAAGCCGCCGCCGGAGTTGCCTCCGTTGACCGCTGCATCAGTCTTGATCTCCCTGTACTGGGTGTATACGGAGCTCCTTACGTTGAGGTACGTATTGTAGCTGTCCTGTGAGACAACGCCTGTGGTTACCGTTGTGCCGTATCCCAAAGGATTGCCCACGGCATATGCGGACTCACCTGCGTACACTTCATCGTCGTCCGCAAACGTAGCCGCTATGGCGTTGCTGTTCTTCAATACTGTGCTGCCGGAGACCTTCAGGAGTGCTATGTCGTACTGCACGGAAACGGATACAATGGTGGCCGGGATGCGGTATGCGCCATCGTCGGAGCAGGTATAGTTGTAATAGGTGTATCCGCCGTAGCTGTCTGTGGAATAGACCAGCGTATAGTTGGTGCCCTCCACATCCTGTCCGTAGAGATAGAGATAGACCTTGGTGGCAACGGGTGAGAAGGCTGAAGTCATGCAGCCGTAGTCGGAGTCATATACGTTTGAAGAGTCATCATATACCACGTGGCAGTTGGTGAGCACGTATGCGTCCCCGCTGCTATTGTTCAGATCCACTATGACCCCTGAGCCGGAGAATACGGCATCCATAAGGACTGAGGAGCTGAAGTATGAGTCCCTGCCGTACGGCTCATACAGATAGGGCACAAAAGACAGAATGGACACGCTGCTCAGGACGGAGCGCTGGCTGGCGATCTCGATGAGAGACTCCGTACTTGCCCCGCTCTCTTCCAGCTCATCCATGTATTCTGAGAACTGTGCATCGGACATTGTATAGTAATTGTTGGTAATCTTGACTTTGTTGCAGCCGCACAGCGTCACCACCGCCGCACAGGCAATAGCCGCAGCCGCTATTATAGCCTTCTTCATAATACCCTCTGGCTGAAATGCATATGAATCTGTATGAATGAATCCCCCCGCGGGGATGAAGTGTTCTTCTTTATGCTATCTTCTGCAGTGAGCAGGAAACATCCTGCTGCCCCTCCACGCCGTCTCTGACGTATGCAAGGGTTACCGTATAGCCGTCCCTGTAAGAGATAAGGGCGTCATCCAGCATGAACTTGCGGGTTACATCGAGGTCCTCTACAGTGACGCCGTCCTCGTCCGTAATGGTTATATGGGTTATGACGTCCCCTTCCTGCAGGCCGTATGAGCTGCTGGTGGCCGCTACGGTCTCCTTTACACGCACCCTGTACTCCACGCTGTCGTCATTGGGATCAAGGTAAGTCGCCGTATCCGTTATCTCGTATCCGGGGTCTGAGACATCATAGAGGTAATATCCGTTGCTGGTGTTGTTTCTTGAAGAACCGGAGAATGAGACGCCGTCCAGGAACCCTGCGGACAGGCCGGGGTATGAGATTACAGAGTCTGAGGCGCTGTCCTTCATGAGCTCATATACGCGCCTTGCCTGGCTTGCGGGGATGGCGTAGCCTATGTTGTCCGTTCCGTCCGCAACGATCTTGTCGCATATAATGCCTATGAGCTCTCCGTCTGCATTGTACAGGCCGCCTCCGCCGCAGCCCTCATTGACCGCAGCGCTGGTCTCTATGACCCTGTGGGAGTTGCTGACGGATGAATAGAACGTTGAGCTGTATATGCCGTAATCCACGCTGAAGCAGTCCTTGGAGACGTTTCCGGACGTAACGCAGAGCCCGCTGCCGTACTCCCAGTATGTTGCGTCCACAGAGGGGCCCATGAAGTATACGGACTGGCCTACGGTGTACGCAGACTGGCCTATTGAAACCTCTTCCGCATCCGCAAACGTGGCCGCTGCAGCATTGCTGTTCTTCAATACCTCGCTTCCTGTAACCTTCAAAAGAGCCAGGTCATACTGGCTTGATGCGGCAACCACCGTGGCCTCAATGCGGTAGTCATCATCCCCCGTCACATCCAGCTTGTAATAGGTGCTGCCGGAACCGTAGAATCCGATCCCTGAAGAGTACGTGGTCTCTTCATATGCCGCGGAGTAGTTCACGTCCGGGACATCCTGCCCGTACAGGTACAGGTATACGGTGTCTGCGAAGTATGTCTGGTATGCTTCATCATCGTATACGTTGTGGCAGCAGGTCAAAACATACGCATCCCCGTTTTCCTTGTCCAGGTCCACGATGACCCCGGAGCCGAACGTGGGGGCGTCATAATACGTGTAGCCGCCTCCTAACATGCTGCCGATTGAACTCCCCCTGTACATCTGTATGGAAAGAACGGAGACACCGGAAAGGAGCGACTGCGCGCTTGCCTCGGCAATCTTTGCGCTGTCGCCGCTCTGATGCTCCGCATAGTAATCCAGCAGCGCCTCGTACTGCTCTTCCGTGAGCGTAAACAGGTCGTTGCTCTCCACTACTTTTCTGGAGCATCCGCATAAAGTTATCGCCGCCGCGCAAGCAATGCTCACGGCGGCAATCACAGCCTTCTTCATGTCCCACACAGCCGCCATAGTGCGGCCCTTTGTTTCAAAACACGCTGCTTATAGCGCTTTATAAACCGTTCCACCCGGCCGAAAGGCCTTCCTGTCCGGGTTATATCAAAGATTCCATGTCGCAGTTTACATCCTTGGTGAGCGTGTTGCCGCCATGGATGTACGTAAGGGTTACGGTGTACCCGTCCCTGTATGATATGAGAGCGTCATCCAGCATGAACTTGCGTGTTATGTCCAGATCCTCTACAATGGTCTCCCCGTCCGAAGCCGTTATGGTAAGATGGGTTATGACGTCCCCTACTGCAAGCCCGTATGAATCCGTTGTAGCCTCAACGTACTCACGGATTCTGGCCCTCGCAACAGAGCCTGAGGTGTCCAGGTATGAGTATGAGTACAGGGTGTCATAGCCTGTGGATATGGAGTTCTGGACGCTGTATCCGTACATGGCATAGTCCGTGGCATCCACGGAATAGGCGCCTTCAAGGTATGCCCTTTGGATTCCCGGCGTGGTTATCTGTGTGCCGTTCTCTGTGTCTCTCATGAGCTCATACACCCTCTTTACGTAGCTGGTGCAGAGTGCGTATGAAGTGCCTTCCACTGTCTCTGAGTTGTATTCCGTAAGGCCGCAGTTCACAAGGCCTATTATCTCGCCGCTGGAGTTGTACAGAGCGCCGCCGGAGTTACCGGGATTGACAGCGGTGTCCGTCTTGAGCTCCCTGTATATCGTGTACTCCGTGCTGTCCACGGCAAGCTGGGTAGTCTCTGAATCCTTGGATACGACGCCCGTTGTAACGGTTGTGCCAACGCCCAGAGGGTTGCCTACCGTATAAACGGACTCGCCTATATACACTTCGTCATCGTCTGAGAAGCTTGCAGCTATGGCGTTGCTGTTCTCCAGGACCTCGCTTGAGGAGACCTTCAAAAGAGCCATGTCATATTGTATGGAAGCAGCTACAACGGTGGCCGGGATGCGGTAATTGTCATCCCCCGTGACATCTTCCATGTAATACGTGTAGCCGGTGTCGCCGTACGTGGTTGTAACGTCTTCCAGCGTGTAGTTCGTGCCTTCAATGTCCTGCCCGTACAGATACAGGTACACCCTGTCCGCTACGGAATTCACAGCCGTATCGTCATACACCACGTGGCAGTTGGTGAGGATATATGCATCCCCGTTATCCTTGTCCAGGTCCACAATGACCCCTGAGCCCTTGCTGTACCCGTCTGCTTACTCATATC
>JAJPZC010000060.1:0-3626 GCA_021204585.1 Clostridia bacterium
AAGTCCCATTGTAACTTCTCTCATACACAAACTTTTCACAGCATATGTATGGAAATCCTGCCGCTCATGTGGTACAATGCTTTTTGTGCTTGTTTGCACCGGGCAGGACGGGATAATGGAATACAGGATAGACGGCAAGAGAGTGGAGATATTCGCAGGGAAAGAAAGCGGGAGCCCTGCCATATACATAAACACCTTCCAGGGGATGGGAGCCCAGCTCCGGGATGCGCTGGAGGCAATGGGAGCCCCGGATCATACCCTTGTGGCAATATCGGACGTAGACTGGAACAGGGACATGGCTCCCTGGGCCATACCTGCCATATACCCCGGAGACACGCCCTGCACCGGAGGCGCAGACGCATACCTCAATGAAATGCAGCAGGACATCATACCGTTCGCAGAGCGTCAGACCGGCACGCCAGCATGGCGGGGCCTTGCCGGGTATTCCCTTGCAGGGCTGTTTGCCATATATGCCATGTACAATACAGACGCTTTTCTGCGCTTTGGCACCATGTCCGGCTCCCTGTGGTTCCCGGACCTGCTGGAGTACATCTCCACGCATGAAATGCGCGTGGAGCCTGCATGCATATACTTCTCCCTTGGAGACAAGGAATGCAAAACGAGGAATAAATACCTCTGCGTAGTGCAGAAGAACACGGACATCATATATGGGCAGTACAAAGAGGCTGGCATCCGGACCGTCTTCACCCTTAACAAGGGCAACCATTACCGGGAGCCCATCCGGCGCACCGCAGACGGCCTGTACTGGATGCTTATGCACTAGGAAGATGCGCTATAAATGCGCATAACCCTCATGAAACGCATATCGTGGCGCCATTTCAGACGCAGACAGCAGGGCATTGCGGGAAGACATAAGCAGGCAGAATACAATATACGCAAAGATACAAGAGACATTGTATGAGAGATACAGAAGAGACGTTATACGGCATGCTGGAGCGGGTGGCTTTAAAGCATCCGGATGATATGGCCATAATAATGCACGGCAGGAAGATCTCCTTTGGAGAGTTCCTCCGGATGGTGCACGGCATTGCCGGCATGCTCCCGGAAGGGGTTAAGAGCTGCGGCATAATCATGACCCACTCCGCAGAGATGGTGGCGGCCATCTTTGCGGTTTTGGAGCGCGGGGCAATGTACGTGCCGGCGGAGTCCGGCTTCCCCAAGGGAAGGATACATGAGATGATGTCCTCTTCCGCCGTGGACGTTATTATAACGGAGCCGGAATACGCAGACCTTGCGGAAGGGTTCCCACAGGTATATGTGCAGCAGGGTGAGATACCGTACATAGAGAAGGACACATACGCAAGGGAAAGGGTCCTTGGGGCCGGGCTTCCTGCATATGTGCTGTATACGTCCGGCACAACGGGACACCCCAAAGGGGTTATGGTGTCCAACGGCAACGTGTGCAACTACGTGAGGGCATTTGCAAATGAGTTCCGTCCCGGGCCGGGGGACGTTATGCTGCAGCATTCCGTGTGCTCCTTTGACATAATGACCGAGGAGATCTTCGCAAGCCTCTTGAACGGCGCAGCCCTGGCCATACCCACGTACGAAGAGCAGCAGGACATACGCGCCACCATGCGCTTTGTGCAGGAGACCGGGTGCACAATAATATCCGGTTTCCCGTACCTTCTGGAAGAGATCAACCTGTACGGCTTCCTGCCTTCATCCGTGCGCCTTCTAATTTCCGGAGGAGACGTGCTTAGGGCAAGCTACGTAAAGGATCTGGTGCACAATGTTGCCGTATACAACACATACGGCCCCTCTGAGACCACGGTGTGCGCTTCATATTACAACTGCTCATCAGGCTCTCCCCTGGAAGACGGCACGTATCCCATTGGGCGCCCTGTCTTAGGGGTGCAGATCCAGCTCCTTAGCCCGGATGGCACACCCGTCCCTGCAGGGGAGAAGGGAGAGATATGCATATCCGGGAACGGCGTGTCCCTGGGATACATTAACGCAGACGGAAGTTCTTTCCAGACCATGCCGGACGGCTCCAGGATGTACCACAGCGGGGACATGGGCTGCATGCTCCCGGACGGCAACCTTGCCTTCCTTGGCCGCAAGGACAAGCAGGTTATGATATACGGCAAGCGGGTAGAGCCGGAGGAAGTGGAGGGAAGGCTCTGCCAGTGCTCCAACGTGCGCAAAGCCGTATGCCTGGCGCATACAGACCCGGAGGGGCTTGCATACCTCACAGCATACATAGTGCCCCAGGAGGGCTCCATATGCCTTGAGGCCTTGAAGGAAGAGCTCTCTCATTACCTCACCCCGTACATGATACCGGAGTTCTTCATCCAGATGCCGGACATACCCGTAACCCCAAACGGCAAGCCGGACGTCTCCAGGCTCCCCGTCCCTTGCAAAGAGGCCCGCTGGCGTCCCAAAGACAAGGATACAGAGGCAGAGTCTGCCTCTGCAGCGCAGGATCTGGAGGAGAAAGAGGGCGCAGACGTGACTGTGCAGCTGCTGCAGGCAGCAGCAGAGGACCTGACGGAGCTCATGGAGTGGCGCATGGAAGTCTTACGGGACGTATTCTGGATGTCTCCGCAGGACCCCAGGCTTCCATCCCTCCGGGAAGAGAACAGGAAGTACTACGAAGAGACCATCCCGCAGGGGGCGCACATAGCCTGCTGGGCTGTCCTGGACGGCAAAAAAACCGGCTGCGGAGGCCTCTGCCTGCAGAAGGAGATGCCCTCCCCGGACAACAGGACAGGGGTTAACGGGTACATAATGAACGTGTACGTGCGCAAAGAATACCGGGGGCACGGCATTGGCCACGCCATCCTTTCATGGCTCATATCCAAGGCCAGGGAAAACGGCGCCGGCAAGATATACCTGGAGACCACCCGCGAGGGGAGGCCCCTGTACACATCCCTGGGCTTTGAAGACATGTGGGAGATGATGAAGCTGGAGAAGTAATGCCCGCACCCGCAGGCATGCACCTGCCAATCTTCCGTTCATTCTTTCCTTGCCTCTGTGTGCTTCATATGCAACCAGATCCAAGAGCCGCATGCCAAGGCACCATATGCCGCACCAGATACCGCACCATATGCACAGAGCATATGCCGCACCAGATACCGCACAAGATACCATACAGCATCATGAGAGAGAAAGAAGCAGTATCCAACAACATACAATACCTGGAAGAGTACAAGCAGCTGGACGCATTCTGCAGGAATATCCTGCAGGCAGAGGAAGGCATAACGGAGTACATCCGGAGGATGGATGCAACGCCACAGCAAGAGCGCAGGGCAAAGGACTGGGATGACTTCGTGCGCAGCCTCGTGTATCTGAGAAAGATACGCAACCACCTGGTTCATGACGTTGGCACCCTTGAGCAGGAGACCGCCACAGAGGCAGACATACGACTTCTGCAGGCGTGCAGCACCCGCTTTGCAGACAAGAGAGATCCGCTAACATACAACAAGATGCGTATGCAGGAGAAGCAGAACAAGGGGTCTCTGTGGAGCCGCATAAAGGCCTTCTTCCACAGGAACAGGTAATTCTTCCCGGCGCAAAACAAAGCCGTACAGGGCCTCTAAGAGGCTATATGAAGGGCTGCAGGCAAGCCCGTACAAAACATTGTATTTTCTGCATATCTGCAG
>JAJPZC010000060.1:3726-8209 GCA_021204585.1 Clostridia bacterium
TCCAGTTTGAAGCCGTGTACAAAAACGCCGTTGTGTCCCTGAACGGCCGCAGGATCTGCTCCCATGCATACGGCTACACATCCTTCTGGGCAGACTGCGGTGTTTTGCGGGACGGGGTTAACATAATATCCGTTGCATGCTCCAACAAGGACCAGCCGGACTCACGCTTCTATTCCGGCGCAGGCATATACCGTCCTGTGTGGGCGTGGGTAGGAGACGGCCTCACGGAAGAGGACATCCGCATTACAACGGAGTCCGTATCCCCTGCGGTTGTGCGCATAATGGTCTCACAGCCCGAGGAAGGGCCCAAGAGGGAGGCGCGCTTCAGCATTCTGGACGGGGATGACCTCGTTGCCATTGGCGGCACCACTAACGGCGTGTGGGATGCCACCATCCCGGACGCAAAGCTGTGGTCTGCGGAAAGCCCGCACCTATACACTCTCATATGCGGGGACATTAGCATACGCTTTGGAATACGCAGGATAACGTGGGACAATAAGGGGCTGTACATAAACGGAAGGGAGACTCTTTTGAAGGGCGGATGCATGCATACGGACAGCGGCATGCTGGGCACCGCCTCATACAAAGACGCAGAGCTGCGCCGCCTGCGCATCTTAAAGTCCTGCGGCTTTAATGCCATACGCTCTGCGCACAATCCCTGCTCCCGTGCCCTTCTGGATGCAGCGGATGAGCTGGGAATGTACATTATGGATGAGACGTGGGACATGTGGTACTACTCCAAGACGCCCCATGACTATGCCTCCCAGTGGCAGGAGCATTACCTCGAAGACATAATGGCCATGACGGACAAGGATTACAACCACCCGTCCGTCATAATGTACTCCATTGGCAACGAAGTGGCAGAGCCCGCAGAGGACAAGGGACTCCGTTTGGAGCGAGAAATGGTGCAGTTCCTGCACCAGCTGGACGCAAGCCGCCCGGTTACCGGGGGCTTCAACCTCATGATAATCTCCAACGCCGGCAAGGCGCAGGGTGATGACGCCCTGCAGAGGATGAACGGACTGAACTCCACCAGGTTCAACCTCATAGCCCAGAAGGTTGGCTCCGCCATGAACAGTTATGCCAACGGAAAGAAGGCAGACGCCGCCACAACGCCAGCTCTGGACGCCCTGGATATAGCAGGATACAATTACGCCTCCGGCAGATACCCCAAAGAGGGCAAATGCCACCCGGACCGCTTGATCCTTGGCGCCGAATCCTTCCCTGCGGACATTGCCTCCAACTGGCAGATGGTGCAAAACTTGCCGTACCTCATAGGAGACTTCATGTGGACCTCGTGGGACTATCTGGGCGAAGCGGGCCTTGGGGCCTGGGGCTATACAGAGGACGCCAAATACTTCTCCAAGCCATATCCCTGGCTTCTTGCAGACGCAGGAGCCCATGACATCCTGGGCTGCCCTAACGGCGAGGCATTCCTCGCTGCCGCCGTATGGCATGCCCTGAAGGGGCCTGCCGTCTGCGTGCAGCCCGTAAATCATCCGGGCGTAACGCCGTACAAGGGCGCATGGCGCGGCACCAACAGCATCCCCTCGTGGTCCTGGCATGACTGCTACGGCAACAAGGCGCGCATAGAGGTGTTCTATGACTGCCACCACGTGTCCCTTGATCTGGACGGCGTAAAGCTTGGCACAAAGAAGATGAAGGGGTGCATGGCCGTGTTCAACGTCAAGTACGCCCCCGGCAACCTCACCTGCATTGCCTACGATTCCCGCGGCCGCGAAGTGGCCCGCACCACCATCCATCCGGCCATAACGAAGGAGATCCGGGTTCGTATCCTCCCTGAGAAGACCACGGCAAGGCCGGGAGAGATTGTCTTCGTGCCCGTATGCATGGCGGATGAAGAGGGGGTTGTAGAGTCCAACATGGACCTGAAGCTTGCCGTCTACTGCGAAGGGGCGGAGCTTCTCGCCTTCGGCTCCGCCAATCCCCGCACCGAAGAATCTTTTCTTTCCGGCGTCCATACCACCTATTACGGCCGCTCCATGGCCATCCTGCGCATGCCTGGAAGCGGCAAGGCCATAATACATGCAGCCTCCGGGGAGGACGGAGAGGACGCCAGAGCCGAGATCCTCGTGCAGGAGTAATGTTTCTGCTGTGGGCAACATTTATCCAATACTATTCTTAATTTACGCACAAAATCTATACACAAATGCAAAGGGCGCAGGGCGTCCGGATGAGGGGTGTGAGAGATGAAATATTACAGGACACTGTTAAAGATTCCTGAAGTGGAAGGCATATCCGTACAGAAGCGCAAGGACGGGACTTACGTTATGTACAGGCACACGGAGCATGTTACGGAGCCGGAGGAAAAGGACGTGGTGCGGACATGCACCATAGGCAAGAAAAAGTGGGAGTTCTTTGACAGGATGTACCCCAATGACAACTTCCGCAAATTCTTCCCTGAAGACGGACAGTATCTTACGGACGAGATAGCATTTCCGAGTGAGTTTGAAGTGTGCCCCGGCATCTTTGTGTACTGCAAGCGGCTGGCAGAAAGGACCGGGCTTGAGGACCTTCTGAAGACAACATTCGAGGACTGCTGGAAGGAAATCCTGGATCTGGCAATCTATATGGTGGCACAGCCTCACACTGGCCGCAACCTTGACGATTATCTGGACAGATCCCTGCTTATGACGGAAAGCTGGTGCGATGGCGAGATCATAACGAGAAGGGTGCGTGAGCATGTGCACGTGAAGGACATCCGCAGCTTTGTGACCGCCTGGAACAGGAATAACCGCAACAAGAATGAGAACGTCTATATATACACGGACACATCTTTCTGGAAGAGAATTGTAAGGGGCATGTTCAGCCCGTCCGGTTTCGACAACATGCTTAATCCAGATATTGAAGGGCCCAAAGGACCCCTTCCCGTACTGAATTTCGCCCTCGGAATGCGCGGCAGCGACGGTATGCCGCTGTTTTACACAGACACCGGCTTTGATGCAGGCGTAAATATCTACGAGGCCGCCTGTGATCTTGCCCAAAAGCACCATGCAAAGCACTTCACAATCCTGCTGAGAGATCCCGAGTTCTCTGATGAGACCCTTGAAAAGCTTGACAGTCTCGGCTGCGGATATGCCTTTGAGGTGCGGGACAAGCCGGAGCTTCGTGAGAAGTGCGTGCATACGGCAGAGGACGACGGCCTTTTCTATGATTACGAAGGCCTGCCCAACGGTCTTTGCAGATCTCCGGAGAGGTTCTTTGCCACAATAAAGACAGCATATGACTCCATGGACGGCTGGATGTACGTGTACTACAACCAGGATGACGAGGAGGCAGAACAGCAGAATGTAAAGGATGAGCTCAAAGACCAGAAGCAGGAAGCTGAGGAATGCCTTGGAAAGGCTGCGGATGAGATGAAGTGCAGTCCGGAAAGCATGAAGTACATTTCCTTCAAATGGACCGAAAAGGGCGGGAGGCAGGTTGCGGAAAGCTATGAGGTCAACGAGGAAGCAGTGCGTTTCGATGACTACATGTCCGGCATAGAGTGCTATTTCTCAACGGATGAAGACGGCGCCTCGCAGGTCACGGAGCGTCTTGATGATGCCGCAAATTACAGCCTTCTCATAGAGTCCAGATGCCTCAACTTAAGAGATCCCATGAATGAGCTGAATTCGGACGAAGATCCGGACAGTGACTGCTGGAAGGCCAGAAACAATGAAGTGGAGTCCTTCATAAAGTTCATAGCGTGCATCCTGACATCCGCCCTCCGCTGCGCCATAGACAATACGGCTTTGACTGATTATTCTGCCAACGCCATGGACCCCTATGATGCAGTTTCCGAACTGGACATTATTTCCGCCACCCGTACAGGCCGCGGCAGATTCCGCCTCGATGACCCTCTGAACTACAAACAGAAGGAGCTTTTCCGTGCTGTGGGCATGTCCGTTGAGGATGTCATGAACGAGATAAACGAAGCCGGCCAGCGCTTCGTCGCCAAAAATTCCGTCTGAATCACCACTGACACCTTGTGTGCTTCATACATCCGATACTATTCTTAATTTACACACAAAATCTGCACCGGCAGCACCCGGATGCAGACACCATACACGGAGCATAATTCATGAAAGTATACTTTGACCTGGACAATGTGCTGGCTGCCTTCCAAAAGGGCGGCCATGACCTCTGCGGCATAACCATACAAGACCAGGCGCACCAGACAAAAGAGGATGAGGAGTCCATGTGGGCCGCCTTGCGTGACTGCCCGCACTTCTATGACAGGCTGGAAATGATGCCCGGCGCCAAAGAGCTCTGGGATTACGCATACTCCGTCCTTGGCCCGGAGTGCTGCCAAATCCTCTCTGCCGTCCCAAAAGAGAAGCACGGCATCCTGACCGCTACAGAAGATAAGATATCCTGGTGCAGGCGCATGCTTGCTCCGGAAGTGGTTGTGCATATTGTACATTCCAAGCAGGAAAAGAAGGAGTACTGCACAGGGGCAGACTGCATACTTATAGATGAC
>JAJPZC010000051.1 GCA_021204585.1 Clostridia bacterium
GGAACATGGGGTCCACTATGACCTCGTCTGGCTGGTAAAAGGCGCCGATTAAGTTCTTTACCTCGTGGTAGTCTATGGCCGTCTTGCCGCCCACGGAACTGTCCACCTGCGCGAGGAGGGTCGTGGGCACCTGCGTAAGGTTTATGCCCCTCATGTACAGTGAGGCCGCAAGGCCCGCTATGTCCCCCACTACGCCTCCGCCGAAGGCTATTACCCTGGAGCTGCGCTTTAAGTGCGCCTCGCACATGGCATCCAGGATCTTTAAAAGCTGCTTCATGCTCTTGGACGCCTCTCCCGCAGGGAGAACGTACACGGGCACGTCTTCGCCCAGGGTGTCCCTGAGGAGCCCCTCATAATACTTCATTACGTTCCTGTCCGTTATGACGAACAGGGACTCGCCCCTGTGCTGCGGCATGTATGAGGCGAAGGCTCCTTCGCCGCAGCGTATGACGCTCTTTCTGGCCGTATTCTTAAGCCAAAGCTCTTCCATTGCTTTTCCCTCAGTCCGCAAGGAGAGCGTACCTCTCCTTTACCTCTTTCATGTTGTCCCCGCCCAGACGGTCCAAAACCGCCCTGGCTATCTCAAACGCCACAACGCTCTCTGAGATAATCTCTGCTGCGCATATGGCGCAAACGTCACTCCTTTCCCCGGCCGCCGTTGTGGCCTCGTGGGATACATAGTCCACTGTCTGCAGGCCCTTCATAAGCGTAGGAATGGGCTTGAACGCCGCCCTAACTACTATGTCCTCTCCGTTGGACATGCCGCCTTCTATCCCTCCGGCCCTGTTGGTCCTGCGCACAAAGGCGCCGTCTTCCATGAAGATCTCGTCATGCACTTTGGAGCCGGGAAGCGCAGCCGCTTCAAAGCCTGCGCCTATCTCCACTCCCTTTACGGCCTGCACGCTCATTAAAGCGCCGCACAAAATCCCGTCCAGCTTGGTGTCATACTGCATGCAGCTGCCGAACCCCGGCTTCAGGCCGTGCACAACAACCTGCACTACGCCGCCTGCGGTGTCTCCCCTCGCTTTCAGCTCATCTATTCTGGCCACAGCTTCAGCGCACTTTGCATCATCCGGCATCCAGATTGGACTGGCCTTGGCCGCCTCCATCTGCTCTATGGAATACTTTCCGCCGTCTTCTATGCCGCAGACCGCACGCACATATCCGGACACGGTTATCCCAAGCTCCGCAAGGAGCTGGCGGGCAATGCTGCCCGCTGCCACACGGACAGCCGTCTCGCGGGCGCTGGCGCGCTCTAAGATGTTGCGGGCATCCTGCTGGTCATATTTCTTGAGGCCGGTCAAGTCCGCATGTCCGGGACGGACACGGGTGAGAGTCTTCTTTGTGGTGTCGCACCCCTCCGGAGCCATGTACTCTTCCCAGTTGGCATAATCCCTGTTGACCACGGCAAACATAAGCGGGCTGCCAAGCGTGAGCCTGTTGCGAACGCCGCTCATTATCTCAATGCGGTCCTTTTCTATCTTCTGCCTTCCGCCCCTTCCGTATCCGCTCTGACGCATAGCCAGGTCCTTGTTGATCCTGTCTATGTCCAGCTCCAGATTGGAAGGAAGCCCCTCTATTATGCCTGCAACGGCCTTGCCGTGTGATTCTCCGGAAGATGTTAGCTTCATAATGCATTGCCTCATGCATGCGCACACACCTTCTTATAATAATACGGTATGCACATGCTTTTCCAAAGTATACCATACCCAAAAGCCATATTGCAAGGCAATAGGCTCACAAAATGGGCTCATATGCTTGTCCCAATGCCTTTTTGCGGCCGGCCTGCCTGTAGTCATGCCAGCCATTCCGCAATAATAATTATTTGGATAATAATTATTTGAATAATTATTATTTGAATACTTATTTTTTAAAATTCTGCCTCTGACCCCCTTTACAATTTATATTATCCAGAGTATAATTATTTAGATAATTATTATTTAGATACTTATAATCATATAGCCGGAGGCACATATGGTAAACGAATTCTATGGCCGTGACCATGAGCTTGCCACTTTAAAGGAGCAGTATGAATCAAAAGCTGCTTCATTCGTCATAATCTACGGAAGGCGCAGAGTAGGCAAAACGACGCTTATCAATAAGTTCCTGGAGGGGAAACAGGACTATATATACTTTGAGGCATCCGAGGGAGTACCGGTCAAAAATCTTGAGGATTTTAAAAATCTTGCCGCAGACTTTACCCACAACGAACTCTTGAGAGCCGCCAAAGTAACATGGAGAGTGATTTTTGAAGAACTTGCAAAGTATAAGACGGACACGAGAAAGATCATCGTCCTGGACGAGTTCCAGTACCTCGGAATGGCAGACAGAACATTTATCTCAGAGTTCCAGAAGATATGGGACCATGTCTTAAGTACTCAAGATGTCATGCTTATAATTTGCGGATCCCTCATTTCCATGATGGTGTCCCAGACAATGACTTACAGCACGCCGCTGTACGGAAGGCGCACAAGCCAGATTGTCTTAAAGCAGCTTCCGTTCTCCCTGTACCAGGAGTTCTTTGACGGGCGCAGCAGGAATGAGCTGATACCGTATTACGCTGTGACCGGCGGAGTTCCCAAATACATCAAGTCATTCAGGACATATCCAGACATATACGAATCAATAGAGAGGAATCTGTTCGACCCGGACGGCTACCTTTTTATAGAGCCCGAATACCTGTTGGGCAAGGAAGTCCGAGAGATAGGCAGTTACTTCAGTCTGCTGAATGCCATTGCCCAGGACAACCGCAAGATGACTGACATCGCATCCTGCATGAATATTGAAAAGACGGTCCTTCCGAAATACCTTGACGTCCTGCAGGGTCTCGACCTCATTGAGCGCGAGATACCCATTGGGGATGACCCGAAGAAAAGCAAAAGAGGGCTGTACCGTATAACAGACAACTATTTTGCCTTCTGGTTCCGGTTCATCTATCCCATGAAGCCTACTATAGGCAATGACCACACCAATGTCATGACACGCATACGAAACAGCTTTGTGCCCAATCACGTTGCTTTCGTGTACGAGGACATCTGCAAGCAGAAGATGTGGCAGCTGTCCAGAGAGAACGCATGGGACTTCCATCTGGACAATGTCGGAAGATACTGGGGAGCGGCTATAGGTGAGACAGACATAGTCGGCGTAGACCGGCTTAGCGGAAACCTGGTTCTCGGAGAATGCAAATACTCTGTCACGCCCAAAGACCTTACCCAATTGCACTCACTGCAGTCCAAGGCCGACAGCCTTATGCAGCTTACTAAAACAAAAAAAGTTCAGTACATTATCTTCTGCCCCTCCGGGTTTACAGAAAGACTGCTTGATGAGGCTAAAAACAACAAGGACCTGATTCTCATCCAGGACCTGTGATTACACTCCGGATGCAAGGACGGGGCTGTCCGAAGGCCGGACGGCCCCTCTGTCTCCGGCGCTCACTCTGGTCCGTTATTTTTTCACGCATGCGCAAAACTGTTTGCAAAATCTGAAATCTTTGTTATAATGGTTGGGCGTGCTACTGTGGCTCAGTTGGCAGAGCAGCTGATTCGTAATCAGCAGGTCGCCGGTTCGAGTCCGGCCAGTAGCTCCAGACAAGGCATCCCGGGATTTCCCGGGGTGCCTTTTTGCTGGTGTTCAAAAGCGGCAGGATAATCCTGCCGCCTTTATTGTTGTGGTTGTTACGCATGAACTCACAGGTTAAGATGGATGTTGAAGCCTATGTGTATGCATATCCTGAAACTATTCCGTTGTGCCTGCCGGAGTTGTAATGGTGCTTGCTGTGACGTCAGTGAATGTAATGCTGGAGATTGCTGTACCAGAAGCATCTACAATTGCCCCGTAGAGGGCAAAACCAGTTTCTCCGGTGTTATAAATGCCTGCTGATATGGTCACATCAGTTATTGTAACATCAGATATAGCAGTATCACTGCTGTTGGTCTTGATATATCCGATGATTGCACCTACATATTCAGCAGCAAACAGTGCGCCGCCGGTTGCAGAGATTGTACAGTTGGAAATTGTGTTGCCGCTTGCCTCTTCATTGTCCGGGTTCTTAGATATGGCTATGCATCCGGTCGAATACTCATAATCCACAGCTCCGATTAAGCCGCCGACATAAGATGAGCCGGTTATCTCAAGGTTCTTTACTGTAACGTCATACATATAAGGTTTGAAGGAACCTATAGGGGCATGACTTGTCGTAACAAGATTTCCAGTAATGCCGCCAACATAGCCTCCAGCAAAAATCACACCGGAATACGTTGGAATTGCCTTACCTTTAATGAAGCTGATTTCGTCATCGGATAAATCATCTGTTACCTCATTGCCTATAACGGAACAATTTGTAAAGGACGCATGTGCGGCGTCTCCCACAATGCCACCTACATACTGGCTTCCGGTTACTTGGATAACTCCTTTAATAGTGCAGTTTATGAAAACAGAATGCAAGTCATTTGATGCGCTGTCACTGTCGCACACACCTACCAGGGCGCCGGCTGATACCCCATTCATCACTATGGCGTTTTCAATTGTTACATTTTCAATGGTTGCAGTATAAATATAGCCAAAGAATCCTGATGTCTGGTTGGTTGTCAAATCATATGTATCCGGATCCGAATCACAATCATACAGGTTGTAGATAGTGGATCCGTTTCCGTCAAACGTGCCTTTGAACGGACCTAAATCACCACTAGGAGTCTCATATCCAATCGGTGTCCAGGGCTTGTTGTCGAGGTCAAAGTCCACATCTGGATTCAGTTGGACAACACATCCCTCAAGCGTAGAGTCATAGCTTGAGGTATATTCGCCGTTTACATATTTTGCAAAGCCGGCAAGTTCAGCGCAGGAGCTTATCGTATACGTCGTTATGCTGTCCGCTGCGTCTTCCTCATCACCGTCTTCTGCAGCAGATGCTTCGTCTTCCTCATCACTTGTATCTGCTGTTTTAAGCCAGTCATATGAATAGGCCACACCATCCCAAGTGCTTATCTTTCTTGAATCCTCTGTTGTAGTGCTGGTCTCACTGGCACCGCACCTGCTGCATGTCTTGGTAGTAGTCGTAATTGTAACTCCATCCCCTTCTTCGGTTGAAGTGGTTTCAACCCAGTCGTGGCCTAATTTTTCAGCAGTTACAACCTGATAGCTGTGCCCATCTGCTTTCTCACTGCATCTTGTGCATACGAATGTGTCAATGCCGTCTTCAGTACACGTTGCTTCAGTACTGGATGCCAGTACATAGTGATGTCCGGTGCCGTCTGTTTTGATTGTTACTTCCTCTCCGCATCTTGTGCAGACGCCGGTCAGAGTCACTGTTCCCACGCAAGGGATATCCCTTACATCAAACACATAATTGTGACCGAGTTTGTCTACAGTCTCGGACTTTGTCTCACCGCACCTGGAACATACATAAACGGCTGTCCCGGAAGATGTGCATGTGGCCGTCTCACTGGACTCATCCTCAATCCAGTCATGTCCAAGAGCCTCTGAGTCCACTGCAGTGACGTCCGGATCCGTCTCGCCGCAGTTAGTGCAGACGTATTTTATTTGACCTGCCTCTTCGCATGTTGCAGTATTGGTTTCAACATAGTTGTGACCCGTTGCTGCAATAGGTGCAGTCATGGTGGCCCCGCAGTCAGAGCATGTATACGTTATTTCACCCTGTTCGGTGCAGGATGCCTCTTTGGTTACTGTTCCAGTGTCCCAGGTGTGTTCATGCACACCTATCGTGCAGGCTGCAAGACTTGCACACATACATGCAGATACTGCTACGGCCGCAACACAAGTAATAATTCTTGACTTTTTCATGTTCATGACCCCATACCTATGACAAAATCTTTATACCTTGTCTGTCGTTGCATAACCGGTGCAATCAGTAAGAGTTATAACAGCGCCATACGCTGATCCGCCATAGTATCCATTGTACTCATCTGCCTGATATACGCAGGCTGAATTGTAATAATACACAGTGACGCCATCCACATCACAGTTTTCTATGGTCATATCAAAGTATGCTGATCCAAGCACTGCGCCAATGTAAGTCCTGCTGTTGTACTCAGTAAATATTAAGAAGCCAAGATTAATAAGGCTATTATTGATGGTTATAGTGCAGTTGGTAACGCTTGTTGTTCCGCCATCCTTGGTTGTGATAATGAACGGATCTCCGTCCGTACCCTTTACTGTTGTATAGCCCAGGATGCCTCCCACCTTTGAAATACCTTTAACAGTCAGATTGTTGACAGTCACGTTGTACATCTTTGATACAAGCCCGGTATTCTGTGTTACCCCGATAAACCCAGCTATGCCACCGATGTCATCACCATAATTAACTGTTGGATTGGATATCTCAATCGTTCCGGTTACGTAACTGCCGTCTTCAGTATCAACTGAACAATCATAAACCGATGTCTTCTCGCCGCAACCCAATATGCCGCCAACCAAGTGATTGCCAGTAATCTCAACCGTACCGGTTACATGGCAGTCTGATATTGTCGAGTTGATGTTAAGTGCCTCGCTGGCATCATCTGCCCATCCGACAACAGAACCAATGCCTTGTTCCGCACTGATTGTAACATTGCTTATGTTCACACCTGTAATGAGTGCATCACTGATGTACCCGAACAGTCCAACACAAGCACCTGATGAATCGCTGTACTTAAGATTCGAGATAGTATTCCCGTTCCCATTGAAGGTCCCTTCAAACGGAGCAACTATGCTTAACTCACTGCTTGTGGATACGGTTGCAGTTCCGATGGGAGTCCAGGCATAGTTGGCTAGATTAATGTTAGTGGTCAGGTTGATTACGCATCCGCTGAAGGAAGCACCGCTGTTAACCAGCGATGCAAGCCCGGCCAGATCTGAAGCAGATGAGATTGTATAGGTGGTCACACCATCTACCGTTGAGCCATCCTCAGCCCAAACGGTCGTAATTTCTGAGCCATCCCACTCGCTTGTTTCATCATCTGCTAAAGCCTTGAATGAAGAAGATGTGCCGGCTGCCAGAGCAATGATCCCTGCGCAAAGGCAAAGAGCCATGCCAACGGAGACAACACATCCAAGTGCAAGTTTTCTGAACATGACAAACATCTCCGTGTAAATTATTCTTGTAACGGAAGGTAAAAGATATGCTTATGGTCAAGGCATGTCTGCAAGCTGTTTGCACCTGTATTTTAGCCAATTATCAGGCAGAAATCAATATTTTGTTGTTTATACCAACTATAACAAAATTTAATACTATATGTGCACAACCGTTGTACTGTGTGCCTTGAGGCCGCTTCGGCCGCATCCACTGCTATGATTCACCAACTATAAAGACCTCCCGTCAAGGAAGGCCTTTTTGCTTGCATGATGCCAAGTGCAGAGACTACGCCAGTCCGTCTGCCTCTTCAGGGCTCACAAACCTGATCTGGATCCTAAGCCCCATTGCTTGAGCCAGGCGGTCCAGAGTCTTTAAAGAAGGAAGCCCGCTGCCGCTTTCGTATCTGCGGATCATGGATTCCTTAATGCCGGTAAGAGCCGCAAGCTGTTCCAGCGAGAGATGGGCCTCCTCCCTTGCATTGATGATGGCACATGAAGTCTGGCGTTCCAGTGCCACAGCATCCCATTCTGCCTTGAATGCCGGGTCCTGGAGTCTCTCATTCAGTATCTCCCTGTAGTCCTTTTCCTTTGCCATAATCTGCTCCTTGGTTATGCTGTGCTAAATGGTCAGTGCCGTTATGCTCTTCAGTGTGGCATGAACAGGCTCTGTGGACACATAGTAAAGATGAGCCTCAAACTTCCATTTGTCACCCTTTGCAAGATTTGATATATTGTCCAGTGCCGTGCCCAGATTGTATCCGTCCGCATCATAGACGCTGAACTCTAATGCGACATACGAGTAATCCTGTTTCGTGTTTTCCGCCACGCCTGTTATGGTGCAGCTCCAGCTGCCGAGTAATGATTCATATGAGTTGGTCATACTCGTATCTGATATTTCAATCCCCTTGTCGCTTGAGCTTGA
>JAJPZC010000197.1 GCA_021204585.1 Clostridia bacterium
GTACCACATCATAGTCCGTACCCATAAATGCAATGGTTTCCGATGACTCCAAGGTAGCCACTACGCCAACAGGGCAAGCATAATAAGGGCCAGCGAATCCGCCGTCAGATGTAGCTGTTGTAAAGACAATATAGCTGCCTTCACCATCGGAAGTTGCAACTGTCATTGTTTCAATTTCCCAGTCTGCAGGTGTAGAATAAGGATCGCCATACTGGAAATCGTACTTTGTCTCATCGCCATCCGGATGGGTCCAAGTAGCGTCCGTAGCCATTGAGTCATAACCTACGATATTAATATGAAGCACATTATTGTCGTATACGGTAATATCGAACGGAGCCATAGGAGTCTGATATACAGCTTCGAAAACTTCAT
This sequence comes from Clostridia bacterium, assembly GCA_021204585.1. GTDB lineage: Bacteria > Bacillota > Clostridia > Christensenellales > Borkfalkiaceae > Coproplasma. The sequence goes on from JAJPZC010000197.1 coordinate 373, forward strand.
TGCCGTATGTCACAGTGTCATCGTCTTCATTGCCTTCGGTGCCTGTGCTGCCATTGTTGCTTCCATTGGTGTTGCCGGTTCCATCGTCCTGATTGGATGGTGTAGTGTTGTCGCCGCCGTCATCTGAGTCGTTGTTGCAGCCGGTGAATGCGAGAAGTGCCATTGCGAGAGCGAATGCTACAAGAAGAGCTACTATTAAGCCCAAAAGCTTGCTAGACTTCTTTGTCATTATTTTCTCCTTATCAAAGATTTTATATTAGTGCAGATGAAGAATCAGTTCTTCCTGCAGAAACTTCTGAAAAGACTTACGGCGCACGCCACGACGCCGAGGAAGTAGAATACCCAGGAAACTACTGCCATGTTGAGTGCGGAAATGGCTGTTGCGTTTCCGGACTCGAAATCCGAGAACCAGATGTAACCCATTAGCTCTGCCCTTGCACTGATCATGATGGTAAAGCAATATATGAGAAGTGCTGCAGCGGCAAAACGGAGTACATCCGCAACTATTGAGAAGATTTTGTTCCCAAGCATACAGTCAAGCACGAATGAGACTGCTGCAAGAACCAGGGCAACCACACCGCAGGCTATGACTGTGCTTATCTGGTTCACTCCGTATGTGGAGCTGGCCTCAAGACCGGTGGTGTTGCTTATGGAACTGAATACAAGCGCCAGAATGGTAAGAACTATCGCGGCAAGAATGGCTATAGTGCCGTATGAGAGCTTGAACTTGAATTTCATGACTGCACCTCCTCACCGTTTTCTGAAGCCGGTCCGTCAGGATCCTCCTTCTTCTTGCCTAGTACAAGGGACAGAATGTAGAGGACAACGGAAGCTGCAGCAACAACGCCGCCAACAACCTCGAGAGAGATATAGGTTGCGCGCCACCAGTTCATTACCCAGACGGATGAAGCGTCCGAGGTCATGTAGTTGGCAATGTTCGTGTGTGCAAACGTCCACAGAGTGCTGTGCACAGCATCCTTTATGGCCTGGAGGACTGTGGCGTCATTCTTGTATGTATTGGCAATGGATGCTGCATCGCCCCAGTAATCCACAACATCGGCGTAGTTGACATCGAATGTTGACGTGCCCTTTACAACTGCTTCTGCAAACGTCACGTACTGCTTGGACTGAACGAGGTCTGTGACAACATATCCCTTGAAATCCCACTCGTCACGGAGTATGTCCATAAGGCCGCTTGCGCTTGAGAATGTCGCTCCAATGCGGTTGTAGGATGTCATTACGGCCTTGACGCCGCCTTCTATCGCAATCTGGAACCCGCGGAGCTCATTCTCTCTTGCCTGCTGCTCACTGAAGTAAGCGGCAACGCCGCAGCGGTTGGACTCCTGGTCATTGAAAGCGAAGTGCTTGATTGTAACTATGAATCCCTTGGACTCTGCACCCTGGGCAACGCTGGAGGCACTGTATCCTGTAAGGCAGGAGTCTTCGGAATAATACTCACCGGTACGGCCGTTGTACGGCGTCCTGTGAAGGTTGAGGGCGGGCGCCCAGAGCATAGGGCAGTTTACGAACAGTGAGTCATTGCCCCACAGAACGCCTATCTCCTCAAGAAGTTCCTGGTCAAACGTGGAAGCCTGCAGTGATGCGCTGCCCATGTCATTCCAGCAATAGTTCATGTTCGGGTCATTTTCGTCATACCAGGGGGCATCGTAAGTTGAAGGCATTGCAGCCTGAAGGCCTGTAGGGCCGTTCTCTGCCATGTACACGCCTACATAGTTGATAGTTGTGAGATCGAGGTATGAGCTGTTTCCGTTGATGACGAACTTTATGGCCTCTTCAAGGTTGAGCTCATCAAGAAGGTCATCCCACAGAGGGTCATCGTACTCAAGGCCGATCATGTCCGCGAATGTCAGATTGTTTTCCTGGTCGAATTTGATGTCATCAACGTTGTCATCGGTCTTGGCCGTGTATGTCTTGTTGCGGAGCTGGGTAAGCATGTCATCTGTTGCAGTGACTGAAGAGTATCCCTTTGTGTTGCTGGAGGACCACAGAGATGTGTTCCAGCCTGATCCGTTGGTCCAGGCCCAGTCTGATCTGGAAAGATAGCCTACTGTTGTGGTAGTCCCGAGGTTGTTGAGGTTGGCATCTGAAAGCTTGTTGCTGACTTCATCTGTTGCGAATATGCCTGAGTTGGAGGAATCCCATGAGAACTTCCATGCAGCACTTGCATTGCCGGTCTCATCCATGTTTGCCTTCTGAGTTGTTGTGGCCTTGGACTCAAGGATGTTGTTCACTGCGGCATGTGCGCCTTCCTCTGTGTCATTGCATCCGAGAGCGAAGTAATAGTTGTCTGCAGCCTCCAGGACATAGTTGCCGTATGTGCCGTCTCCGTTGTTGATGGTCTCGTCATAGGATGCAAGGAGCTCCATGTTGATCTCAATCGTAAGCCCGTCCTCGTAGCCTTCGAGGTCAGACAGTTTCGTTTCGGCAGGAATCTCGGGTGTCTTGGCATAGTTGAGGAGCTGGACAGATGCCTTCTCTATGTTGCTTGTTGTCCCGTCACTGAAATAGTAAGGGCTCTGGCCGTATACCTGGACTACGCTTCTTCCGGCATAGGTATCTCCGGTATTCTCTACGTCCACGGTGACATAGGCTGTCTTGTAATCATCCGAGAAGGTGACATCCTTAATTGTCTGCTCAAAGGTTGTATAGGACTTGCCGTAGCCGAAAGAGTATGCCACCTCTTCATCGTAGTTCCACGTGGACTTCCCGTCTGTATTCCAGGCTACAGTGGAATCTGCAGAGTCAAAGGCTCCGGCTGATCCGGACGCAGCGGTATCACCCAATACGGCATCTTCATAGCGGGTCTCGTAGTACTTGTAGCCTGTATAGATGCCCTCTGCCTCCACCACGTAATATGAGCCTCTGAAGTCATCCGAAGACTCAACGTTGACATCGTCTCCGTTTGTATACTTGTATATGCCGTAGTTCTGCATTGCAGGGGATGATGTGGAGTTGTATGCGTATGTGTCTGAAAGGTGTCCGGAAGGACTGGTGTTGCCAACAAGCACATCAGCTATGCCGTATGTGCCGTAGTTGCCCGGATAGCCTATCCACATGATTGCGTCCACCGCATAAGCCCCGCCTGTCATGATGGGTCCAAGCTCCATAGGGTTGCATGCATTTACAAGAACGATGACCTTGTCGCAGACACTCTTTGCCGCGGATATTACGGAAAGCTCATCCGTTGTGAGGGCAAGAACGCTTCTGCCTGTGGATGATGACACTCCAAGAGACCCGGGATAATAATCTGCGGACTCAGTGCTGGGCCTGCCGACTACAACGATGCCTATGGAAGTATTGCCTGAGCCCTTGTCTGATGTACTGTACCCTGTCATGCAGTTTGTGGTATCCGGCTGCACTTCATAGGGTGTGAATGCGCTTGCCTTCTTTATGGTCGTTCCGCCGACCAGAAGGTTCTTGTTAGTGACGACACTGTTGATATAGTAGGTGTTCATAGCGGAGTTGACGTCCACATCCCTGCTCTTAAGTGCGTCATACAGTGAAATGCTCTGAGTAGTCTCTACGTCTCCGCCCATCGCCATGCCGAAGTACATTCCTGATGTGGGAGTCTTGAGATCGTAATTGATGCCTGCGCTTGCATATCCGAAAAGCGTAACTTTAGCGGTACTTGCAGAGAACGGAAGCGCATCGTTCTCGTTTTGGAGCAGCACAGATCCCTCGGCCCCCACCTGGGTGCCAAGGTCTATATGTGCGTCAACCAGTGCCTGCGAGTCGCCGGACGTAATGCTGCCATCCTCGTCCCTCGTCACATATGCATCATCCGGTTCATATGCGCTGTAATCGCCGCCCGAGACAGTAGTTGTGGTTGTGTGAAGGACTCGGTTCACCTGGGAGGAGTTGGCCTCCAGAAGAGCGCCGACGGTGAATCCGAACGCCATTATGAGTGCGAACACTACTGCGAGTGTTCGCCACAGCCCTGTCCATTTGTAGAAAAAGTTTCTCAAGCTTATCCTCCTCTATTTTGCTGTATCGCTTTTGGCTGTATAAGTGATATGTGGCACGTGCGTAGCACGTGCCACCCCCTTTACGTAGGAAAGGGGTCTTTCCTACCTGGTCGGTGTCCGAACTTTTTGTATTGAGTTTGCGGAATTTGGAGCCTCTCCGGCTCCAAATTGACAAGATTCTAGCATAACCGGGCTTTATTTTGACATAGCAATTCATTTTTTACGCTTAATGCGGCAACTGGAGCGGTTCTGTAGTAAAAAATTTGATATATATTAGCGTTTTGGACACTTTTTGTCGGTTATGCTGTACGGTTTGCACATTGCAAAATAGCTTTTTTATAGTAAAATGAGCAATCAGCGGGGCTCATACAGGCCAAAAATTGGGTAGACTGCGTTTTAACGCCGTCTCTTTGCGTCGCAAAACTTCTCTTTCGTGCCACTTTGTACCATGGATGTGCCTCTGCAGAGATGGAAAAGCATATAGCCCGGATTTTAACGGCACAGCAAGAAGGCCTCCCGCTGGGAGGCCTTATTTGGAAACGAATGCGGGCTTCCGGCTTGGCCGGCTGTGCCGTTATGTTAGAGGTTGTTCAAGGTGGTGTTCTCGTCTATGACCACAAGCTCCGTGCCGGTGAGCTTTGCATAGAGGCGTATGTCTTGGACGGTGAGGGCCGTGGAGACTACGGCATGGTGGGCGCCGCCGGCGTAGATCCAGGCAGAGGCTGAAGTCTTGAAGTCCGGGATGTGCTTCCACATGAGCTGCGCAACAGGGAGCTTGGGCATGGGAGCGGGCTGCTTTATGAGCTCCAGCTTTGCACAGACGAGGCGGAAATGGTCTCCGAGGTCTATCATGGACACCGCTATGGCGTCTCCCTGGATGCCGTCAAAGACAAGGCGTGCGGGAGGGTTCTTGCCGCCGATTCCAAGAGCATGCACCTCTATCTTCGGCCTGGATGAGGCGAAGACGGGTGAGACTTCCAGCATGTGGGAGGCAAGCTCTATCTCAGAGGCGGTTGTGAGATCATAGGTGTAGTCCTCAAGGAAGGCTGTGGCGCCATCCCTTCCTTCCGCCATGGAAAGGAGCACTGCCATGAGGGCCGAGGTCTTGTAGTCCCCTTCGGGGCCGAAGCCGACTCCCTTTGCCATGAGGTCCTGGATGGCAAGGCCGGGCAGCTGCTGCATGCCGTGGAGGTCCTGGAAGGTGTCCGTTATGGCGGAGATGCGCTCCTTAGCCATGAACTTTTCGAGGGCCACCTGGTACTTTGCCTGCTCACGGACGGAGGCTATGTCCTCCGTGTTCATGTCATAGCGGGTGAGGTAGTCTTGGATCTTGGCGTCCGTCTCAGCGTCCGTGACGGCATTTATGATGTCCACAACATCTCCCAGGCCGTAATAGTTTACGGACCAGCCGTAGCGGATCTCGCTCTCCACACGGTCTCCGTCTGTAACCGCAACATCGCGCATGTTGTTGCCCAGCATGGCAACTCGCATTCCGTGCGAGAAGGACATTGCTATGGCCACGTCCGCAAAGCGCCGTATCTCGGCTATGACGTCTTCGTGCCTGTAGTAGCCCGCTACAACCTGGCGCTTGACGCCGAGGCGGGTGCAGATGAAGCCGAACTCCCTGTCCCCGTGGGCGGACTGGTTGAGGTTCATGAAGTCCATGTCTATGCTGTCATACGGAAGCTTTTCGTTGTACTGCGTATGAAGATGAAGCATGGGTTTTGTGAGGGTCTGCAGGCCCCGTATCCACATCTTTGCCGGGGAGAAGGTGTGCATCCAGCAGATTACGCCCACGCACTCTTTGTCTGCCGTGGCCTTGAGGCATATGTCCTCACAGCTGTCTGCATCTATTACCGTAGGGCACCATACAAGCTGCACCCTGTCCTTCAGCTTATCCGCGAGGAAGGATACCATCTCCCTGCTGTCCTTCGCAACCTGCACAAGGGTCTCCTCCCCGTACAGGTCCTGGCTGCCTGTTATGAAGTATATGGATTTCATATGAGTAACATCTCCGTGCTTGTGTCTTGTGTCTGGTGTGGAATTATGCGCAGGCGCCCGCATGGGGGGCGTCCGGTGCATGCTGGCCCTTCTAAAGGGCCGGCATGTTATTTCTTGGTCTGGCCGTAGTAGGCGTCCTTGCCGTGCTTGCGGAAGTAATGCTTGTCTGAGACGTACTGGGGAGCGCGGGTGGCGAGAGGGTTGATGCCCAGGGTTATATAGGCCATCCTGGCAACCTCTTCAAGGACTACGGCGTGGTATACGGCGTCTGCGGCGTCCTTGCCCCAGGTGAAGACCCCGTGGTTTTTAACGAGGCATGCAGGGCATGCGAGGGTGTCCCGGCGCTCAAAGGTCTCGTTTATGATGACCCCCGTATAGTGCTCATATGCCTCCTTTACGCGCTCTTCGGAAAGGTCCTGCGTGCAGGGGATGTCTCCGTAGAAGTAATCTGCATGGGTGGTGCCGAACGTGGGGATTGGCAGGCCTGCCTGCGCCCAGGCGGTGGCATACGTGGAGTGGGTGTGCACTATGCCGCCTATCTCAGGGTGCTTTCTGTATATCTCCAGATGTGTAGGGGTGTCTGAAGACGGCCTTAAGTTCCCCTCCGCTATCTTCCCGTCCGGGGCAACCACTACCATGTCCTCCGGCTTCATTTCGTCATACTCCACTCCGGACGGCTTGATTACAATGTACCCTGTCTCCGGGTCCCTTTCACTTGCGTTGCCCCATGTGAAGAGTATGAGCCCGTACTTCTTGAGATCCATATTGGCCCTGTACACTTTCTCTTTCAATGCTTCCAGCATAATGTCTTCTCCTTGCTCTCAGATAGTCTGCTGCGTATATCTGTTACATATAGGATACGCGCGTATGCGCGCACGCGTAGGTTTTTTTGCGTTTCTTGCACCCGCGAGAGGGATTTGCAAGGGCAGAAATATGCCCGTTATACGGCCTCTGGAGGCGCATATGAAGCCCTGCCCGGGGACGGATGCCTTTGTGCTGCGTGGGTATCTTTGTGCTCCCGCAAGGGGCAGAGGGGTTAGGATATGTCCGTTGCAGAGGCTTCACGGATGATGGGCAGGCACTTGGTGAAGCGGTCCGTATAGGCGTCAAAGCCGGCCACGAGGGCGGGGTCCGGCTGTACGGTTATTGTCTCCTGGTCATTGAATATAACCTCGTTGAGGTAATCCGGAAGAGACGTATAGCCGGAGACGGAGTACAGGGCCAGGATGGCCATGCCCCAGGCTCCCCCTTCTCCTGCAGTCTCTAAGACGGTTACAGGCGTGTTCATGGCAGCCGCCATATAGTCCTGCGCAACGCCCTTTGTGCGGAACAGTCCGCCGTGCGCATACAGCTTTGTGCAGCGGATGCCCTCACGCTTTAAAAGGATGTCCATGCCAATCTTAAGAGTGGCCATGCTGGCGTATATCTCAGAGCGGACGAAGTTTGCAAGGGACATCTTTGCCTCCGTGCCGCGGAGGACCATGGGACGCCCGTTCTGCACTCCCGTTATGTTCTCGCCGGATGTGTAATTGCAGGCAATTACGC
>JAJPZC010000132.1:0-5311 GCA_021204585.1 Clostridia bacterium
CCGCAGCAGAACAACCCGCCGCCGATGAGCCCCCTGGGGAAGAAGAGCCCGCCGGTTCCACTCCGGATGAGATTCCGGCAGAAGAGACCGCTGAGGCAGAGCCTGCAGACGAGGCTGCGGATGAAGAGGCCGCAGACGAAGAGACGGAGCCAGCAGCGGATGAAGAGTCAGAGGCAGAAGCCCCTGCTGCAGAGGAAGACGCCCATAAGTATGATTATAGCTTCCTTGCAAAGGTAATCCAGGCTCCGGACGAGACCCGCGAGAGGTATGCCGAGATTGTGAACTCCTTCCAGTCCTTCAAGGGCACGAACACCAGGGTAAGCTGGAAGCAGTGCGCTCTGCTGTACGGAAGGGAGAGAGTAGGCCTGCTGCTCTTCAGAGGCAAGACGCTCTCCATATGCCTGGCTCTTGATCCCAAGGAGTTTGAAGGCACCAAGTACCGCGGCAAGAACATGAGTGAGCGCAAGAAGTATTCGAAGACTCCGCTCATGATAGGCGTGACATCCGGCCGCAAGCTTCTCTACTCCAAGCACCTTATAAACGTCATGATGGACCGTCTCGGCGCTTCCAAGGGCGGAAAGAGCGCAGGCGTAAGCTACAAGTACCAGACTACAGAGGAACTCCTTTCCCAGGGACTCATAAAGGATCTCACCGCAGAGGCCGCCCCGGATGCCGGGGCAGAGGACGGCGAGGAGTAATCCGTCCCGCCTCATGCGGGCGCACAACAGACTGCACAAAAGGCAAGACAGCGGATGCCGCATAAGGCGCCCGCTGTTTTTTAGCTATACATGTATGCATTTCATGCCGTATAGAGAGGCATATGCAATTGCTTTTTGCCCGTTGCAATGTTATACTTTCCATATGCTCATGGGCCGGGGAAAGGCTCCGGCAGAGATGCGGCATGACCCACGGGAGCAAAGGGCGTATCTCATACGCAAGATATCAAGGGGCGTGAATATGAGAGGCCTGGAAGTCACAGCGGATGAAGAGCGGCAAAAGCTCCTTTTGCGGGCAATCATGAACATCCGCATGCCCCTGCCTGTCCCGGAGGAAGTTCTTGCCGTGCAGGATGAGTGCCTGCAGGAAGAGACCCGCCGGAAGGGAATAACGGACATAGAGGATCTTGAGCCCGTACTGTCCGGCTCATCCCTGTATCTGTGGAAAGGGGGGGCATAACCACACTGAAGTGCGTGGCCATTGTGAACGCCGCCAACTCCGGCATGCCGGGCTGTTTCCGGCCCTGCCACGGTTGCATGGACAACTGCATCCTGCCTTGACCTGGCCGCATCAAAGGGCATACAGAGCATAGCCTTCTGCTGCATCTCCACAGGGGTGTCCTCATTCCCGCCTCGAGAGGCCGCAGGGATAGCCGTGCAGACGGAGCAGGAGTATCCTATGGCTCATACCGCAGACATGAAGGTGGTCTTCAACGTGTTCTCCGAGAGGGACTACGCCATATACGAAGGCATATTGAAGGGGTAATGCCGTATTGAAAGGCAATACAGGAACAGAAAGATGAGCATACTTGATGTAACCGTTCTCGATGTATACATGACAGCGGAAAATCTTGAGGCGGCGGAGAGACTGCTGGAGAAATATCTTAAGCCGCCTGTTCCGTATTCAGAGCAGTATCTGGAATACGTTGCCACTTTGTTCCTGTGTGAGCTTTGCGACCTCATGACAGATGACTTTGACTGGTTTCTGATAGAGCGGCGCACCAGCGATTACTATGAGGATGACACAGAGAACAATCTCGTGGCGCTTATAAGCGGCTTAAGGCATGCCAGGCTTGCTTATATTGCAGACAAAGACAACCATATCAGGGTTCATAACGTCAATGTGGTCAATGCAGTCGGCGATAAGGATAGCAAGGAAACCGTTCTTCTGTTTACGGAGAAGTCAAAGACCAACATATGGATGAGCAAAGGCGATGTCATGCATGAGACCGGCTTTGAGAAGATCATGAAGATGTGCGTCAGAACCAGCGCAGAGTATATCGTCATAAACCCTTCAAGGGTGTCGGTCCTGATCAGCATCAGCGATATTGAGCAGTACAGCAGGGAACTGGATGAAGCCAGGGGGATAATATTGGAGATGAGGCAGAACGGCCTTGAAGGGGAAGATCTGCTTGAACCGCTCCTCATGTCTTTTGACGACTGCCCCGTGGCCTGTGACATCGAAGGCGCCTGTCTTACAGGAACAGCGTTTGTTAATGATGCCAGCGAACCAATGTCCGTAACGATTGCCAGCTTCAGCACCGATGATGAGACTACTGTACCCGTGGACAAAATCAAGAGGCTTCGCGTGATTCAGCCCTAGAGCAGACAATCCTGCAGGAAACAGCTTACAGCCGGCCACATGAACGGGAATATAAACAGAACATAGGTGAGCACATATGGCAGATGAAGAAGAACTTTATGAAGAGCCTGATTATGATTATGAAGGGGCGGACAAGCTGGTTGCCCTGCTGTATGGAGGCAGTGAAGAGGATTACGATCCAGATATCATCACCCGTACAATCATACAGACACTCATTGACTCCGGTAAAAAGAGGCTGTCATCGGAAGAGTTTGACAAAAGGGTCAACTATTACTGGAATCTTCTGAGACACGAGAAAGACATATATGACCAGCAGATGCAGTTTTTCAAAGGCCAGAAGGATGCGGACTGGCAAGCCCGCAGAAATGTGTCCAATATACTCGCCCTTGGCAGGATGGCTGTATTCAGTGGTCTGAGGTACACGTCTTTGATGCTCAGGGAAACCGGGATTTTCAAAGGGAATTTTCTGAGAGCGTTCTACGAGGAAAACAAGGGCAAGAACTGGAAGGCGTATGTATATACCACGCCCAGACAATGTCCTTCCAAATATAAAGGGGAATGCAAGCGCATCGCCTATGCAATGTTGCGGCATTCGTTCAGCATGCACAATATCTCCACGGTTGTAATCAATCAGGAAACTCATAACATCAGCTTCCCGTTTGAGACAATCAAGGCTGCGGACAGCAAGCTTTATCACCTGGAGGAGAAGCTGCAGAAAGTCATTCAGGAAGGCATAGCCGGAGAGGACCTGTTCCCTGCACTGATGGAACAGTATTACGGCAGGTTTGCAGAGTGCTCCATGACGGACGGTACGGTATTGTCTGGATGGGTGCAGGCATATGAAGTGCCGGATGTATGGTGGCCGAAGGGCTTTGTCTTAAGAACGGAGACGGGCGTAAAGCTCATATACACAGACAACCTGGGCAGCATAAAGCCCATTCCTGCGCCTAAGGGCAGCAAGAGCTACAAGAAATGACAGCCGCAAGGCATGAGAATATTATGGCAGAGACAAAGAAGGCGGATGTGCCAGGGCAGTTCCAGAACATGTACAGGATGGACAACCTGGAAGGGGTGAAGCGCCTGCTGGCGCACAAGTTTGGCGAAGAAGCGGTCAAGAAGTTCAGAACCATAGATATCTTTCAGATAATCCTGACTCTTACAGATGAAACATGCCCGTTATTGCGTGCGGACAGCAAGGAGATGGAGAGGCGCCTGGATGCCCTGGAAGAAGGTACAATAAAGGAAGACGGAAAGACCAGAACGCCGATGGACAAGTATTACGCTGTTACAAGCGGGCTTGAACACTCCGCCGTATACTGTGCCGAGGACAAGAAAACCGGAAAACTGATTGCCGATCCGTTGTCTTCCGAGAATCCTGCTCCTGTGGCATATATCGCCCTGTCCAAGAAGATTGAGGCGGCCCGTTATAAGGGTGTGGGCAATATAATCGAACTTGAGATGGATGACTTCATCTTAAGGTGCGCAGACGAGGGAATAGAGGGCTTCATAGTGGACCGTGGAGACAAGACTGATCCATTCGCTGTTGAAGAGTACGAAGAAGACGCTGTGGAGTTTATGTCTGCAAGGAAAGTGGTAAACACCATCCTCGGTGAAGGCATATCCGGGGACCTTCTTTTCCCGGCACTGTCAACCTATATGCATGATATGCTTGTGGATATCAAAAAGAAAGACGGCACTGTGTTCACAGGCTACTTCGTGTCCCTTATGGACAATGAGTGCTCTACGTTCATGGTCATGGATGAGAACGGCGAAGAGTCCGTTCATTGTGAGCAGGAAGAGCTTGAGTGGCTCAGGGTGCACATGTCGGATGATGAAGAAGAATAGAGTCCTGCCGGGCTGGCGGGCGCTCAGCATAAATTATACAGAGGTTAACGCATATGAAAGATGATAAGGATGAAGATGAATACGAATATGCAGAAGAGGAATTTGCCGACGAACCCAATTACAACTTTGACGGCGCCTATGCTTTTGCAGAGAAGCTGTTCGGGGAAAATGAGTTCAACAGGAACCCGGATTATTATACGAATACGGTAGTGTTGCAGACTCTGGATGACAGTGCAACGCACAGGGTTACCCCGTCTGCCGCGGCCGGGAGGCTAGATGTATATCATGAGCTCATCAAAAAAAGGATCTCGCTGATAGAAGAGTACAAGTACATTCTTAACGATGGCACTGTTCTCACGGAGGCCGAGGCGGAGCTGCTGTATGAGATGGAGAAGGAATCTGCATACAACGCATTTGTCAGAGGCCTGATGTACACAAAAGTGCTTCTTGACATGAATGATGACTTCTTAAGCGAGGAGAACACCGAAGAGGGAGCCGCCGATGACAAGATTGCCCATGTGTATTTCTCAGCCAAGGATGCAGAGCAATGGGGGGCTCTGAACTGCGAAAAGTGCGGGTTTGAGGACCTTCTCCGGTTGTGCAAAGAGCATGGAGCTGGGTTTATCATATTCGACAGCGGTTACTGCACAGCCGGTTTCAGTCCTGTGGCCCTCAAGAAAGACAGCATAACCATAAAGGGGTGGGAAAACACGATCCGGGAAGAACTGGAGAGAGGCATACCGGCCGGCGATGTCTTCCCCATGCTCATGACCATGTTATATAACAAGCGTGCAGAGTGCACCATGAAGGATGGTACGGTCCTTTCCGGGAAGATCAGGAACTATGGCTTGTTCTGGGAAGAGCCGGTCACGGTTTTCTACCTTGACACCGGGGACGAAAGGAAGACCATCCGGATGAAGGACGTGCAGCTTATAAAGCTTGCCAAGACTAAACGGCGCGCCAAAATGGCCCGTTCATAATTCCGCCGCAGGCCGCAGCACATCATACAGCACGCAAACAGGCCCGCCCGAAGGGTCATATGCAGGCGCGCACAATCGCACATGCAAAGCCCCATGAAGGCATATAAAAGCCCGCATGAGGGCATATGCAGGCGCACATGAAGCATACACGGGCGCATATGAGCGCA
>JAJPZC010000132.1:5411-29369 GCA_021204585.1 Clostridia bacterium
GGCGCATATGAGCGCATATGCAGGCACATATGAGCGCACAGGAGACAGATTATGTATACAGACAACTTGTTCACGGAAGAGAACCTTGAGGGCATGAAGAAGCTTCTGAAGAGGATATGCGAACCGGGCGTGAACCCCAAGACGGAAGAGGTGAAGTACTGCCTCAATGCCATTTATGACACCGTAAACAGTGAGCTCATAGACCAGCAGGAGATGGAGGGGAGACTGGAGAGCCTCGCGGCCGGGAACTCGGATCTGGATTACTTCGGCGTCATAAGCGGCCTGAGATACACGCCGCTCATATACCTTTCCAAGAAGGTGGACGGCCAGCAGAGCGGCCCTTCCATCATATATGAGGGCATAGAGGGAGACGGCGTTGAGACGGAGACCATGCCCGTGTACACCCGCAAGAAGATGGTCTCCAACAAGAGCCTTGCATCCTTCCACTGGCACCACACGGACCTGGACACCATGCTTGCCGTGGCCAAGGAAAGCGGCTTCAGGTACATAGTTGTCAACCCGGACACTAATCCCATGCTGCTGGACATAGAGAAGGCAGAGACCATCGTGTCCTTCTTCAGGGACATAGACGAGAGTACAGCCCTCGTGATGGCAGAGGGAGTCCCCGCAGAGGACCTGTTTCCTGCCCTCGTGGAGAAGTTCTACTTCCGCAACGCAGAGTGCACCTTGAAGGACGGCACCAGGCACTCCGGACTGGTTCTGGTCCCCGAGGATGCCGCCGAGACCGGCTTTGAGCTTGAGACGGACTGCGGCGAGGACATCCTCGTGCGCCTTGAAGACCTTGCCTTATTACGCACCACGGATGAAGAGGCATATGACGAATACACCGCCCCTGAAGGGGTCGTGGAAGAGATTGCAGAGGATACGGAGGAGTAGCAGGCCCCGGCCTGCCGCCCCGTACGGGGCCTTAAAGAAGCGGCTTATGCAGCTTTTAAAGGGCCCCATGGAGAGCATGAATGTACAACACAGAAGGATTTGACAAGCTGTACAAGCACATAATGAAGGAGTTCCCGAACGTGCCGGAGGACTCCATACTGAAGGACATCTTCTGGATATCCTTCTCTGATCTTACGCCTGCCTCCAGGCCTACGCCTGCGGAGCTTGAGCGGCGGCTGGAAAGGTTCGGGGAGCCCGGGGCGGACTATCTGGACGGAGTGAAGGTCATGAGCGCCCTCTGCGGCGTGCCCGTCTACAAGCTTGTGAACGAAGAGGGGCAGTCTGCCGTATGCCAGCTCAAGATACAGGGCACGAAGACCCTTGCCTTTCCCATATTCACAGACCCTGAGAGGGTGAAGAGCACGGACTTCCCCATGGGAGGCCTCAAGATCGCACCCACGTCCATATTCCACGTGGTGAACTACATGGAGGAGAATGAGGATATAGAGGGCATCATCCTCAACCCCGGCACGGCGGACTTTGCCATAAAGACAAAGGACATAGAGGACTTCTTCGTGAACTTTTCCTCAACCTTCGGCTTCTTCGAGGACTGCCTCGAGGAGGGCGTCCAGGAGGACTACCTGTTTCCCATGCTGTTCTCATGGTTTGATGACCGCAACGTGGAAATCTTCTTCAAGGACAGCACGTTCTGCGCCGGGCACGTGACGGAGGTCATATACGGAGACCTTGGCGATGCCACCGCCCTGCACGTGCAGACTGATGACGGCACCGCAACCACTGCGGGCATAGACGAGATATCCTCCATCCGCGCCCTTCCCATAGACCACGACAACGCCGAGGACCAGGCCATCCAGGAGTCCCTGTCCTCCCTTAAGGAGGCCATCTGCGGCCCCGAGGACGAGTCCGAACCGGAGCCGGAGGCCCCGGACGATACAGACCCCACGGAGCTCAACTGAGACAAAAGGACAAAGGCACCCATGATAACAGACCCCGGATATTACAGAGAACTGGATATTGATGACGATGATACCCGTGACGGAGCGCTGAGCTTTGCAGAGAAGTATCTCGGCGATGACATGCGGGATAATTACGTTGAAATGACCGCATTCCTGCGAGGACTCGTGGACACTCTCTATGCCGATGACATAGATGAGGCCGAATTCATACACCGCTGCCATAAACTGCACAAAGAAGAATATGACGGCAGCAGCTTCACCGATTTACACATCGGCATCTGTTCCGCCATACGTTTTCTTAAGCTGTATTATCTGAAGGACGAGGACGGGAAGGTCCCGGTGTCTGATGTTAAAGACGGCTGGGTAGCCCGGAAGTGCTTTGACATCTTCACCAGCAAGGAGCAGATTCCGGATGACATGGCTGCCATGTATTCTGTTCATAAGACGGGTGCCGCCCAGATAGTAAGAATGCTGGAAACGCATCCTAAGATGTACAATTCCGTGGCCATAAACGATGATGATGACATGGTTCTGATGACTGCACAGGACTTCAGACAGTACGTCCTGGGGGCAATGTGGTCAGACAAAGCGGTGGAATATGCCCTCGCAAACGGCGTGGAGGGAGACTGCCTGTTTTCAATCATAGCGGCATATTTCGTAGGCCACAGCGTTGTGTGCCGTCTTTCAGACGGGTCCTCTGCGGATGGATTAGCCGTATCTATTTCCACGGAAGATGACGCATGCTGCATTGACATAACGTCCCGGGGGCGCACGGCGTCCATCCCGCTTGAGGACATAGAACATATAGCAATCGCTGCCAAAGACACAGGCCCCGCTGCAAAGTCCGGGTCAAAAAGCAGGCGCAAGTAGCCTCATACACACGCAAAAGGAGCATATCATGCTGGATATAAACAAGTACCTCAATATAGAGAACAGGGCAGGAGTGCGCACCATACTGGAGAAGTACACGGACGTTGGAGAGGATGCCGATGACCTCCCGGATGACTACGTGGACTTCATCATACAGACCGTAACGGCAGACGCAGCGTCTCTGGACATAGACGAGGGGGACATAGAGGCCTGCATGGCAGCCCTTTCAGAGGACCCGGACAACGATGCCGCATATACGGCCTTCGCAAACTGCTTAAGGTTCGTTAAATTGGTGTACTTTGACAAGAAGGATGCGGAGGGGGTGATATATCCCCTTCTGCAGGAGGATGAGGACAATGCAGAGGAGCGCGCATTCCCTGTATACACACGCAAAAAGGCGGCCCTGAACCCGGAGTTCAAGTCCTTCCGCTCACACCGCGCGGAGTATGCAAAGATTGCCGAGATAACGGCCGGGAGCGGCTGCGATGACATAGTCATCAACCCTGACACGGACTGCTTCCTGTTCAACATAGAGGAGACGGTGTCCTACGTGGGCGCCTGCATGGAGACAAGCGACATGTTCCAGGCCATCCTTTTGGACGGCATAGAAGGCACGGACCTCATTCCACTGGTCTGCGACTGTCTGGACGGCACGTCCGTCATATGCAACCTCAAGGACGGCACGCAGGTTACCGGCGTCCTGGTCCTTCCGAGAACCGAGATCTCGGAGGATGAGGCAGCAGCCGTCCCGGATGCAGACAGCTTCACCATCATAAAGGACATAGAGGCAGATGCCGAGGACAAGGACCTTGAGGAGGTCCAGATCCTCAAGGCAGACGTCTCTAGCATACTCCAGGCCCCGGACGGCCTTGCGGAAGAGCCCGCAGAGGACGAAGACCCGGAGGAGGCGGAGGACCTCAACTGACCATTCTTCCAGCCATACAGGTCCGGACCATGACCCGGATACAGGCCCGTACAGATAACCACACCGGATACAGATAACCACACCGGACAAGGGGGGAAGACATGACTGTTTTTGATATCATAGACATGCCGGAGAATATGGAGGGCATGAGGAAGCTCATGAAGCGGCTTGGAAGCGCCAATGCATCGGACAACGAGATCCGCGAGGCGCTTATTGTGCTTGTGGACAGTACTATTGAGTATGAGCACGATGAGCATGAGATGAGGGCGCGTTTCATAAGGTTTGAGGAAAACCAGAAAAGCCGTGTCGCACAGTATGCGCTCATAAGCGGTTTGAGCTGCATACCCCTCTGGTACGCCGGCAGGTACAGGGGCGGCAGCGGGCTGGATATCCTCATAAAGAAAACCGGTGAAAAACGCAATGACGCCCTTGTGATATACAGCTCCGAGAGCGAGACCATGGCGCCCAAGATGGATGACGCTTCCTTCTTTGAGACGGAGCTGGATGAAGTGCTGGACATATGCGATGACAACCAGATCCGGTACGTCCTTGTGAATCCGGAGTCTGACAGCATAAAGATTCCCGTTGAGATGATCAAGTGCGCACTGGAGACCTTCAACGACACGTCCGAGTACATAGACTCCGTGCTGGAAGAGGGCGTTCCGGGCGAAGACCTGTTCCCGGAGCTCCTTGAGACCATGGTGCATGAGACTATGAAGATAACCGCAGCGGACGGCACCGTGTACGTCGGCAACGTCCTGCCCTGGCGCAGGGACATGCCCGTCATGGAGCAGATCATGAACGTCGAGGCCCTGGACGGAGAGATATTGACCGGTGAAATCTACCGCTTCCGTCTCCAGGACATAAAGAGCATATGCCTCTACCTGGACGACATCCCGTACGCAGACTGATCCTTGAGACCTGCAATCCCTGAAGCATCACGCAAGGCCCTGCAGAGACCCTGCGGACCCAATGAACCGGTGCCGCAGACCGCATGTCTGGACCTGCGGGACAGTATACCATATTATAGTAAAGGCTAAGGAGATACCAAAATGGCAGCCAAAGACGATATGTACAGCGTAAAGCAGTTCCTCAACGATGAGAACCGCGAGGGCATAAGAAAGTTCCTGGACAAGTACTTCAACGTCCCGGATGAGATGGATGAGGGGTACCTCAACGACGTCATTCAGATTCTTACGGATGACACCAACGGGACAATTCTCGTGAGCGAACTCCACAGGCGCATAAAGGCTTTTATGAAGGACGAGGACAATGATGCCCTGTACGGCGCAGTCATGAGCGGGCTTGCGCATGCCAACCTGTACACCTTCGAGGCCTGGGATGACGAGGGCGTGACATATCCCTTGATGGAGTCTGATGAGCTCCCCGGAAGGACAATCTTCCCCGTATTCACACGCAAGGCCCTGGCCCATGACCCTGAACTTGCCGGCTATGACATGCAGGAGGACGTTTTCTATGACATCCAGGACTGGATAAAGGATTCCGGCGCAGACTGCTTCGTTCTCAACCCCGGCACGCATGGATGCGTGCTGGACCTCGAAGACGCCTGCGGCTACTTCGCATGGGAGGATGACCTCTCCGAACGCATCGTTGACGTCCTGTACAACGGCATCTCCAAAGAAGACCTCTGCCCGGTTTTAAAGGCAATGTTCGACTACGCCGCCGTGGAGTGCTTCCTTGAGGACGGCACCTACCTTAAAGGCCTCTTCGACAAGCCCGAAAACCTTGACGCAGCTGGCTTCGTTCTTCTCCCCGTGGATGACAAAGGGAATCCCACAGACGAGGGTGAAGAGCAGTTCGTTCGTTACGATGACCTCAAGCTCATCCGTTTCATGGAAGAAGACCCCGCCGAAGCAGATGCCGAGGATGACGAGGCGGAAGAGTAAGCTGCGGAGGCAGTGATGGCACTGGATTACAATGTAGAGTACAATACTACTAAGGTAAACACTCCTGAAAACCGACGGTATGTAGTGCGTTTTTTAGAGAAGTACGGAAATGTTCTGGGAAACAGCATGAAGTTTGTGTTTGCGGATCCAGAAGGAAGGAATGATCCGATTGTAACTCTCTATCTCCGCGTGCTGGCTGACTATGCCGATGAGGATTCAGACCACCCGGAAAGTCTTGAGACCGAATTGAAGTTCCGTGAAAAATATCTAATGTCTTTTGACTGCCTTATAGCAGTGTGTGACCGACTGAGATTTGCCAACCTGTTATACGAGTCTTCTGATGCTTCAAAAGACGCCCAGCCCGATTTTTGCACTATTTCCGGGGTTGACGGGCCTGTTAGGGCGCTTGCCGTTTTCACACGCGCAGAACGGGCACACGGGTATGCCGGCAGCACCACGCATTTGCACTCTGCTGGAATCGATGATCTTCTCAAAATATGCGATTCAGAAAGAATAACCAACATAGTTATCAATCCGTACAATACAACCATGGCATTTAATGTAAGGGATATAAAGGAGGCTGTTCGTTATTGCGGTATTGCAGACATATTCTGGAATGATATTAAATTCGATGGTGTGGAAGGTGAATATCTTTTTCCGCTCTTTGCACGGGACTACCTGTGCTGGGATGTGGTCTGCAAGTATGGCAACGGCAAAACAGTTCAGGGCTTCTGTTTATCATACGAAGACGGTCAGGCTCCCGGGTACAACATATTGACTGCCGGCGGCGAGACTGTGTATGTCTCACTGGACAGTCTTAAGTACATCCGCGTTGTGCGGGACGAGGATGAAGGTGAAGAATAAAACTGCGAAGCCGTGCGGCATGCTGCAGGGGTATGTTATATGGATTACGAGTTAGAATACGATACAACCAAAGTTGACACCCCGGAAAACCGCCGTGCTATGCACTGGATACTGGGCAAGTATTTCACGATGAGGGTAAAAGAGGGCCATACGCTTAAATCATACAGCGAGGATGTTGTCATAGGGACATATCTCAGGATTCTTGGTGATTATCTTGATCCGGAGCTTTCAACAACGGAAGGCCTTGAAAGGGCCTTGGATATGTCCAATGAATATGGCAATGAAACTTATTTCCTTTCCTTCGTGAACCATCTCAGGTTTACAGATGTCGTCTTTGTTTCATCTGACGCCAGCCCTGACGGGGACATCATAACCAGGGACTCAAACGGGAGGAAGGCAATCCCCGTTTACACACGCAGCAAATGGATAGAGAAGGACCTTCCCCGGGGGCTTCACTGGCATCATGCAAGCATGTATGACATTCTCGACCAGTGTGACTGGGCGGACGTTGATCTGATAACCATCAACAGTTCGTACAACAAGACCATCTATTCCGCCTCAAACATCAAGGCTGCATTTGAGAACTTTGATGAAGCAGATACTTTCTGGAATTGGCTGAGACAGGATGGAATAAACGGCGAAGACCTGTTCCCGCTTCTTGCGCAGGACTTTCTGTACAGGGATGTGTCCTGCATATACGGCAGAAGCGCAAAAAGAGTCACAGGCCGTGTCACCCCGTACAAGTCCTGGCAGAAGCCAGGGTACAACATAGAGACCTCTGACGGCAAGACAGTGTACGTCTCTCTGGATGACATAAGGTTTATACGTGCACTGCCGGATGAAGAAGGGGAGGAGTAAGCCCAGGCAATATGCAGAAAACAAGTCCTGCATCAAGCGGGCCGTCAAATCATGATTTGCCAAATCATGATTTGATATGCATAAGTTCCTGACCAGAAAGCAAAAAGTGTAGAATTTTACATTTTTCTCACTAAAAAAGTGTAAAAAATTACATTTTCTTAGGAATTCCGATCTGAGCAGCAGAAAAGCCATCCGGAAAGAACCGGGTGGCTTTTGAAGTCTTATGCTGTTTGCCTGTGGAAGTTACTTGGTCATGGCTTCCTGGACTGCTACGGCGGTTGCGACGGTGGCGCCTACCATGGGGTTGTTGCCCATGCCGATGAGGCCCATCATTTCAACGTGTGCGGGAACGGAGGAGGAGCCTGCGAACTGGGCGTCGGAATGCATTCTGCCCATCGTGTCGGTCATGCCGTAGGAGGAAGGGCCTGCTGCCATGTTGTCCGGGTGGAGGGTTCTGCCCGTGCCGCCGCCGGAGGCTACGGAGAAGTACTTCACGCCGTTCTCCGTGCACCACTTCTTGTACGTGCCGGCAACGGGATGCTGGAACCTTGTGGGGTTGGTGGAGTTTCCGGTTATGGATACGGAAACCTTCTCAAGCTTCATGATGGCAACGCCTTCGGGAACGTTGTCTGCGCCGTAGCAGCGCACCTTCGCACGGGCGCCTTCGGAGAAGGGAACCATGTCGGTGACCTTTACGGTCTCCGTGAAGGGATCGAAGACGGTCTTGCAGTATGTGAAGCCGTTCACTCTGGAGATGATGTACGCGGCATCCTTGCCGAGGCCGTTGAGGATGACGCGGAGGGGCTTTACGCGGACCTTGTTGGCATTCTCTGCGATCTTGATGGCGCCTTCGGCTGCCGCGAAGGACTCATGGCCTGCGAGGAAGCAGAAGCAGTCCGTATCTTCGGAAAGGAGCATGGAGCCGAGGTTTCCGTGGCCTAAGCCTACCTTTCTGTTCTCGGCGACTGAACCGGGAATGCAGAAGGACTGGAGGCCGATGCCTATCTTGGCTGCGGCGTCGTTTGCCTTGGTGCAGCCGCACTTGATGGCGATTGCTGCGCCTACGGTGTATGCCCAGACGGCGTTGTCAAAGCATATGGGCTGCGTGCCGCGCACGATTGACTCCACGTCTATGCCCTTTGCAAGCGTTATGTCACGGCACTCCTCAATGGAGCCTATGCCGTACTCTTTCAGTGTGGCGAGGATTTTGGCCTCACGTCTTTCATAGTTTTCAAACAGTGCCATCAGTCAACCTCCTTGTCTGTTCTGGGGTCAATATGCCTTACGGCGCCCTGCTCTTTCGTATATCTTCCGTATGTTCCTATGGACTTCTCCCAGGCTTCGTTGGGGGTCATGCCCTTCTTAATGAAGTCTGTCATCTTGCCGAGGGACACGAACTTGTAGCCGCATATCTCGCTGTTCTTGTCCAGGGCAAGGCCCAGCACATAGCCCTCTGTCATCTCGAGGTATCTTGCGCCTTTAAGGGCGGTGCCGTACATTGTGCCGACCTGTGAGCGCATGCCTTTTCCGAGGTCCTCAAGGCCGGAGCCGATGGGAAGGCCGTCCTCTGAGAATGCGGACTGCGTTCTGCCGTATACTATCTGAAGGAAGAGCTCACGCATTGCGGTGTTTATGGCATCGCACACGAGGTCTGTGTTGAGGGCCTCGAGGATTGTCTTGTGGGGCAGGATCTCGGCGGCCATGGCTGCGGAGTGTGTCATGCCGGAGCATCCTATTGTCTCTATAAGCGCTTCCTGTATAATTCCGTCCTTGACATTGAGAGTGAGCTTGCAGGCGCCCTGCTGAGGAGCGCACCAGCCTACGCCGTGCGTGAGGCCCTTGATGTCCTTTATCTCCTTAGCCTGGATCCACTGTCCTTCTTCCGGGATGGGGGCGGGGCCGTGTTCGAACTTGCCGGACACGCCTTTCGCAACGCAAACCATGTTCTCAACTTCTTTCGAGTATTGCATTACTTTAATTCCTCCGACACTAAATTCAGTAATCTTATACTCATAATTATACCAGCTCCCTCCGTCAAACACAACTGAAAGAGCCCTCAATTTGCCAAAATTCTCTGGATTGTCACAAACCCGCCTTGAGGCCTTCTGCGGCGCCTTCTGCGTCGGCCGCATGCCGTCCGCATGCCGGTCTGCCTCGGCCCCCGGAGGGAGGGGGCCTTTAGTCCCGCCGCGGGATTCAAAGCCGCAGCCCTTTCCAATGGCCTTGCTGCGGACGGATTCTGCCTGTCCGGAGGGCCTTAAAAACACCACGCCGAAGAGCCCGGAGGGCTTTCCAAAAAAATTTCACAAAGTTTGTGCGTTTGTGTTTAGAACGGCGAAAAAGTGTTTATAATAATTAGTGAAGGGGTATGACATTTGAGCCCCCCGCGGAGATATGAGTATGCTTTGCCAGCGCTGCAAGAAGAACCAGGCAACAATCGAATACAAGGAGATAGTGAACGGGAATCTGTTCGAGTACCATCTCTGCCCGGCCTGCTACCAGGAGATGTTCGGCTCCCTGCAGGCTACGAATGCGGACATCCTTATGGACCTCGTGGCACCGCAGGTGAAGAGGGCGGAGAAGAGATGCCCAGTGTGCGGGACTGCGTACAGCGAGTACCAGAGGACCAGCCTTTTGGGGTGCCCTTCATGCTATGATGCCTTCCGCGAGGAACTTATGCCCGCAATAGAGCGCATACAGGGGCACAGGGAGCACGTGGGAAAGGCCAACGTGAACGAGGACAAGAGCGGCTACCACCGCAGGCTGAGCCAGCTGCAGGCGCAGCTTGAAGAGGCCATACGCAACAAGGAGTTCATGAAGGCCAATGACATCTATGAGCAGATGAACGCCATCAATGCCGAGATGGAAGGCAAGAATAAGGACGGAGACGGAGGCATGCAATGAGCACAACAGACAATACCGTAATCTCCACAAGAGTGCGTCTTGCCCGCAACATAGAGGGCTACCCGTTCCCGGGGCATCTGAAGGATGAGAAGCAGGCGAGGGAGATAATACGCCTCGTGGCAAGCTCCATGAGCAAGTACAGCAATGACTTCAACCTGTCCTACATGAGTTCCATCTCGGACGCACAGGCGCAGGCACTCGTGGAGAACCATCTCATATCCCCCAACCTTCTGAAGACCAGGCGCACATCCGCAGTGCTCATATCCACGGACCAGTGCGTGTCCATAATGATAAACGAAGAGGATCACCTGAGAGAGCAGTGCATCCTGCCCGGCTTCCAGCTGGATGAGGCGTATGAAAGGATGTCCACCTCGGACAACGTCCTTTCCTCATTCATGAAGTTCGCCTACGATGAGCAGCTTGGCTACCTCACCGCCTGCCCCACTAACGTAGGCACGGGACTGAGGGCCTCCGTGATGCTCTTCCTGCCGGCCCTGTCCATATCCGGGTTCATGCAGAGGGTAAGCCGCAGCGCATCGCGCCTGGGGCTCACCGTGAGAGGAAGCTACGGCGAGGGGAGCGAGGCCGAAGGCTACACCTATCAGATATCCAACGAGGTTACCCTGGGGCTTTCTGAGCACGACATCCTGAAGCTGGTCTCGGACGTAGTCCTGCAGGTCTGCGACCTTGAAAGCCAGCAGCGCGCAAAGCTTGCCAAGGGAGACAATGCCTTAGAGCTCAAGGACCAGTGCCTCCGCTCATACGGCATCCTCACCAACTGCGCCCGCCTCACTTCCAACGAACTTTTGAAGCTTTCCTCATACGTAAAGCTTGGCGCCGTCTTGGGCTACATCCCCATCTCGGACGTCTCTGCCATAGATGACCTGGTCATCCGCATGAGGCCTTCCAACATAACGGCTGCCGCAGAGCGGGACCTCACCGCCACGGAGCGGGACGTGTACCGCGCGGAGCAGACCGCCAAATGCCTCAAAGACCTCACATCATAGCCAAAACACAGCATTATCCAGACAAACACAGCATAACCCAGACAAACACAGCATAACCCAGACAAACACAGCATAACCCAAACATAAGCATACAGCTTGTCTTCCGGCGCCATTACCACGCAGGGCCGCAGGAGAGGCCTCATACAAGCCCCGGCGGGCCGGGAATGGTCCAGGGGAGCAATCCAGCAAGGGCTGCCGGAAGACAGAGAGATATACAGAAGATACATTATTTTACAAGGAGGTAATTGCTATGGATTATCCTTTCAGCCAGTTTACAACCAATCTTATCAATGTCCTTAACCGCTCACAGGAGATAGCTTCCGCTTTCAACACCTCGTACATAGGCAGTGAGCATATATTATATGCCATGATAAACATCAGGGAGGGCAAGGCGTACAAGATCCTTTCCCAGTGCGGAGTCACTGAGAATGAGTATGCCATGTACTTCAGGCAGACGATAGACCCCCGCTGCACGACGAAGGGCTTCACGCCGAGAACCAAGAGCATGCTTATAAACGCAGCCGAGATAGCAGCCGCCGCAAACAACAACGAGGAGGCTCTCGCCGGCACGGAGCACATGCTCTGCGCCATCATGAGCAACATGAGCTGCGTGGCCATGAAGATCCTTGCCACCATGAGGATTGACTTGGAGACCCTGGCTGCCAGGGTCGAGATGGCCGTGTCCGGGGATGAGGATGCTCCTTCCGGTGACAGGAACAGCCGCGGGGATGACGATATGCGCGAGGCAGCGGAGAACTTCCGCAAGGCCCGCCAGCAGGGACAGAGGCCCCGTGATGACCAGAAGCGCAGCCGCCTGAGCCAGGACATGCTGTCATTCGGCACGGACATAACCCAGAAGGCAAGGGACGGCAAGCTGGATCCCGTCATCGGCCGCAAGAAGGAGATTGACAAGATCATCCAGATCCTTTCCCGCCGCACCAAGAACAACCCCGTGCTCATAGGTGAGCCCGGCGTGGGCAAGTCAGCGGTAGTGGAGGGTCTTGCGCAGGCCATCGTGAAGAACGAGGTTCCGGACCTTTTAAAGGACAAGATCGTCTTTGCCCTGGATCTTTCCAGCATGGTGGCAGGCTCCAAGTACCGCGGAGACTTTGAAGAGAAGCTCAAGAACGTCATCAACGAAGTCCAGTCCAACGGCAACATCATACTCTTCATAGACGAGTTCCATCAGATAGTGGGCGCCGGCGCCGGCTCAGACAGCAGCATGGACGCAGCCAACATCTTAAAGCCCATGCTCTCAAGGGGAGAGCTCCAGACCATAGGAGCCACAACCATAGAAGAGTACCGCAAGTACATAGAAAAGGACGCCGCCCTGGAGCGCCGTTTCACTCCCGTGACCGTAGAGCAGCCCTCTGTGGAAGACACCATTGAGATACTCCGGGGCCTCAGGGACAAGTACGAGACGCATCACAACGTAGTCATATCGGATGAGGCCATCGTGGCCGCCGCCACTCTTTCAGACCGCTACATCACGGACCGCTTCCTTCCGGACAAGGCCATAGACCTCATAGACGAGGCCGCATCAAAGGCGCGCATCAACGCCATGAACAGCCCCCAGGAGATGAAAGACCTCGAAGAGAGGCAGAAGAGGCTCACCCTTGAAGTTGAGAAGGCCGTAAAGGACAGGAACTTCAAGGATGCCCAGACCCTCCAGGACGAACTCACCGAAGTTGAGTCCAAGCTCACCGAGATGCAGAAGACCTGGAACGGCGAGAAGTCCACAGCAGAGCCCGAGATTGGCAGCAACGAAATCGCTGCGATAGTCAGCGAGTGGTCCGGCGTGCCCGTCGTGAAGCTCACCGAGACCGAGAGCGAGAAGCTCCTTCACCTCGAAGAGAACCTCCACAAGAGGATCATAGGCCAGGACGAAGCCGTATCGGCCGTATCCAAGGCCATCCGCCGCGCCCGCGCCGGCCTCTCCGACTCCAACAGGCCGATAGGCTCCTTCATCTTCGTAGGCCCCACGGGCGTAGGCAAGACAGACCTTGCCAAGGCTCTTGCCGAAGAGATGTTCGGAGACGAGAAGCTCATGATCCGCATAGACATGTCTGAGTTCATGGAGAAGCACGAAGTCTCCAAGCTCATAGGCCCTCCTCCGGGATACATAGGCTACGATGACAACAACGGCGGCCAGCTCACCGAGAGGGTGCGCCGCAAGCCCTACAGCGTAGTCCTCTTCGACGAGATCGAAAAGGCCCATCCGGACGTCTTCAACCTTCTCCTTCAGATCCTTGACGACGGCCGCCTTACAGACTCCAAGGGCCGCACCATCAACTTCAAGAACACCATCATCATAATGACATCCAACGCCGGCGCATCCCAGATCAAGAAGATGAACACCTTCGGCTTCGGCGCCACCGCAGACGAGGCCCAGGACGAGTACGACAAGATGAAGGACTCCATCAACGAATCCCTCCGCTCAACCTTCCGCCCCGAATTCCTGAACCGTGTGGACGACATCATCGTCTTCCGCAAGCTCTCAAAGCCCGAATGCCGTCAGATCTGCGGCAAGATAGTGGAGGACCTTTCCAAGCGCCTCTCCGCCCGCAACATCCTTCTCACCGTAACCGACGCCGCCACGGACAAGCTCCTTGAACTCGGTTACGACGAGACCAACGGCGCCCGCCCTCTCAAGCGTGCCGTCCAGCGCCACATCGAGGACCGCCTCTCCGACGAAATCCTCGCAGGCCGCATCCTGCCCGGCGAAACCGTCACCGTGGACGTCATCGATAACGAATTCTCCTTCAGCTCCGCCAAGCGCTCCGACACCGAGTAATCCGCCCGGCCGGAGGGCCATCTAAGGCCCGGCATACGCCTGCACCGCGGCATGCACGTGCACACCCCCATAATATAGGACAACAATGCAAGTTGACACAAACACAGCCGTTTAGTATAATGCTATTGGTAGGCGGGCGTCATCCCGCTGGTGTGACTGGCACCTAAAATCCGAAGCCCTGCAGTAGAAGGATCTTATGATCCGAAGGAACTGAACGCTGGCGGGCAGCAGAAAAACCCGAAGCCCTGCAGTAGAAGGATCTTATGATCCGAAGGAACTGAACGTTGGCGGACAACAGAAAAATCAGTTGCTTAAGGAGAAAGCCGGGCAGCGTTGCGGCGTTGCAGACTTTCTCCTTTTAATTCAGTCGCATATGGAGCCGGGGAAGCAATGCTTCCAGATTGGACAGTATGTTGCACCGGGAGATGCATCAATGGCAAGATATCAATGCATATGTGGTCACATTATGAGTGACACAGATGATCCATGTGAGTATAATCTGGCAGTTTATTTAGGCAGCGAGATAGAAGATGCTTTAAGCTATAATCCGGATCTGCTCTGGTTCCATTTACTTGAAGAGTGGGATGAGACGCACCAGTGTAGGAAGCACTTTATGCATCGTCCACGGGTACATTATTGGTACTGTACAAAGTGCAAGCGTGTATCTGAGGTAAATACGAATACTATGAGAGGTACTCGAGTTTATAAGCGTACAGCGCACATTCCGGAGAGGTGTGATGAATCCTGGGACACGCTGTATGCTGTTAGAGAAGTAGATATTTACCCTTATACAGAGGCAAATGATGATCTCACCTTGGACGAGTATATCAACCGGATTCCGCATAAGTATTCATACAAGATCTCACCTGATGAGAGCAGGGTAATCGCCTTTGACAATGAAGGCAATCCTGTCTTTGCATATGCCCTTGAAAGAGAGTATCATTGGAACGGAGATGAATACACAATAGAGGATTACAAGGTCTAATTCTAGAGATTAACACCTTGCCGCCTGCATTGTATGCATAATGTTTATCCAAGAGCCCGCACAGGCTCATACATCCACGCCAGCAACCAGGTTTATTAGCTCCATTTGTTATCTTATATGGAGAGACCCTCGGTGCACGGCGTTCGTTTTGAGCTCCTACATGAACAAATGTTCGTACTATGCCTCAAAACATAAAGCTCTGTATTAGAAATATGTCGCACGATGATACACGCGCGCAGGCACGCATGCGAAGGAGCATGCGGGTGGAGGGGGGTGCAGAGACGCCCTCACAGGATGCAGCAACCGGCTCCGGCGGCTGTATGCTCTTCTGTTTTCCCTGTGGACATTTTATCCGCTCCCGGTGCCGGCCGCATATGGAGCTGTCTCAATATGTGACTATATTCCGCACATTCTACCAAAGGTAGAACGGTTTTAAGGGCTGTAGAAGAAGGGAGGCGGCAGGTAGATATGGGCACTTTGTCCGTAGCCTGCAACGGGGCAATGGTAGGTTTACATCCTGGCGGACCTGTGTATAATCAAAAGTGCAAAGCGCAGCGCAAATTCAGGCACATCGCCGCATTGAATCACACGGCGGCATCACACAGGGCGCAGGCCTGGCGCCTCTTAGAGAGAATACAGAGGATCGTTATATGGAAAAGACAGTAAAGAGCCCGGCATATTCTTCTGCCGGGAAGGCTGCGGACTGGAAGTCCAATGAGAAGCTGTGCTCATTCTACACGAAGGGCGAAGAGATATTCAACGCAGTGTCCCACATAGCGGGAGGAGCCATAGGGCTTGTCATGTGGGCAGTGCTGTTCCATTTCGCATGGCCGGATACGAGGGCTCTTGTGGCAGTGTCCGTCTTCGGGCTCAGCATAGTCATACTGTACACAATGAGCTCATTGTACCACTTCCTGCACGTGGGCGAAGCGAAGTGGGTTTTCAGGATCTTCGATCACTGCACCATATTCCTGCTCATAGCCGGCACATATACGCCGTACTGCATGATTGCGCTCTGGAACACGCCCTTCGGGCTTCCCATCCTTATCACAGAGTGGGTATGCGCCGCCGCAGGCATCACAATGAACGCCATAGCGATGCGCAACAAGGTTGTAAAGGCCATTTCAATGGTTCTGTACTTCATAATGGGCTGGCTCATCATGATAGCCATAGTGCCCATGCTGCAGACCCTATCAATACCCTGCCTTGTGCTGCTTGTGGCAGGCGGGGTGGCATACAGCGGCGGCATAGTGTTCTACGCCCTCGGCAAGAAGGTGAAGTACTTCCATTCAATATGGCACCTCTTTGACATCGCCGGAACCGCTCTGCAGTTCGCAAGCATCCTGCTTATGGTCATGATGTAATCCCTCTGCGGGACTGCCCCGTGTCCGGAACATGGCACACGTGTGCCTCTTAAACAGCTCACATGCATGCGTTTGACGGTGCATGCAGCTCCTTTGGTTGCGCGCCTGCGGACTTCCCTCCGCAGGCGTTTCCCTGTGCAGGGAACGCCCTCATGAGGGCATATATGAGCCCCGGAAAGGGCCCGGAGGGGCCTGCAGGGGGTCTGGAGGTGCCTGGGAACTGGCCTGTAGGGAGGCCTGGAGCGGGTCTGTGACGGAGGGTGCGCCGCTTGACTTTCTCCCTGTGGGAAATTATAATTGTCCACGTAATACAGAAGCCCCTGTTGGGGCTTTGGAGGGAGGCCGGCATGGATCTTAAGTACAAGAGAAAGAACATATATGAAGAGGCGTCTGCAGAGAAGATGGACGCCATATACGCGTTTGCAGAGCAGTATAAGGCGTTTTTGAACGTTTCCAAGACAGAGCGCGGAGCGTCTGCGGAAGCAGAGAGGCAGGCTGTGGCGGCAGGGTTCAAGCCGTTCTCGTTCGGAGAGAAGCTCAAGGCCGGGGACAAGAGATACTTCGTGAACCGCGGCAAGAACATCTTCTTAATCCGTGTGGGCACAGAGGACGTGGCAAAGGACGGAATACGCATCATGGTGGCCCATGTGGACTCTCCCAGACTGGACTTGAAGCCCAATCCGATGTATGAGAAGGACGGCCTGTGCTATCTCAAGACGCACTACTATGGCGGCATAAAGAAGTACCAGTGGACCACTATCCCCATGACCCTTCAGGGCGTCGTCATGCTGCCCGGCGGGGAGAAGAAGGAGATCAACATAGGAGACGAGGAGGGAGACCCCGTATTCTACATAACGGACCTTCTGCCGCACCTTTCCGGTGAGCAGAACTCCAAGCCCACGGCGAAGGCCATAGAGGGAGAGAGCCTCAACGCAGTCATAGGCGCCGTTCCTTTGAAGGATGAGGCCGCAGACGAAGGGGGAGAGGCTAAGGACAAGGACAAGAAGGGCAAGGTGAAGGACGCCATCTTAAAGCTTCTCAATGAGAAGTACGGCATGACGGAGATAGACTTCCAGTGCTCAGAGCTGTGCTTAGTTCCGGCCGGAAAGGCAAGGGACATAGGCTTTGACAGGGCCCTCATATTCGCATACGGACATGATGACAAGGTCTGCGCATACCCCGAGATGCGCGCCGTGCTGGACTGTGACTCGCCGCACACCGTAATGGCTGTCTTTGCGGACAAGGAAGAGACGGGCAGCGAAGGCACAACGGGCATGCAGAGCAAGGTCATAAACGACGTCATAGACACCATAGCGGCCTCATTCGGCGCCAACCCCATAGAGGTGCGCTACCATTCCAAGTGCATCTCAGCGGACGTGACCGCAGGCTATGACCCCACATACTCGCAGGTCTTCGAGGCCCGCAACGCTGCATACGTGTCCTGCGGCGCAGCCATCTCCAAGTACACAGGAGCCCGCGGCAAGTCCTCCACGAACGATGCCCCGGCAGAGTACATGGGCTTTATCCGCGACACCTTTGACGCCGCCGGCGTCATATGGCAGACGGGAGAGCTGGGTGCGATAGACATGGGCGGCGGCGGAACCGTGGCCATGTACATAGCAAACCTCGGAATAGACACCGTGGACATAGGCGTCCCCGTCCTTTCCATGCATGCTCCCTATGAGCTCATCTCCAAGGCGGACGTATACTCCCTGTACGAGGCCTGCGTGGCCTTCTGCAAATAGCGGCATAACCCTGCCGCAGGCGGCTTAAAGCCGCTATAAGTCTCATATAAGCCCCATGCGGGCAGCAATAAAGCCCCATGCGGGCTGCAACAAAGCCCCATGCGGGCAGCAAAAAAGGACCCTCAGGAGAGAGTCCTTTTTGAACGTTCTTAAGTTAACGGACCATGCAGATCAGTCCTTGCCGGGAAGGTCTATCCTGTACACTTCCCTGGTTATCTGGCGCACCTTGGCCTTGTAACCGGAAGCTCCGGATTTGAATAGCACGTATATGGTTTCATCATTGGCGCCTACGGCAAGCTCACCTGCGAGAGCGGGGAGAGTGTATGTGTAGTCCAGATGGGCGCTGTCTGCGGTATATACCTTTATTGTGCCGTCCGTGTACGCAGAGCCGGCCTTTCCGTACAGGCCGTCAAAGCGGAAGGAGCCGCCGTACAGAGCATTGTACTTCTGGCTGCTCTTCGTCATGCCTGTGCTGGATGAGAAGTCATACACCAGCATGGTGGAGGACTTGTACCCGTTGTCCTGTATGAGCGCCAGCTCATTCGTTCCTGCGGAGTCCGTAACGGCTGCGCCCGTTATGCTGGACGGGATGCAGTACATGGAAGTTATCTTCGGCGCCGTCACCTCATTGCCGTCTTTGTCATACGTGTCGGAGAGGTTCACGAGACCGTACGTCTGCCCGGTGCTCTCCTGGTATGCAATCATGAGGGCGTTGTTCGTGTCTCCGCCGGATGTCTCAACCTTTCTCGTTGCGTCCTTTGCGGCCCTGGTCTCGCCCACATAGAGGTAGTTGGTGGAGGTGCCGTAGTACAGGAATATGAAGTCTGCGTTGCAGTTGGCAGCAAATGAGCCCGTGAACTCTACGGACTGCATCTCGTATTCCTCTGCCTCGTTTTCGATGGCTCTTGAGATGATGCTGTTTATGACGGCGTTGTTTGTGCTGCTGTGGTCTACATACACAGTGGTGCCGGATGCAACCCACATGGTGTAGTTGTCCAGCGCGATGCCGTTCACGCCCTCCGTGAAGGGGTCTCCGTTCTCATACGCAAGGGTCACGTATCCGCAATACCCGCGGGTCTTTCCCGTTACGTATATCCTTGAGGTGCCGTCCTTCATGTTGGCGGCGGTGAAGATGAACTCCTCGCCGGAATAGTCTCCTGACGTGGGCTTGAACACTTCAATGCCTGCGGGCGTGGCGCCTTCATCCAGGCCTGGGATGGCAATGGACTCCTTGAAGTCTTTCAGATCCGGATATGAATCCCCCCAGTACCACATGACAAGGAATATCACGGCGGCAAGTATGACGGACAGGATGACCGTAAGGGCGGCAATCAGCCCGTGATGCTGATTCTTTGCAGGCGCTTCCCCTTCGGGGACCGCCTGGTTTGTCTGCTCATCGTTATTTTCCATAGTTGCCTGCATTTTAGCAAATTCCGCCCTCGAGTGTCAACAATTGCAGGCTCAAACTTCGCAAAACAGCACTGGTTGCAATCTGCCGGCGGCATTCTGGCGTTTCGCACAACCTCTCAAAGACGCCAAACGGTATTGCGTCCCTTGACTTCCACACAGGCCTGCCTGTACAGTCTGCATATGAAATAGATGCACGCATGCCGCCGCAGGGGGCTATAGGGGTGAAGCAGGATGTGCAAGGATAAACGGTATATAATCATAGCAGGCGTAAACGGTGCCGGCAAAACCACGCTGTACAGGACGGCCAATGCAGGGGATCCGGCCCGGATACCCGGCATACGGCTCAATGCGGACGAGACACTTGAAGAGATGGGCCTGGACTGGCGCAGCCCTGCGGCACAGGTTACAGCGGGCAGAGATGTTTTAAGGCGTCTTGACCGGTGCTTCTCCGCCGGGGAGACATGCAACCATGAAACCACCCTTTGCGGTTCTTCCATACAGAGCTCCATCCGGAGGGCAAAGGAACTCGGCTATGCCGTTCATATGCTCTATGCAGGCGTTGCCTCGCCGGACATTGCCATGGGAAGGGTTGCCTTCCGTGTGGCTCACGGGGGCCACGGCGTTCCGGAGGAAACGGTGCTGAGGCGTTACTTCCAGTCACAGGACGGCCTTCTGAAGGCTGCGCCGCACTGCGGCAGCATATGCTTTATAGACAACACCAAGGACTTAACGCTTGTGGCGGAAGTGCAAAGCGTGGCAGTTATATGCGGTCTGACCGCCAACCCGGGCCATGACTGCGCATGGGTCCAAAGCATCCTTGAGAAACTGCCTCAGGGAGGCGGGCAGGCGTCTTCCCGGCATTAAGTCATATAAATTTGTGACAGGCCAGCCCTATATGGCTGTTGCTTTATGCATATGCCGTATGGTATAATTTTTACATACATCCGGAGCCGCAGGAGAGAGAGCCATGACAGACATGCACATACATACAAGATACTCGTTCGACAGCGAGGAGGAGCCGGGCAATTACATACGTGCGGCAATAAGCTGCAGGGAAGTGTCCCTGGGGTTTGCGGAGCATTATGATTATGACGCCTATCTGGACGGAGAGAAGGGCCAGCTTGCGGATATGAAAGGATTTATCGCCGAGATAGACAGGATGCTGGTCAAGTCCCCGGTCAAGATATTCAAGGGCGTGGAGCTGGGGTACAGGAACAAGGCGGTCAAGAAGTACAAGGAGCTGGAAAAGCTTCCTTTGGACTTCATGATTATGAGCGTTCACACCCTCAAAGGGCGCGGGGACTGCTACTTCCCGGAGTTCTTCAAGGGGCTCACGAAAGAGCAGGCGTACGGCATGTACCTGGACGCCGTGTACGAGAGCATAACCTGCGGCGTGGACTTTCATATCCTGGGACACTTAGGGTACGTGGCAAGATATGCCCCGTATGAGAACAAGAAGCTGGAGTACAAGGACTTCCCGGACAGGATTGACCGCATCCTGAAGGCTCTTATGGAGCGCAATATAAGCCTGGAACTCAACGGCTCATGCAAGGGCCTCGAAGGCCCGTTCGTGACAGACACGTCCATCCTGGAAAGGTACATAGAGCTGGGCGGAGAGGACTTCACGTACGGCAGCGACGCACACAAGGCTGCAGATTACCAGAGGGGCGCCAAGGCCGCCGAGGACTTCCTCATATCCCACGGCATGACGCACATCAACCTGTACGAGGGCAAGAAGGCCATAGCCATATCGCTCATATAGCCCCATGTGCCCGTTATGCGCACATATGCGGCACTTTATACGGAAGGCAGACCGCTCCAGGGGGGCGGTTTTCTGTTGCCAAAAACGCCTCTGAGCGGGCGTATGAAGGCCCTCTGGAGGGGCTGTGCGGCGGGCTGAATTTTTGGCGCAATTTGGTTTCCTGCGGCGGCTATTAAGTTTGACATACGAGGGGAGAACGCATATAATTGAAACCAAGTTTCTGAAGGGAAGATACGAGAGAGAAGACCGAAGGAGCAGGCGGAAAGCCGGAGAGAAGACGCATCATGATGGAGAAGACATATTCACCCAAGGACTTTGAGGACAGGCTGTACAAGGACTGGGAAGAGAACGGATATTTTACGGCAGTAAGGGATGACAGCAAGGTGCCCTTCACCGTCATAATGCCCCCGCCGAACGTTACGGGGCAGCTGCACATGGGGCATGCAATGGATGACACCCTGCAGGACACCATAGTGCGCTTCAAGAGAATGCAGGGATACTGCACCCTCTGGCTCCCCGGCACGGACCATGCATCCATCGCCACAGAGGTGAAGGTGGTGGACATGCTCAAAGGCGAAGGCCTCACCAAGGAGATGCTAGGCCGCGAAAAGTTCCTGGAGCGTGCGTGGGAGTGGAAGGACAAGTATGAGAGCCGCATCTGCAGCCAGATAAGAAAGCTGGGCTGCTCATGTGACTGGTCCCGCCTCGCCTTCACAATGGATGAAAAGCGCTCCAAGGCCGTGCGTGAAGTCTTCGTGAACCTCTACAACAAGGGCCTCATATACAGGGGCAACAGGATCATAAACTGGTGCCCGGAGTGCAAGACGGCCATCTCGGACGCAGAGGTTGAGTATGCAGAGGAGGACGGCTTCTTCTGGCACATCCGCTACTTCCTGGAAGACGGCTCCGGGGCATACCTTGAGGTCGCCACAACAAGGCCGGAGACAATGTTCGGCGACACCGCCGTGGCCGTAAACCCCAATGACCCCAGATATCAGCAGTACATAGGAAAGAACGTTATCCTGCCCATAGTGAACAAGCCCATCCCCGTGGTTGCGGATGAGCATGCGGACATGGAGTTCGGAACGGGATGCGTAAAGATAACGCCCGCCCATGACCCCAACGACTTTGAAGTGGGCCAGCGGCACAATCTGCCGCAGGTGTGCGTCATGAACAATGACGGCACCATGAACGCAAACGCCGGCAAGTATGAGGGGCAGGACCGCTACGTGTGCAGGAAGAACCTTGTAAAGGACCTGGAAGAGGGCGGCTTCCTTGCCTCCATAGAGCCCCACACACACAACGTGGGCCACTGCTACAGGTGCCACAGCACGGTGGAGCCCATGATATCCCGCCAGTGGTTCGTAAAGATGGAGCCACTCGCCGGCCCCGCCATTCATGCCGTAACATACAGAAAGGTCTCCTTCATACCGGAGCGATTCGCCAAGATATACTACAACTGGATGGAGAACGTAAAGGACTGGTGCATCTCCAGGCAGCTCTGGTGGGGGCACAGAATCCCCGTCTGGTACTGCCAGGACTGCGGCGCCGAGATCTGCTCCAAGACAGACCCCGCCGCATGCCCCGGGTGCGGCTCTCAGAACATACAGCAGGACGAGGACGTCCTGGACACCTGGTTCTCATCCGCCCTGTGGCCTTTCTCCACGCTTGGCTACCCGGATGACACCTCGGACCTCGAATACTTCTACCCCACGGACGTACTCGTAACCGGCTATGACATCATATTCTTCTGGGTTGCCAGAATGATATTCTCCGGCCTGGAGCACATGCGCAAGGTTCCCTTCCGCGACGTCCTCCTTCACGGCCTCGTGCGCGATGAAAAGGGCCGCAAGATGTCCAAGAGCCTTGGCAACGGCGTGGACCCTCTGGAGGTCATAGACAAGTACGGCGCAGACTCCTTAAGATTCTCCCTCATGATGGGAGTCTCCCCCGGGAACGACACCAGGTACACAGACGCCAAGGTGGAGTCATGCCGCAACTTCATGAACAAGATATGGAACGCCAGCAGGTTCGTAATAATGAACTGCGAAGGCGTTGAGATAAAGCCCATCTCCACGTTCCGTCTGTCCTCTGCGGACAAGTGGATAATATCCCGCCTGCAGTCCGTCATCCGCGACGTCACTTTGGCCCTCAACAAGTATGAGCTTGGCGTGGCCTGCCAGATACTCTACGACTTCATGTGGTCCGACTTCTGTGACTGGTACATAGAGCTTGCAAAGCCGGTCTTAAAGACAGACCGCCAGACGGAACAGGCCTCCGTCCTTGTATACGTGCTGGACAACGCCCTGCGCCTTCTGCACCCCTTTGTGCCCTTCATAACGGACGAGATATACCGCAGCATCCCCGGCACCGAAGGCTCCATAATGACCAAGGAGTACCCGAGGTACAACTCCAGGCTTACATACCGCAAGGACGCTGAGACCTTCGCAGGCATCATGGACATCATAACGGCCGTACGTGGCGTCAAGACCGAAGTGGGATGCCCTCCCGCACGCAAGGTTTCCATGTACATTGTAACCGACAGCCGCCGCCTCATAACAGCCAACATGGACAGCATCTTAAAGCTTTCCGGCGCCAAGGAGCTCATCTTCATCCCCAACGCTGATGCCGCCCCGGAGAACTGCGTCACCAAAGTGTTGCACGTGGGCACCGTATACATCCCCATGGG